>JAYTQR010000268.1:0-6225 GCA_043746615.1 Gammaproteobacteria bacterium | reverse complement strand
GCCGGAAACGGTCGGATTCGTTTTGGCGCCGCGTTTTTCGATGCTGGCGTTTGCGTGCGCCGTTGAGCCGTTGCGTGTCGCCAACCGGCTCGCGCAATGCGATCTGTATCGATGGGAAACCATTTCCCTCGCAGGCGAACCGGTCATTGCCAGCAACGGCATGTCCGTCGCCGCCGATCGCTCGACTCGCGAGCGCGTCGATTATGCTCGTGTTGCGGTGTGCGCCGGCTTCGAACCGGAGGCGCTATACGACATTCGCATTGCAAAATGGCTGCGCAATTTCGACCGAACCGGCGTGCCGCTCGGTGCGATCGATACCGGCAGCTTCGTGCTGGCATATGCGGGTTTGCTGAATAATTACCGCGCGACGACGCACTGGGAATCGCTGGAAAGTCTGCGCAGCCAATTTCCAAAGATCTGCATCGTGCCCGAGTTGTTCGTCGTCGATCGCTCGCGATTTACCTGCGCCGGTGGTACTGCGGCCTTGGACATGATGCTGCACGTCGTCGGATTACAGCATGGACATCGTCTTGCCGCAGCCGTTGCCGAACAGTTCATTCACACGCGCATGCGTGAGTCCCGCGAACATCAACGCATGGGCACTCGCGAGCGCCAGGGTATCCACGACTCGTGGCTCGTCAAAGCCATTGAATTGATGGAGGGCAATCTCGAGGAGCCGCTGTCTATGCCGCATTTGTGCGCGGCGGCCGGCGTGTCGCAACGACGTTGCGAGCGCGGATTCCAGCTGCAGATGCGTTTGTCGCCGCGGCGCTACTACTTGAATTTGCGCCTGCAGCGCGCCCGCGCATTACTGCAGTACACGAACTTGGCGGTTGTCGATTCCGCGGTCGCCTGTGGTTTCAGGAGCGTGGCGCAATTCTCGCGCGCCTACAAGGCGTGGGCGGGCGTGGCGCCGTCCGCGGACCGGCGACGCATGCATCAAGGAATTCCGCCCGCGCTGAGCTGACCGCGCGAACGGCGACGAGCCCGTGCGTCGGTGGTGACTTTTGCGGCGGTGGCATATAGGCTTTGAATCATGCCTGTATATGCCGCTTCGCTCGGCCGCGCCAAGCCTCGACGCCGCTACGCGTTGATGCCGATTATTCCGTTCGTGCTTCTCTGCTGCGCCACTCCGACGTCGCATTCCGCCGCCACGGTGCCCGCCGCTGCGCCGCCGCCATTGAAAATCGATCTGGACGCGTTCGATGCGCGGAAAATGACAATCACCCTGCCGAATAGCGAAGTGCTCGCCTATATTGACATGGGTGATCCAGCGGGAATCCCGGTGGTATTGATTCATGGCTACACTGACAGCGCGCGCGACTGGGTGCCGATGCTGCCGTATCTGTCGAAGCAATTTCGCCTGATTCTTGTCGATCTCCGCGGCCACGGCCAGTCGAGCAAGCCGGAATGTTGCTATAGCCGTTTCGATTTCGCCTACGACATCAAGCTGTTGCTCGACGCACTGGGGGTGCGCAAAGCCGCTATCGTCGGTCATTCCTTGGGAAGCATCGTTGCGCAGACGTTCGCGGAAACGTGGCCTCGGCGCACCCGGCGCGTCGTGCTGATTTCCTCCACCGGCGGGCTGCCGCCGTGCACGCCGAATACGCGCCCAAAACTCGATTTCGCCGCTGAAATCCGCAAGCTCAAAGAGCCGATTGCTGCCGATTCTCCGTTCATGATCGATTGGTGGTCGTCGCCCACGCCCGTGGATCCGGATTTTCTGCGCCGCGAGCGGCGGGACGCCGCGGCGATCCCATTACGCGTATGGCTCGCGGTTCTCGATCAGGCGTTATCGGCCGACAGCCAGTACGCCGATTTGCAGGCGACGTTGCCGCGGCTAAAAGCTCCGACGTTGCTGATTTGGGGCAGCAAGGACCCCATCATGGAAGAGCCCGTGCGCCGCACCCTGGAGAATGCCTTACCGGAAGCGCAGGTCAAGATATTCAAGGGACTTGGGCACAATCCGTTCTGGGAAGATCCACGCGGCGTGGCCTCCGCGCTCAACCGCTTCCTGGCGCCGCACCCCTAGGTCCGCGCGCACGACTTGCAATGTTCCGGCGCCGTCGCAATCAGCGCTAATGCGCCGGCGGATCGCGCAATGCTTGCCGCTCGGCGAGCTCGGCGTCGGTCAATCGAGCATCGTAGATCGAACGCCGGTCGATCGTGCGCGCGACCAGCGTCGCCGCCGCGACCGCCAGCAAAAGCGGCACGACGAATGAGCGATCGTGTCCCGTCAGTTCGATCATCAGGACTACCGCTGACAGGGGCCCCTGGGTGGTGGCGGCGAGCACGGCTCCGGCGCCGATCAAGGCAAACAGTCCCGGTGGCACGCCGGGCCAAATCCATGTCCAGATATGGCCGAGTGTGCCGCCTAGCAGCGCGCCGAGCGTGAGCGTCGGGGTAAACAATCCGCCCGGCGCACCGCTGCCGAGGGACAGCGCGGTGGCCAGCGGTTTCAGCACCAGGAGCGACAGCAGCAAGGCGGGCGCCACTTGGCCGAGGAAGGCGAGTTGCGCGACGTCTTTGCCATTGCCGAGTATTTGTGGGAACGGAATCGATACGGCGCCGATCGCAGCCAATGTCAGCGCGGGGGCGGCTAGACGCCACCACCCTTTGGGTCGATAGCGGTCGGCCAGCGCAATCAGTCGTACATAGCCGACGGACACCACGCCGGCAATAGGTCCGGCGACCAATCCCCAGACGATGCTCGACATCGGACTGCCGAAGACTGGAATGGAATACGTTGGGGCGTCCGGTAGCGCAATCCAGGAGACGGCCGTCGCGATCAACGCAGCGGTCAATGCCGGCAGCACCAGGCGCAGCGCCAATGCCCCGCGCAATACTTCGAGTGCGAACAGTGCGCCGCCGAGCGGTACGTCGTACGCGGCTGCCATGCCTGCACCCGCTCCGCAGGCGACCAGCAGCCGGCGCTGCTCGTCGGACAATTTCTGCCGGTCGGACAGCAGGTTGGCAATGACCGCGCCGGCCTGTTTCGGCGATCCTTCGCGGCCGAGCGGAGCACCCATAGCGACAATGACGATCGACAATACCGCGCTGCCGAGCGTACGCAGCGCCGGCATTCTGCCGGCCTTGAACCAGATCGCGGTACTGATCTCGATGCCGTTGGCGCTGGTGAGGCGCCCGAGCACGATCTGCGCGCTGCCGGTCAGCAGCCCGGCAATCAGCAGCACCCAGATGTGGTGCCACGCCGCCGTTCTCATGGCCGCCTCCAGCAGGTTCGCATTGGCCGGAGGCCACACCCAGTGCTGGATCGCCGACAACAACGAGGTCAGCATCGCCGCGCCGATGCCGGCCCCGATACCGGTGAATACGACGGCGAGCCAGAAATTGGCGGCGCCGGGCTGCCCTAAGGTTGCGGGTATCATCTCGCGCGTATGATTGATGCTCACGGCGATCTGTCCTCGAGTTGGGGCGGGGATTGCGCAGCCACAGAGCGCAATATTTAAGCACGATCACGGCGCCAGTGGCGGGCGAGCACCGCGCGTAAGTCGATCCGCAAACGCCGCACTCACAGGATGAGTTCTACGTGGTCGCCACAGGCGCCTCGCCACCGCGGCCGCAGTCGCTGCGCTGGAACCAACGTAGTCAGCGTGTGGTAGCGAACGGACGCAGCGTGGCCGGCGGCGCTACATATCAGTCCATGCAGAAACGTGAATCGGCTGCCCCTGATCGACTGCCCATCTCGGCGGCGCAGCGGCCGGCCGCGCAGACTCGGCCATGCCGTGGCGCCGTACCTGAAGCTGGCGGTCTGGGACCGTATCTGCAGGGAATCCACGACATGCTCGCGATCGCCGAGGGTAAGCTCGGAAACGTCCAAGCCGACGACACGTTCGCGCAACATACGACTTTGACGAACCGCTCGGCGCGCTGATCAAGCGTATGACGCCTGGACGAGCGCTGGTGTATTGCGCCGGGTTGCCCTGGTGTGTGCGATCACGGCGTCCGCACGGTGAATCAATCGAGGACATTCCGGTGATGATGCAGCAGATAGGTTATTCGCCGGCGCTTCTCGCGTTCGCACTCGCACTCGTCATACTGATGCCGAATCGCGCGGCCGCCAACGAGGGCGATCCGCCGACGAGTGTCGCCCGTCTCGCCTACGTCGAAGGCTCGGTTTCCTTTCAGCCGGGCGGTACGAACGACTGGGTTGCGCCGCCGCTCAATCGCCCCCTGACTTCCGGCGATGCCCTTTGGTCGGATCGGGACGGCCGCGCGGAGCTGCAACTCGATGGCTCGATCCTGCGCCTGTCGTCCGATACGGCCATGTCGTTGCTGAATCTGGGCAACAACGTGACTCAAATTCAGCTGTCGGCGGGCACCATGCTCGTGCGTGTGCTGCGCCTCTATGACAATGAGACTTACGAAATCGATACGCCTAATTTGGCCTTTACCTTGCTGGGACCGGGCCTTTATCGCGTGACGGTCGGCGCAGCAGGCAATACGACGGCGATCGGCGTGCGCGCCGGCCGGGGCGAAGTGACCGGCGGCGGATCCGCTTATGCCGTATCCGCGAACGAATACGACACCTTCTCCGGCACGAACGCGCTGGCCGAGGACGTCCAATCCTATGGTCCCGAACTGGATGCTTTCGATGCATGGAGCGCGAATCGCGACAGACGCTGGGCGCACTCGGTATCGAGCCGCTACGTCTCATCCGACGTCGTCGGTTACGAGGATCTCGATCAGCATGGAGTTTGGCAATCGACGCCGGACAACGGCTACGTTTGGTTCCCGCGCGGAGTCGCGGCCGGCTGGGCTCCATACCAGGACGGACATTGGGACTATATCGAGCCCTGGGGCTACACTTGGGTCGATGATCAATCGTGGGGGTTTGCACCGTTTCACTATGGTCGATGGCTTGAGGTGAATGGCGCCTGGGGTTGGGTGCCGGCACCGCCGGCACCGTTAGGCGAAGGCTACGTCCGCCCGATCTACGCACCGGCACTGGTCGCGTGGGTCAGCGTCGGCGCCGGCGTCGCCTGGTTCGCCCTCGGTCCCCGGGAAGTCTACGTTCCGTCCTATCCGGTTAGTCGAGGTTACGTCGACCAGATCAACGTCACCAATACGACGGTGAACACGACCGTCGTCAACAACATCTACAACACGACGATCGTCAATAACACGGTGAACGCGACCAACGTGACCTACGTCAACCGCAATGTGCCCGGCGCGGTGATCGCAACGACTTCGCAGGCCTTCACCTCGGCACAGCCGATTACCCGTAACGCCATGGCGGTGAATCAGCGCATGCTCGCCAGCGCACCGGTGCGCGTGTTTGCGCCGGCGGTCGTACCGACGATGCAGGCGGTGCTCGGCACCGCACGCAGCAGTGCCGCGCATCCGCCGGCGGCCATCGAGAGACGCGTCGTCGTCGCGCGAATCGCGCCGCCGCCGCCGCCGTTGCCGTTCGCACGGCGCCAGCAGGCGATCAAGAATAATGGCGGCAAGCCGCTTGCAATCGCGGCGGTGCGGCAGATCCAGGCGGCCGAGGCGCCGCCACGCCCGGTCGTACGGCTTGCGCCGCCCGCCAGGACACTCATCGCCCCCACGCGGCCCGCCAGGACACTGGTCGCCCCCACGCGGCCCGCAGCGGCTCCAGCCCGAGGCGGCACGCCGGCGGCGGCGCGCGGCGCCATCGAGAACACTGCGAACCGTCCCGTCCCGGCCGTGATTCATCCGCGCGATATACCCGCGGTTCCCCGGCCGGCGTCGCCCAGCATGGCGAACTCCGTGCTCGAGCGGCAACATTTGCAGGAGCAGGCGCAGCTGCGCGCGCAGCAGGACGCGGAGCGGCAGAAGATCCAGCAGCAACAGGAACGCGAACATCAACAGCTCGCGAATCAACAGGCGCAGGGCGCGAGGCGAATGCAGCTGCAGCAGCAACTCGAGCAGCAGCACCAGCAGCAGACTCAGCAGTTGATGCAGAAGCATGCGCAAGAGCAACAGCAGCTTCTGCAACGGCAGCAGCAGGAACAGAAGCTGTTGCAGGAACAGAAGCGACGGGCGCAAGCCCCATCGCGGCAACAAACGCTACCGCCGCAGAAAACTCCACCGCCGCCGCAGGACCGCACGCCGCTGCCGCAGACCGACACGAAGCCATAGCCATACTGCGTTCGTCCTTGGGGAGGCATCTGCCGCTCGCGGCGCGCACCGCGATCGGCAGAGATTGCGACGCAGATCGCGCGAGTCGCGTTGCTTAGG
>JAYTQR010000267.1:0-3270 GCA_043746615.1 Gammaproteobacteria bacterium | reverse complement strand
GGCTGATTACCGCGAACCCGAGCGGCGCAAACGGCATCGGCCTCTAGCGCAACAGCGCCGTGGCCTCGTCGGACAAGGCTTGCAGGCGCTGCTCCAGCTCGCCTTGCAAGCGGGCGAGCCCCGCCGCATCGAGGCCCCTGGCCACGTAGATGGGCGCGCCGACGACGATCGCGACGCGCGCGAACGGCATCGGGATGACGAACCGATCCCATTGAATTTTCCACGCGCGCGAAGCAGCAAAGCTCAACGCAACGATCGGGCGCTGCGACAGCTGCGCCAGCAGGATCGCGCCGGGTTTGAACCGCCGGGGCGGGCCGCGCGGCCCGTCCGGAGTGATCGCGGGCGATACGCCTTCATGCGCGAGCGCCTGGTAATAATCGCGCAGCGCGCGCGCGCCGGTGTGCGACGATGAACCGCGGATTACGACGCCGCCGATCCGGCGCACGAGCATCGCGCCGATTTCCCCGTCGACCGACGGGCTGATCAAAAAGCCGAGATGCACGCCGGCGGCGCGCTGCTTGAGTAGAAATTTCACGCAGAACAGTTGGTGCTGATGCCAATAAACCGGAATGAACGACGGCGCTCGCTCGAGCGCCGCGCCGATGTGCTGAGCGCCGGCGACGCGCGTCACGCGGCACCACGCCCACACCGCGCGAATCAGCGCAAGAGCGAGCGGCACCAAGAGTCGATACGACAGCCGCCGCGCCGGCGTCAGACGCCGGCCCGAGCGCGTTTGCTGCTGGTAAATCGTATTGCGTAGATCGGCATCGTCTGTTTTTTTCGGCACACTCGGCATTGTCTGGAAGCCGCGCTCGGCGCGCAATAGGCGCGCCCGCAGCGACGGGCGGCTACGTTACAATGCACCGATGCAGACGACCGTCCTTCCTCCGGGTCCTGCCGAGGGCTTCGACCTCGGCGGCAACGACGAATCTTTCGCGCGCATGCGCGAATATTTCCAGCGTTACGGCGATGTGTACCGCGTTTTCGCACCAAGCCGCGGCGTCCACTACTACGTCATCAATCACCCCGACGACATCAAACACGTGCTGTTGTCGAATCACCGCAATTACACCAAGGGCGAGGGCATGGATCGGGTCAAGATCCTGCTCGGCATGGGCCTGATGACCAGCGAAGGCGATCTGTGGCGCCGTCAACGGCGCATGATTCAGCCGTCATTCCACCGCCGCGTGCTCGATCGATTCGGCGCGCTGATCGGCGAAGTCAACGAGAAATATGCCAACCGCTGGGGGACCCGCGCCGCCGCGGGCGAGGCGATCAACGTCGCCGACGAGACCAGCGAACTGACACTGGAGATCGTCCTGCGCTCGATTTTCGGCACCGACCTTGCCCGCCTCGAGCGGCAACTCGGTGCGAATCCGTTCGAGGTCGTCGCGAAAGAAAGCGTAAGGGATCTGAAATTCGCGTTTCGCTTCCGCTCCCTCGGGGCTCTGATCGTCGAATTGATCGACCGGCGCCGCCGCGAACCCGAGGAACACTGCGATTTCCTGCAAATGCTGCTGCAGACCAGCAGCCGCGATACCGGCGAGGGCATGAGCGAACGGGAATTGATCGACGAGGTCATGACCTTGATCGTGGCCGGGCACGAAACCACGGCCGCCGCGCTCACATGGACCTGGTACCTCATCAGCCGGCATCGCGACACCGCCGAACGCTTGGAAGGCGAGGCGGACGGGGCGCCGCACACCCGCCCGCTCGGACTCGAGGCGGCCGAGTCCATGAGCTTCACGCATCAAGTGCTGCAGGAATCGCTGCGCCTGTATCCCCCGGGCTGGCTATTCACACGCCGCAGTATCGCGGCGGACGAGCTCGGCGGCTATGCCGTGGGGCCGCGCACCGACGTGTTCATCAGCCCCTACCTGCTGCATCGGCACCCGGCCTTCTGGGACGAGCCGGACGCCTTCCGACCCGAACGCTTCGCCGGCGCCGCGACACGGCATCGCTTCGCGTATATTCCGTTCTCCGTCGGTCCGCGACACTGCATCGGCGAGAATCTGGCGATGTTCGAGATGCTCGTGCACTTGCACACCATGTGCCGGCGCTTCCGCTTGGCGCGCATCGACGATGCGCCGCTCGACATCGAGGCGCAGATCAACTTGCGGCCTCGCTCGAAATTGATGATGACGGTGACCAAGCGATGACAGGCGAAACACTGGTCGACGTGCTCGAGATGAACCGCGGCGTCGATCGGGCCGTGTGCTACGTCGACGGCGAAGACTCCGAGCGGCGCGTGAGCTATGCCGAGGTGCACCAGCGGGCGCTCGGCATCCTCCATCATTTGCAAGCGATCGGCGCCCAGCGCGGCGACAAGCTGATCATTTTCTTGAACGACAACGAACAATTCCTCGACGCATTCTGGGCCGCCGTGTGCGGCGGGATCGTGCCGGTGCCGCTCGCCGTCGGCATCAGCGACGAACATCGGCACAAACTGCTACGTGTCGCCCGCAAGCTCGGCAATCCGTTGCTGTACACGGACGCGAAGAATTTACGGCGTCTGCAAACGCTCGCCGCCGCGGTCGGCGAGGCGGATCTGTTTGCGGCACTAAATGCGCGCTGCTTTCTGGTCGAATCGATCACGGACATTTCGCGGGCCGGCAAGCTGTACCGGCCGGCGCCGGAGGATACGGCGTTCATTCAATTCTCATCGGGCTCGACCAGTGAACCGAAAGGCGTCGTCCTTACGCACGGTAATCTGATCGCCAACACCAAGAGCGCCACGGCGGTGGACAAATTCAGCGACTCCGACGTCGCTTTGAGCTGGATGCCGCTGACGCACGATATGGGTTTGATCGGTTTTTATCTGATGCAATTCGCCAACCGCGTGCACGTCAATTTGATGCCGACCGAATTGTTCGTGCGCCGCCCGCTGTTGTGGCTGCAGGTCGCATCGAAGAAGCGCGCTACGATCACCTGTTCGCCGAATTTCGGCTATCGCCATTTCTTGAAGGTGCTCGGCGGCAAGCGCCTCGACGGCTTGGACCTAACGCCGATGCGCTTGATATTCAACGGCGCGGAGCCGATTTCGGTCGAACTGTGCAACGAGTTCATGAACGCGCTCGCCTATACAGGACTGCGGCGGCGGGCGATGTATCCGGTGTACGGCCTTGCGGAAGCTTCGTTGGCGGTGACCTTGCCGCCGTTGGATAGCGAGTACCGCTGGATCCGCGTCAACCGGCAGCGGCTGAACATCGGCAGCGGCATCGACCTCAATCCGGCGGACGCGCGCGACGCGTTGGAGCTGATCTGCGTCGG
>JAYTQR010000266.1:0-8558 GCA_043746615.1 Gammaproteobacteria bacterium | reverse complement strand
TTTCCTGTTTTGGAGCGCAAGACCTACCTGAACAGCGGTTCGTACTGCGCCCTGGCCGACAGCGTCAAAGAGGCAATCAACGCTTACATGGAAGACCGGCTGCTGGTCGGCGCGAACTGGGATGTCTGGGTGATGAAAAACGAGGCAGTTCGCGCTGCAATGGCCGGAGTACTGCGGGCGCAGCCCGATGAGATTGCCGTGACGGCCTCGGCATCCGCGGGCATCAACGCGCTGGCGAGCGCCTGCGACTTCTCGGGCCGCCGCAATAAAGTCGTGATAAGCGACTTCGAGTTTCCGACGAACGCGCAGATCTGGCACGCGCAGGAGAAGCGCGGCGCGCACGTGGTGCACGTGCCGCGTGCGCCGGACGGCTACATTCCGCTCAACCACTTCGAGAAGCTCATCGACGAGGAAACCCAGATCGTCGCCGTGACCCACGTCTGCTTTCGCAACGGGGCGATGCTGGATATTTCCGGCATCGCGCGCCTCGCGCACGCCAAGGGCGCGAAGATTATGCTGGATTGCTACCAGGCCGTCGGCGCGGTCACGGTCGATGTCAAGCGGCTGGATGTCGACTTCGCCGTCGGCGGCATGCTCAAGTACCTGTTGGGTACCGCGGGGCTGGGATTCCTTTATGTGCGCGGCGCCTTGATTCCCGGCCTGCTCCCTACCAACTCGGGCTGGTTCGCCCAGGAAAACATCGCGGCGATGGACATTACGGCAAACAGGCCTGCAGCGACGGCGCGGCGCTTCGAGGCGGGAACGCCGGCGGTAGTCAACTGTTACGCCGCCGAGGCCGGCCTGAAAGTCATTCTCGAGGTGGGCACCGACACCATCGAGAAGCGGATCCGCTACCTGACGCGTCTGTGCATGGATGGCCTGGAAGCGATCGGCTGGCCGAGCGTGACGCCGCGGCGGGAGGAACGCCATGGCGCGATGATCTGCGTGCGCGCCAACCAGGTCGAGCAGCTGTTCTTGAAACTGATGGAACGGAATATCGTCACCTCGTTCCGCGACGACAATCTGCGCGCGACCTTCCACTTCTACAACTCGGAGGACGACGTCGAGTCGTTCGTCGCGGCTCTTGCTGGCTATCGTGCGCAATTCCGGTAGCGAGTCCCAGAAGCTTGCCGAACCCGGCGTTTTGCCGGGCCGCCAATTTTGGCCACGACTTAACCGCGGAGCGCGACTATGGTTGCACGGATAGAGGGGCACACGGCAGCTGGCGGAGTTGGATTCCCCGCGGCATCATTGCGTGCCCAGTTTCCCGCGCTGCACCGCGCCGGACCGTTCATATTTTTCGACAATGCCGCCGGAGCTCAAGTCCCACAGATGGTGCTGGACGCCGTGAATCGGCATCTGCTCGACCATAACGTGCAGCGTGGCGGACGCTATCCGCAAAGCCGCGCCGTGGATGCCACGATTGCGCGTTCACGTGCCTCGGTGGCGGCGTTCGTCAATGCGCGGCGAGCCGAGGAAATCGCGTTCGGGCTGAATGCAACTTCCTTCATTCGGCTGATCAGTCTGGCAATCGGCCAAACACTCGCCGCCCGTAACGAGATTATCGTCACCGACCTCGACCATGAAGCCAATGTTGCCACCTGGCTCGTGCTCGAGAGAATGGGCGGAAAGTTCGTTTGGTGGAAAATGCGTGCCGACGGCTGTCTGCACGTCGAGGATCTGCCGCCGTTGCTGTCGCCGCGCACGCGCTTGGTGGCATGCACGCTGACGTCCAATGCGCTCGGGTCGATCACCGACGTGCGGGCAGCCGCGGATGTCGTGCACGCCGCGGGCGCGGAGATTTTTCTCGACAGCGTTCACTATGCACCACACGGGCCCATCGACGTCCAGGCGTTCGATTGTGATTACCTGGTCTGTTCGGGATACAAGATTTTCGCGCCACACATGGGTTTCATGTGGGGGCGCTATGAACTGTTGGAGGCGCTGCCGACATTCCGGGAGGACTTTATCCCCGATGTGCCGCCGGGCAAGATCGAGGCCGGCACCTTCGCGTTCGAGAATGTGGCCGGCATGGACGCCGCGGTCAACTACCTCGCGCAAATCGGGCGCATGCTTGCGGGCGGACCGGGAGCCGCCGATGCGCAGTCGATGGGTGAAGATGTGCGACTTGCCATGCAGGCCATTCAGACCTATGAGCGGACTCTCTCATTGGAGCTGTCGCGCGTCCTGAAAGACAACGGGGCGCAGATTTACGGCATCAACGACGATGCACGGGTGTCGGAGCGCGTGCCCACGTTCTGCTTCAACATGCCGGGGATTTTACCGCAGGCCGTGACCGATGCAGCAGCGCGCGCGGAGATCGGCATCCGCGACGGCCACATGTACGCACCCCGGCTGATGCACCGCCTGCGTCTTGCGCAGGAGACCGGTGCGGTGCGTGTTTCGCTGGTGCACTACAACACGATGGCCGAGATTCACCGGCTGGGCAACGTGCTGTCGGATTTGCGGAGCCGCCGCTAGCCATCATGGCCCGATGATCGAAAGCCGGATCCGCTGGGCGAGATGCAAAGGGCCAGCCTCGATGATCCTCTGATGTGCACCGACCAATGCCGCGGCCGCGGCGTGCGCACGCCGCGTCGTCGGGTGCGCTATCAACGACCGAGATAGCGGCCGAGTACATTCGCGGTGACGCGCTCAACCATGGTGTCGCGTTTCGACAGGGCCGCCACCCATTCGCAGCTTCCGGCATGAAACACTTCGCCCTTGCCACGCGTGAAGTTGACGATCATCCCGGCGCCGCGCTTGACACGCTCGACGGCAGCCTCGCCGCTGTCTCCGATCAGGGTCTCGGCGACGAATTTTGCGTCCGCGTCGGACAGGAATCGATCGTCGAATGCGCCGTCGATGCCGTCCTCTTGCAGGGACGACATGCCGAGCGCGAGGATTTGCAACCCTTCCGGGGCGCCGCTCGTCTCGCTCGGTTCAGGTAGACCGCCGCGGATGATGTAATCGATGCCGTCCACCTCATATCCGAACGCATGACCGTCGGCGCCGAGCAGGTCCCCGTAGTAGATGCCGGTGCCCGCAAACGCCCAATGGCCGGGCCGGTAGACGGGAAAGCCGCGGACGCCGCGCGGCGCGCAAGCACCCCAGCCGGCATACAGCCCATTGGTGGCGTTCAGACCGAAGGTCTTCGCACCGGGCCGCCCCGTCTCGCGTGCTTCCCATGAACCGGATGTGCGCGATGGGTCGGCGGATTTGTAGACCGGATCCTCCGCGCGCGCTCGATACTTGTAGCAAACCTGCAAATTCCCGCCACTTTCCAGACGCGTCTGCCACATGAAGTTGCCCGCGAACCGCGCTACGCGTCCGCCGCGCTCAATATAGTCATCGATCGCGTCCCGCATTTCCCACGTCCAGTATTCATCGTGCCCTACGAAAACCACGCAGTCGTAGCCGGCGAGAATTTCCGGGCTGAAATGCATTTCGTGCTGACTGGCCAGATCGACGGCAAAGCCCATGTGCTCGGCCCAGTGGAAAAAGTGTCTGTCGTAACTCGCCCAGCCAGATGACGCGTATTTGTTGGAATAGCCATTGGCGAACGCCCATTCCAGGTGCGGGTAGCGTGGTGCAGTGGCGGGCGGCGTGCAAAACTCCAATGGCACCCGCGGCGCGTCGTCCGGTAGGACGACAAAACCGCGGCACCATGGGCGCTCGATGCTGACCGTCGTCGCATACTGGTTGCGCCGCGGTCCGGTGATTCCCTGGTAGTGGTTTGAGCCGCCCCAGGTGTTGTAGGCAGTCCACGTTGCCGACGCCGCCACCTGGAGAATGCGGTTCGGCTTGCGGCCGGCGAGCGGCCGCACGATGAACAGATGGTGCGATTGGATCTGAGCGCCGTCGCGAGCCTCCGCCGTCAATGTAATGCGATAGCCGCCGGAGGGCCAGTCGTTTTCAACGCGAAATTCCACAGATGATTTCCAGCCGCAGCCGCTTACCGAGCATTGATCCGGTGTCTCCTGCCAGCGCGCGCCGAGGACTTCGCGTTTCAGCACCGGTGCGGCGGTCGCGCCATCGCGGACGATCGCAAGCTGATATCTCGCGACGGTCGAACTGACCTGCAGTCGAACCGTAGCACCCGGCGGATAGGCAATCGCGTCCGTGTAGCACCAGATCTCACCGCGCTCGCCATCCATGCCGGGCCGTTCGAAGCGATGTCCGAATACCGCTTCGTGGCGCTCGGCCGCCGTGAGGCCATAATCCGCAAAACCCGTCGCAGACACTCGCATCGGTCGGCGTCCTCGCTAGCGAAGCACACCTCATCAGTGTCCGCATGCCCGGCCCGGAAGCGGACCCCGCGGCGTCGAGGCGCGCACGGCGGATATTGCGGTGTGCGGCTATTTGTGCTTACGTAACTATACCGCCAGTCAATCGATCGAGGCGAGATAACTTGCTGTGAATGCGCCCGTGCCGCTCCGCCATCGACAGTCCACGCGCATCGAGCAGCATACGATTTACCAGATCCCGCTCGATCAGAGGCACGGCAACGCGCGTCAGCTGTGCACGCTTTGGCTGGGCGCGAATATGAATGTGCTGACCATCGTCACCGGAGCTCTGGCAACGACGGTCTTCGGCCTGTCCTTCCTCGCCGGCGTTCTCGCCATCCTCGTCGGAAATCTGGTCGGTACGGTCTTCATGGCGCTCCATGCGGCGCAGGGCCCGCGGCTTGGCGTGCCGCAGATGGTGCAGAGCCGTGGTCAGTTCGGTGCGAGGGGCGCGGCCTTCGTAGTGGTACTTGTCATCTTCATGTATGTGGGATACGCCGCAACCGCCTTGGTGACGGGGGGTCAATCGCTGCACGTTATCCTGCCTGGGGTGAGCGAACGCGCCGGCATTGTGACGATTGGCGTAGTCAGCCTCGCCGCGGCGATATACGGCCATGATCTGATCCATTTTTGCACTCGCATGATGACCTACGTGTCCGGAGGCGCCGTAGTGCTGTGCTACGTCTGGATCTTGCTCGTCAATCGCTTGCCCGAGCCGTTCACGACGCACGGGGCGTTCTCGGCGGTCGGCTTTTTCGGGATGGTCTCCATTGGCGCGCTTTGGCAACTCTCGTACGCGCCCTATGTGTCCGACTATTCGCGCTACTTGCCGCCCGATACCGGTCCACGCCAAGCCTTCTGGTCCTGCTATTGGGGCACCACCGTGGGTGCCGTCCTGCCGATGATCCTCGGCGCGATGATCGGGCCGGTCGTCATCGACGGCAACGTCGTGAATGCCGTCGCTCAGCTCACCGGCCGGGCGAGCCTGGTGATCGTGCTGCTTTTCGCCCCCGGCGTTGCCATCGCAGGTGCCATTTGCCTCTACGGCGGCGCGCTCGCGGTAATCACGCTCGGTCAAACCTTCGTGCCGCGATGGCGGGCCACCTCGCGCGCTCGGGTCCTCATCGCCACGGGGACGTTCTTTGCCGCGCTCCTGATCGGTCTGGTCGGCGCCGCCCATTTCCTTACGCTCTATAGCCACTTCAACGAGCTCCTCCTCTATCTCATGGTGCCGTGGACCGCGGTGAACCTGGTGGACTATTACTTGATCCGCTTCGGCAATTACGACGTAGCGTCGTTTTTCGCTGCCGATGGCGGCATCTATGGCCGGTACAACGTCGCGGCCATCGTCTGTTACGCGCTGGGAATAGTGGTACAAGTTCCGTTCGTCGCCACTGACCTTTACACCGGCCGGATTGCCCGAGCGATGGGCGGCATCGATCTGTCTTGGATCATCGGCGTGGCCGTCGTGAGCCCCGTTTATTACCTCGTTGCGCGCGCCGGTCCGCGCGCCGCCGCCCCGTTACCGATCGACCCTGAACGGAAGCGCTGCCGCGGGCCTGCCGCCGATTAAACATAACATGCGGGCCGTGGCGAACTTGCCACCGGCGCAGCCGCCGCGATCTGCCAAAACCCCGAGAGCCGCATTTTCGCGACGCCGAGTGAAAAACGGCCCACCGAACCGTGAAATACGTCCGCGATCTGTGCGTTCTTATCGATAACACTGCGGCCACAGTGGTTCGGGCGCCAATGGCGGACCGGATGATCGCAAGGCTGCCAGACACGGCCGAGGCTATGGGCTATGGACAGAATGAGGGCTATATCGCTAATTCAGGCAGATAGGCGACGCGGCTTTACGCTGATCGAATTGATGATCACGGTCGCCATCGTCGCCATTCTGACGGCGATCGCGTTCCCGATCTATTCGGCGGCGATGATGAAGGGTCGACGCGGCGATGCGGAATCGACGCTGATGGATATTGCGCAACGTCAGCAGCAATACCTGCTCGATGTGCGCGCTTACGCGCCGGATGCCGCGACTCTCAATGTGACGATCCCGGCGAGCGTGTCGGCTTTCTACACGATTGCGATCGCAGCGACGACGGGGACTCCGCCGACATTCACCGCCTCCGCGACTCCGATCATCGGCACCCCACAGGCCGGAGACGTGACTTTGATGATCGCCAATACCGGCGCAAAAACGCCGAGCGGCGTCTGGTAATGGCCGCCATGAAGCACTACCGAGTACCCAAGATGCCGGCTCGAATCCGCACGTCGCGACGGCGTCCCTCGCCGGGTTTTACCATGCCCGAGCTGGTCGTGGCCATGGCCATTACCGCGCTCCTGACGGCGATTGCGGTGCCGTCGTTTTCCGGGTTGACGGCAAGCCAACGCGCCAAGACCGTGTCATCCGAACTCTTCGAGTCGCTGCTCAGAACCCGCTCGGAGGCCATTGTGCGCAATGCCAACGTAACGATAGCGCCGATCGGCAGTGCCTGGGTCAGCGGCTGGCAAGTGCTCGACCCGGCCAACGCCGCTAACGTGCTCGACACCCGCGGCGCGGAGAGCGGAGTGACGATCATCGGCCCCGCCGCGGTCACGTACGAACCGTCCGGCCGCCTACCGGCCGGCACCGCGCCGCGCTTCCTGGTCACCGCCGCCGCAGGCTCGACTACCGTTTACCAGTGTCTGTCCATTGACCTGTCCGGCCGGCCGTACATCGTGGCGGCAGCAACATGTTGAGCAGAGCGACGCCGCGGTCCGCTCGCCAGCAGGGCACCTCGCTCGTCGAGGTACTCGTGACCTTGTTGATTCTGGCGATCGGCTTGCTCGGGGTCGCCGGACTGCAGGGCAAAATGAGTCTGGCCGAGATGGAGTCTTTCCAGCGTTCACAGGCAGTCTTGGCGCTGACCGATATGGCCGAGATGATCAGCGCAAATCGCACGCAGGCCGCGAGCTACGTAACGAGCGGTACTATCGGCACGGGCGACACCGAACCGGCCGATTGCACGACGATTGCGCCGGGCCCCGCACAGGATTTGTGCAATTGGAGTAATTCACTGAAGGGCGCGGCCGAACAGAAATCCGCGGCCAATGTCGGCGGTATGATCGCTGCGCGAGGCTGCATCGTGCAGGTGCAGGCGCCGAATCTGGCGTTGGGGGTATGCACGCCGGGCGTCTACCAGGTCTCGGTTGCGTGGCAAGGCTTGAGTCCGACCGCGACGCCGGCCCTGACCTGCGCCCAAGGCGACTACGGCGCGAACGAGGCCTACCGCCGCATCATCGCCACGTCGGTCACGATCGCGACGACATCATGCTACTGAGTCGCCTCACGCGTGTTTCGCGATGCCGGGTGCCGCCCGGCGGCTATTCGCTGATCGAGTTGATGGTGGCCATGACGATCGGCGTGCTGATCCTCATCGGACTGGTGACGCTATTCGCGAACAACAGCCGGGCACGCGCGGAGATCGATCGCGCCAATCAACAAACCGAAAACGGCCGCTACGCGCTGCAGTTGCTCGAGGATGACCTGCATAACGCCGGCTACCTCGCGGAGTTCAATCCCTCGGTTATGGCCACGCCGGCCACCAAGCCCGATCCTTGCGATACGTCGGTCGCCGGCCTGAATGCGGCGGCACCCATTGCGATACAGGGCTACGACGACGGCGCGAACGCGCCGACGTGTCTCAGCGATCTGCGTGCGGGCACCGATATTCTCGTCGTGCGTCATGCAAGTGCGTGCGCGGTGGGCGATGCCGGCTGCGACGCCTATGTGGCCGGCGATCCGTACTTCCAAGCCTCGGGGTGCGATGATACGGCCGAATTGGCGTCCGGCAACATCTCCACCTACTACGTTCTCGATACCAACACCGCCAATCTCACCTTGCACCAGAAGGACTGTGCCACCGCGGCCAGCTGGCGTCAGTACCGCGTCGAGATCTACTTCGTCGCCAACGACGACAAGACGGGTGATGGCGTGCCGACGTTGAAGAGAGCCGAACTCGGAGCCGGCGGCTTCACGATCGTACCGCTCGTGGACGGTGTCGAAAACCTGCAAATCGAATACGGCCTGGATACGACGGTGCCCACCACGGGAGCGCCGGCGGTGTTCACGGCCGATCCGGACAGTTATAACGGCTGCGCTCCGGCGGTCTGCATGGGTTACTGGCGCAACGTGGTTGCGGCGAAGATCGATCTGCTGACCCGCAGCACGACCACGACGCCGGGCTACGTCGATCGGAAAGTGTATACCTTGGGTTTGAACGCCAACGG
>JAYTQR010000265.1:0-3563 GCA_043746615.1 Gammaproteobacteria bacterium | reverse complement strand
CGCCGGCCGCGCCGATCATCGCGGAAGGCGTTTGGGAAGGACATATTCTCGAGGCGCCGCGCGGCCGCGGCGGATTCGGCTACGACCCGTACTTCTGGCTGGCGGAATTGAACTTGAGCGCCGCCGAACTGCCGCCAGAGGAAAAAAATCGATTGAGTCATCGCGGGCGGGCGCTGCGCGTGCTGCGCGAGGCGCTGCTGCGCGAGGTGCCGGCACGCGGCGGGACGGGCGCCGAAGGCGGCGCCCCGGCGCCCGCAGTCGCCGGGGCGAGCCGCCGATGAGGCAAACGCCGCCGCTCGCGCTGTACGTCCACATGCCCTGGTGCGTGCGCAAATGTCCGTACTGTGATTTCAATTCGCATCAGCTCAAGGCGGGGCGGCCGGACGCGGCCTACATCGACGCGCTGTTATGCGATTTCGAAGCGGAACTTGCGCTGTTCACGGGCCGCAGGATCGACACGGTTTTCTTTGGCGGTGGCACGCCGAGTCTGTTCGCACCGCAGGATTTCGAGCGGTTGCTGCGGGCGGTCGGCCGGCGCGCCGAGCTCGCGGCGGATGCCGAGATCACGCTGGAAGCGAACCCCGGAACGATCGAACGCGGCCGCTTCGCGGGGTACCGCGACGCCGGCATCAACCGCGTGTCATTGGGAGCGCAGACTTTCGCACCGCGCGCGCTCGCGCTGCTCGGCCGGATTCACACGCCGGAAGACACGCTGCGCGCGGTGGAGGAACTCAACGCTGCCGGGCTCGGCAATTTCAACCTCGACTTGATGTACGCGCTGCCGGCGCAGACGCTCGAGGAGGCCGAGTACGACGTTACCGTGGCATGCGCGCTGAATCCGGCGCATATTTCCCATTACCAGCTGACGCTTGAGCCCGGCACGGCGTTCCATGCCCGGCCGCCGGCTCTTCCCGACGAGGAGACTGCCTGGCAGATGCAGGTCGCGTGTCAACGCCGGCTGGCCGATGCCGGCTACGCGCAGTACGAGATATCGGCTTACGCACGTGCCGGCGCGCGCTGCCGGCACAATTTGAATTATTGGTCTTTCGGCGACTACGTCGGCATTGGCGCGGGTGCGCATGGCAAGATCAGTCTCGAATTGCCCGCGCGTATTCAGCGCAGCGCCAAGCCGAAACAGCCCCGCGAATACCTCGCGCGGCTTAAGGGCGCGGCCGTCGCGATCGGCGAGCGGCAGTTCATCAACGAACCCGAGCTGCCGTTCGAATTCATGTTGAACGCGTTGCGGCTCAACGAGGGCTTTCGCGACGCTGAATTCGAGTCGCGCACGGGACTCAACATAGGCCGCATCGCGGCGCCGCTCGCACAGGCCAAGCGGCAAGGCTTGATTGAGACAAACGCCGCCGGCTGGCGGCCAACCGAGCTCGGCCGACGCTTCCTGAACGATTTGCAGTTGGCCTTTCTCGCCTGAGTTTATGCACATTCCGCGGTGCCTCTCGGATATAGGAGCACCTACAACACATTGCAACTACGTTAGGTCAAGTCAGTGCGATATACTACTGAAATATATAGTGAAAATGGCCTGCCTATTATTTGACCAAGTTAACAATTATGCAAAAATCCGCTATCCGCAACCGCTGCACAGCGGCGCATCCACAGACTTATTCACAGTAATTGTGCACAAACGCGCTGAACGCCTGCCTGTCCGACCGCATCCGGCCGCTCTTGTGGCAGCGGTCCGCGCCCGCTAAACTGCGCGGCCCGTTTGGCGATGGCGCAGCACCTTGGCGTGCGCAAAGGGCGTGGCGATCGACACCGGAACGTGCGCACCACAGTCTGACGAGTGGCCGGTCGATTCTGCCGCAACGATATTTGAGGATTCGCAAATGAAAGCCGGCATTCATCCTGAGTACAAAGAAATCAAGGTGACCTGCACCTGTGGGAACCAGTTCACGACGTGTTCGACGATAGGCCACGATTTGCAGGTCGAGGTTTGTTCCAATTGCCATCCGTTTTATACGGGTAAGCAAAAGATCGTCGATACCGGCGGCCGAGTCGACAAGTTTCGCAAGAGGTACGCGACCGCCGCACCGCGCGGTTGACCGCGCGGTTGACCGCGCGCGGCGCTGCGCGCCCGCCTCGCGGCTTGCGTCCACTGTATGCTCGTGCAAGGCTGGCGGCCCACGAGCCAACGCAGGCAGTTTCCGGTCGGATAAGCGCATGAACATGAAGTACCAGATCAAGAATCCGGTCACTGGCAAGTTGACCGAGTTAGAAGCTATTTCCGGCACGATCGGTCCCGCCGTGTTGGACATCGCGCCTCTCGTGAAGGACCAGGGCGTGTTTACCTTCGACCCGGGATTCATGGCGACGGCCAGCACGGAAAGCAAGATCACCTATATCGACGGCGACGCCGGCATGCTGCTGTATCGCGGTTACCCGGTCGAGCAACTGGCGGAAAAGTCCTGCTTTCTCGAAGTCGCCAATCTGCTGATTTACGGGTCACTGCCGACCAAGGCGCAGCTCGAGGCGTTTCGAGACTCGATCACGCGTCACACGATGGTCCACGAGCAATTGCTGCGTTTTTTCCAAGGCTTCCATCACGATGCGCATCCGATGGCGATGGTGGCGGCGACGGTGGCGTCGTTGGCGGCCTTCTACCACGACACGACCGACATCAATAATCCGCGGCACCGCGAGATCTTCGCGCACCGCATCATCGCCAAGCTGCCGACGATTGCGGCGGCGGCTTATAAGCATTCGCTCGGCCAGCCGTTCATCTATCCGCGCAACGACCTGCGCTACTGCGCGAACATGTTGAACATGTTCTTCGCCGTGCCGTGCGAACCTTACGCGATCGACCCAGTCGCGGCCGAGGCGCTCGATTTGCTGTTCATATTGCACGCCGATCACGAACAAAATGCCAGCACCTCGACCGTGCGTCTGGCCGGCAGTACCGGAGCGAATCCGTACGCGGCGATTTCTGCCGGCGTGTCGGCATTGTGGGGACCGGCTCACGGTGGCGCGAACGAAGCGGTGCTGGACATGCTCGAGGGCATTGGGTCGGTCGCGAACATCGACAAATTTCTCGTGCGCGTCAAGGATAGGAACGACAACGTGCGGCTGATGGGATTCGGTCATCGCGTCTACAAGAATTTCGATCCGCGTGCCAAGATCATCCGCGAGATGTGCTACCGCGTACTCGACAAGCTCGGCCGCAGCGATACGCCGCTGTTCGAATTGTCGCTGCGCCTCGAGGAAATCGCCTTGCAGGACGAGTATTTCGTCTCGCGCAAGCTGTATCCGAACGTGGACTTCTACTCTGGCATCATCTACAGCGCGCTCGGAATTCCGCGCTCCATGTTCACGGTGATGTTCGCAATTGCGCGCACGGCCGGCTGGGTCGCGCATTGGCAGGAAATGGTCTCCGACCCGAACATGCGCATCAGCCGTCCGCGCCAGCTATACACGGGGCCCACGATGCGGGACTACGTGCCGATCGACAGGCGCTGAAGGCCGTGGCGTCTGCACGCCCGTCGACCCCGCTGCCGTTGGCGGCCGTGCTGCTGCTCGCTTGGTGGCATCATGCCGGGATTGGGCCGGCC
>JAYTQR010000264.1:0-5382 GCA_043746615.1 Gammaproteobacteria bacterium | reverse complement strand
GCTGGCCGCCGAGCGGCGCTTAATCGATCAGGACTTGCCGGCGCTCAACGCCGAGCGGCGCGCGGCCGGACTCGCACCGATCGCGGTACCGGCCCCTGCACCGACGCGCTCGACGGCCGCAAGAAGGAGTGGGAACTCGCGGCGCTTGCACCGCTCGTTGCGGCGCGCGGTCGAGGCGCAACATATCGCCTCGACGCTGCGCTCCCTTGGTCCGGCGCCGCAGACGGTGTTTCGCGCGCGTATCTCCGGGCGCAGCATCGTTTTGAGCGCTGCGCCGTTCGCAAGCGCGCGCGCGCGGTGGACGGATCCGCTCGATTATGCGCCGACGCAGCGCATAGCCGGCGTCGCCCGCAGCGCGAACCTCGATGCCATCCGCTACGAGTCGGTGCGCGATCCGCGGCACGCATGCGCAATCGCCGTGCTGCGGCCGGCCTGCTTCAGGCCGCGCAAACCGCTGGCACAACAAACGTGGTTCTTCACCGTGCGCCGCGAGATGGTCACGTGGCAACGCGAGGGCGAGACCCTGGAGTTTGCTAGCCATGAATGGGTTTGAGCGCGCGGCCCCGCGCCGCGAGCGCCTCGCGGCGGTGCTGTGCTTGGCCTGCGTTCTCGCCCTGCCGTACGTCGGTTGCCGCGCCGCGGCGGGCGCCTCGCCGGCCAATGAGGTGCCGGCAGATCTGTATCAGGATCTGCACTGGCGCATGATCGGACCGTTCCGCGGCGGACGGACCCGCGCGGCTGCCGGCGTTCCCGGACAACCGAACGTGTTCTACATTGGGCCGGTCAACGGCGGTGTGTGGAAATCGACCGATTACGGGCGTACCTGGGAGCCGCTCTTCGATGCGGAGCCGACGCAATCCATCGGTGCGATCGCCGTGGCGTCGTCGCACCCGGACATCGTCTATGTGGCGAGCGGCGAAGGCTTGCAACGCCCCGACCTGTCGGTCGGCAACGGCATCTACAAGTCGACCGACGCCGGCAAGACCTGGATCCATCTCGGTCTGCGCGACGGCGAACAAATTCCGGCTCTGGCCGTGGATCCACGCGATCCGAACCGCGTGTTCGCCGCTGTGCTCGGCCACCCGTACGGGCCCAACGCCGAGCGCGGCATCTATCGCTCGACCGACGGCGGCCAGACCTGGCAGAAGGTGCTCTACCGGGACGTCAATACCGGCGGCTCGGAAGTCCTCATCGATCCGTCGAATTCCGCCGTCGTCTATGCCAGCCTGTGGCAGGCGCGGCAGGGTCCTTGGGAGGACGGCAACGATTACAGCGGCACCGGCGGCGGATTGTTCAAGTCCATCGACGGTGGCGCCACTTGGCGGCTGCTGAAGAACGGTCTGCCGGCCGATCTGGTACAGATCAACGTCGCGATCGCGCCGAGTCGGCCAAATCGGCTCTACGCGGTGCTCTCGACGAGGCAACCCACCGAATATCAGACCAGTGTCGGCATGGGCTTTTACCGCAGCGACGACGGCGGCGCGCATTGGGCCAGCATCACCGCCGATCCACGGCCGATGATGAAAATCGGCGGCGGCGACTTGCCGATCATTGCGGTGGATCCGAAGAACGCGGACGTCGTATATAGCGCAAGCATCGTCACGGTGCGCAGCGACGACGGCGGCAAGACTTGGCAGTCGATTCGCGGGGCACCGGGCGGCGACGACTATCAGAACATCTGGATCAACCCGCAAGACCCGCGGATATTGTTGGTGGTGTCCGATCAGGGTGCGATCGTCAGCGTCAACGGCGGCCGGACGTGGAGTTCGTGGTACAACCAGCCGACCGCGCAGCTCTACCACGTGATCAGCGACGGCCGCTTCCCCTATCGCGTCTGCGGCGGGCAGCAGGAGAGCGGTTCGGTCTGCATATCCAGCCGCGGCAACGACGGCGAAATTACCTTTCGGGACTGGCATCCCGTCGGCGCGATCGAGTACGGCTACGTAGCGCCGGATCCGCTGGACGCGGACGTCGTCTTCGGCGCCGGCAGGAACGAAGTCTCGAAGTTTCACTGGTCGACCGGTCAGGTCGAAAACGTCACGCCGATTCCGCTGCAGGGAAGTTTCCGCACCGATCGCACCGATCGCACCGAGCCGCTGGTGTTCTCACCAGCCGATCCGCACGTGCTTTACTACGCGGCCAACGTACTGTTCAAAACGGCGAGCGGCGGCCAGTCGTGGCAAATCATCAGCCCTGACTTGACGCGCGCGCATCCCGGTGTGCCACCGAGCCTGGGCAAGCTGACGGCAATGCATCCCGGCGCAGCCAAAGAACGCGGCGCCATCTACGCGCTGGCGCCATCCTTCGATGACGTCGATACCTTGTGGGCGGGAACGGACGACGGCCTGATCTGGGTGACGCACGACGGCGGCAAGCACTGGCACGATGTCACGCCCGTCGGTGTCGCCGCGTGGAGCAAGGTGTCGCAGATCAGTGCTTCGCGTAGCGACGATCAGTCCGCCTATGCGTCGATAAGCGCCTTGCGCATCGATGATTTGCATCCGTACATTTACCGTACGCACGACGGCGGCAAGACCTGGCGGAAGATCACGAACGGCCTGCCGGACGATGCTCCGGTCGATTCGATACGGGCGGACCCGGTGCGCAAGGGATTGCTGTTCGCCGCCACCGAGACCGGTGTCTGGGTCTCGTTCGACGACGGCGACGATTGGCAGTCGCTGCAGCTGAATCTGCCGCACACCTCGATGCGCGATTTGTGGATACACGGCGATGATTTACTGCTCGCGACGCACGGTCGCTCGTTCTGGATACTCGACGACATCGCGCCGCTGCGGCAAATCGATCCGACCGTCGAGCGCTCCTCGGCGTATCTGTTCGTGCCACCGGCGGCATACCGGATCCGGCGCGACACGAACACCGATACGCCACTGCCCGCGGATGAACCGGCGGGACAGAATCCGCCGGCCGGTGCCGTGATCGATTATTACCTTGCGCATCCTGCGGCCGGGCCCGTGGAACTGGAAATTCTCGACGCGCGCGGCAGGCCGGTGCGCCGCTATTCCAGCGCGGACGCGCCACCGTTCACGGCGGAACAACTAGGGAAACAACTGATTCCGCCGTACTGGGTGCGCCCGCCGGCGACTCTGTCGGCCGCGTCCGGCATACACCGCTGGGTCTGGGATTTGCGCTACGCGCCGCCGTCGTCCACCGATCATGACTACCCGATTGCCGCCGTGCCCCACGCTACGCCGCGACCGCCGTTCGGCCCATACGTACTGCCTGGCGGATATGTCGTTCGGCTGACCGTGAACGGCCGGACCTACGCGGCGCCGCTCACTGTGCGGATGGACCCGCGCGTCGCGGTTTCGGCTGCCGCGCTCGCGCGACAGCTGCAACTCGCGACGCGGCTGGCTGCGATGATGTCGAGAAGCGCCGTGGCGGTCATGCAAGCGCGCTCGGTCGGCGAACAGCTCACCCAGCGGCAGATCGGGGCGCCGCAGGCGATTGCGGCCGCGGCCAAGGATCTCGGCAAAAAAGTGGCCGCGTTGTTGAGCGCCAGCGCAGTTGCCGCACCAAGGCCGCAGCCGTTGACGCTCAAGAGCGTCAATGACGACCTCAATACGCTTTACGGCGACGTGACTGGCGCCGACGCCGGACCAACCGCGGCCGAGACCGCCGCCGCCCTGGCACTCGAGACGCGGCTCGCGACGGTTGCGCAACGCTGGCGAGGCATCGCGGACACTGATGTTCCGGCGTTTTCCAATGCATTGCGCCGCGCCGGACTGCCGGCACTGCGTTTGGATCTGGCGCCGCAGAACGCGCAGACCGCGGGCAACGAACCATGAACACGGCGGCGGCTTCGGGCCGGAAAGTGCCGTTGCCGCCGTGTCCCTATGCCTGGGCGCCGCCGGGTAATTGGCCGTCGTCGCGTTGCGCCGCGGGTAGCGGCGGCCGTGCGCCTGGAATTTGCGCGCCCCCGTACCGGGACGCCCGCGATGCGGGGCGCGCATGCCGTCTTTGTTGATCGTCTATCACTCGGATACCGGCGGCACATTGCAGATGGTGCGCGCGGCGCTGGCGGGTGCGGCAAGCGCCGACTCCGCGGTCGGGGCACGGCTGCTGCACGCCGACGCCGCGAAATCCGCCGATCTTATCGCCGCCGACGGCTTTTTGTTTGCAACGCCGGAGAATTTGGCGGCGATGTCGGGCGTATTGAAAGCGTTTTTCGACCGGACCTATTACGCGGTCCTCGATCGTCTGATCGCGCGCCCGTACGCCATGCTCATTTGCGCGGGCAGCGACGGCACGAACGCGGCACGGCAAATCGAACGGATCGCGACCGGATGGCGGCTCAAGCCCATTGCGCCGCCGTTGATCGTCTGCACGCATGCGCAGAGCCCGGAGGAGATCGCGCGGCCGAAGTACATCGGGCCGGCCGACATCGCCCGCTGCAGCGAGTTGGGTGCAACGCTCGCCGGCGGCCTGGCGCTCGGAATTTTTTGACTGGCTGAAGTCTGCGTGGACAGGGCAGGCCATGGAGCGCATCTAGGTTCGTGATCGGCCGCGGCGCGGATATAATCGGTGTCGATGAGGAATTCGCGCGCATCACCGGACGAGCACCTCGGCAGCGAGGCTGGAGTGTTGAGCCACGGCGAGTTTCTCGACTGGGATCTGCCCACGCCGCACGTGGCGACGTTGACCGTCGCGGCGGCGGACATCGACGCCTATGCACACGTCAATAATGCGGTCTACATGAGCTGGTTCGACCGCGCGGCCTGGGAGCATTCGGCGGCGCTCGGTTTGCCGATCGAAAAGTGTCTGCGGCTCGACCGCGGCATGGCGGTCCTGCGCAGCCTGATCGCGTACCTGAGTCCGGCCGTGTTCGGCGATACGATCCGGGTCGCGACCTGGCTGCTGCCGGCCGCGGGCAAGCTGCGCGTGCGGCGGCGTTTCCAAGTGCGGCGCGCGGCCGGAGGCGCGACGCTGGCGCGTGCGGAAATCGAGTACGCCTGCATCGCGCTGTCGAGCGGCCGGCCGGTGCGTTGGCCGCCGGAATTTCGCGAGCGTTACGTGGCGCTGCGCACCGTCGTGGGCGCATGCGAGACGCTTGCGCCGGTCTGACGGCGCCTTGCGCCGCGCGACCGAGGATTGGGCAGCCGCGCCGTATCGAGCGGCCGTGTAATCCTCCGCGCGGGCCGGCGCGGGGGTAATTGCCGCGAACCGGGCCCGTCGCCTGCCGGCGGATTCGACGCGAGAATCGCCGTTCCAGTATACTGTGGCGGCTGGGACTGCGTCGCCGCTCCCGGTGGCGCGCTCAACCACGCCACGCTTGCGAGGGGTCGCGGTCAACCGACGGCGGCCCGGTGGATTGCGTGAAGTGCGTATCCCCACTGTTGCGCAAAGCGATTATTATCTACCGTA
>JAYTQR010000263.1:0-3201 GCA_043746615.1 Gammaproteobacteria bacterium | reverse complement strand
TCGATGTCGATGACTGGCGAGCCCGAAGAGCCGCCGGACGTGCCGGAGGCCGCCTGATAATAAAACGTGTTGAAGTCGTTGTACTTGCCGTAGCCGTATTCCGGCGCCGCGCGATCCAGTCGCGCCAACGTGCCGGACAGAATCGACAACTGTTCGCCGGCGTCGTTGCCGACGACGCGGATCTCGCGGCCGACGATCGCGCCCGCCGGGTACAGAGGCAATTGAGCGGGCTTGATGAAGTGCAGCTTGGCCGGATCGTAGCGATAGATGCCGAAGTCGTGCACTGGATCGCGATAGATCGGGTACAGGCGCACCTCTTCGCGATTTTGGAAAATCGCCTGCGCGATTACCGGACCCGGTGTGACCACGTGCCGATTGGTGAGGATCAGCCCGCGTTTGGCGTCGACGACGAATCCGGTCGCTTGCGCGCTCTCGTTCAACTCGGTGTCGAATGCCCGCGTGCTGTCGATTTGAATCGTGACGACAGCGGTCGCGATCCGCTCCAGCGTCTTCGCCCAGCGCACCGGTGGGTTCGGCATCGCCGGGCCGCCGGCCGCGGACGCGGCGCCGGCGAACAGGGCGAACATAGGCCAAAGTGCGGCTGAACGTGGCATGCGGATCCTCGGGTGCGGAGTCTATCGTTGGCGATGGTCCGACAAGACCAACAGCCACACGGTTCCTAACAGCGCAAAACTGAGCATGACCGCTGCGGATCCCATATCCTTGGCCATGCCGGCGAGAGGATGCTGTTCCATGCCGGACCGATCGACCACGGCCTCGACCGCGCTGTTCAATATTTCAACGATCAGAATCAGCAGCATCGGGCCGACCAGCAGGGCCCGTTCGACGCCGGTGCGACCCAAGTACAAACCACCGGGAATTACGGCCGCCGCCAGCATGACTTCCTGACGGAATGCCACCTCTTCGCGCCACGTATGCAGGAAGCCCTGCAGCGAATAACTGCATGCGCGCAGCAAGCGCTTGACGCCGGCCGGTTTGTCTCTATCGCTCATTCACGGCGTCGGTCTCCAGACCAAATCGAGTTGCTTCGCGGCGCGCACGTCGTCGAGCCGCCGCACCGGCATTGTATGCGGAGCGGCGTTGAGTTTCGCGGGTTCCCGGCGCATTTCCTCGAGGATCATGAGCATCGCGTCGCAAAATCGGTCGAGGTCCTCCTTTGCCTCGGTTTCCGTCGGCTCGATCAGCAGGCACTCGGGCACCAGCAGCGGAAAATAGGTCGTCGGCGCATGCATGCCGTAGTCCAGCAAGCGTTTGGCGACGTCCATGGCCGACACGTGACACTCATCGTATTGGCGCTTCAGTGTGACGATGAATTCATGGCTTGCGCGGCGCGCGGGGTAAGCGGCATCGTAGCCGGCCGCGACCAAGCGCTTCAGCAGATAATTGGCGTTCAGCGCCGCGAACTCGGCCACGCGCGCCAGCCCGCGGCTGCCGAGCATCCGCATGTAAACGTACGCCCGCACGTTCACACCGGCGTTGCCCATGAAGGCCGACAACCGGCCGATCGATTGCGGCAGGTCGCGCTCATCCAGCCAACGGTAACGGCCGTCCTCCTCCCGGCCGACGAGCGGGATCGGCAGGAACGGTAACAGCCGGGCGCCGACACCGACCGCGCCGGAGCCAGGACCGCCGCCGCCGTGCGGCGTCGAAAACGTCTTGTGCAGATTCATGTGCATGACGTCGAAACCCATGTCGGCGGGCCGAACCTTGCCGAGGATCGCGTTCAGATTCGCGCCGTCGTAGTACACCAACCCGCCGGCGTCGTGCACGATCTTGGCAATCTCGGCTACGCGCCGCTCAAACACGCCGAGCGTCGACGGGTTCGTCAACATGATCGCCGCCGTGTTCGCACCAACGGCGGCCGACAGTGCGCCGAGGTCCACATCGCCGTTCGCGTCGCAACTTATTTCCTTGACGCTGCAGCCGCACATCGCGGCGGTCGCCGGATTGGTGCCGTGTGCCGCTTCCGGAACGATGATTTGATCGCGCGACCCGTCGCCGCGCGCACGGTGGTAGGCGCGAATCATCGCGACGCCGGCGAATTCGCCTTGCGCACCGGCCATCGGCGTCAGGCTCACGCCCTGCATGCCGGTCACGGCGCGCAACATCTCCTGCAATTCGTACATGCAGGCAAGAAACCCTTGGGATTGCGCCGCCGGCGCAAGCGGATGGCGCGCGAGGAATTCGGGCAGCGTCGCGCAACTATTGCAGGCCTTCGGGTTGTACTTCATCGTGCACGAACCCAACGGGTAGAAATGCGTATCGATCGAAAAATTCAGTTGCGACAGGCGCGTGAAATGCCGCACGGCCTGCAATTCCGACACAGCAGGTAACGGCGGTGGTGCCGGCCGGCGCAAGTGCGCCGGCACCCCGTCGGCCAAAGCGGCGTCGGCCGGTAGCGGCGGAAACTGTGAACTCGCCTGCCGGCCGGCCTTGCTGATCTCGAATATCAGCGGTTCGCGTAATCCCGGCTGCTGCATCGTGTCGCTCTCCATCAGGCCGTGGCGCAGCGGACCCGCGGTTCGCCGATCAGACTCGCGAGCGCGTCGGCATATTTAGCGATATCCGCTGGCGTTTTGGTTTCGGTCGCCGCAACGAGCAGCGCATGCCCCAGTTCCGGGTACCAGGGCGCCAGATCAAGTCCGCCGAGAATGCCGCGCTGCGCAAGAGTGGCGAGCAGCGGCGATACCGCGCGATCCAGCGTCAATACCGCTTCGTGAAAGCGCGGTCCGGGGAAGGCCAGGCGCACGCCCGGAATCGCCGTCAGCGCCGCGACCAACTCGTTCGTTCGACCCACGCACGCGTGGGCCACGCGCTCCAAGCCCGCCGCGCCGAGCAGGCTCAAGTAAATCGTCGCCGCCGTCACCGCGAGCCCCTGATTCGTGCAGATGTTCGACGTCGCCTTACTGCGCCGTATGTGCTGCTCGCGCGCTTGCAGCGTCAGCGTAAAACCCGGCCGGCCTTCGGCATCCAGTGTCCTGCCGACGATGCGCCCCGGCATTTGCCGCACGAATTGCATTCGCGTCGTCATGAAGCCGAAATACGGTCCGCCGCTCGCGAGCGGCACGCCGAGCGGTTGGCCCTCGCCGCAGACGATATCCGCGCCGCATCTGCTGTCGATGAGGCCGCCCCAGGCGCCCGGAGGCCTCAGCAGCGCAAGCGACGTCGGGTTGACGACCG
>JAYTQR010000262.1:0-7422 GCA_043746615.1 Gammaproteobacteria bacterium | reverse complement strand
CGACGAGGCGAGCCACAGCGCCTCGCCGTCCTCGTGCAAACCGGCAAAATCGCTGAGCGCCAGTATCAGACTGCCGGGATGCACGAGCGGTGTGAGCAGGCCGAGTGCAGTCTGCAAATTCCCCGGTATCGGCGCCGCCGGCGCACGCGGCTGCAGCTTGAGCAGCGTATTCAATATCGGCAAGACGCCCGCCTCGCGCGCCCGCGGCACGAGGCAGCGCGTCTCGGACCCGTTGGCGATCAGCGCGCCGATCCGATCGCCGCGCAGCGCCGCGACCCAGGAGAGCAGTGCCGCGGCACGCACCGCCAGCGCGGATTTGAGCTGTGAGCGGCTCGCGAAGAACATGCCGGGCTGCAGATCGACCAACAGCCAGACCGGCCGCTCGCGCTCTTCGCGGAACAACTTCGTGTGCAACCGTCCGCGCCGCGCGGTCACCCGCCAATCGATGCTGCGCGTATCGTCGCCCGCCGCGTAAGGGCGCACCTCCTCGAACTCCAAACCCCTGCCGCGATGCGCGCCGCGGTGGTTGCCGAGCAGTTGCGCGCGCGCCGTTCCGTGCGCAGGCAAACGGAATGAACGCGCCGCGCCGCGCAGCACCAACAGCTCGTTCAAATCGGGCAGCTTCACGGCGCCGGCACCCGCCGCAGCAATTCGGCGATGCAGGTTTGCGCGGTGACGCCGCGCGCTTGCGCGCCGTAGTCGAGCAGCAAGCGGTGGCGCAAGGCGTCGGGTGCGATCACCTGCACGTCCTCCGGGCTGACGTAGTCGCGGCCGCCAAGCCAAGCGATCGCCCGGGCGCCCCGTTCCATCGCAATCGCCGCACGCGGACTCACGCCCCACCGCAGCCACTCGCGCAACTGCGCGCTGTAAGGCTCGGGACGGCGCGTCGCATCGACGATCGCCGCGATGTATTCGGCGACCGGATCGGCAAGCGTCAGCGCGAGCACCTCGCGCCGCGCGGCGAAAATCAGCTCTTGTGGCAGGCGCTCGGCGGGCGGCGGCAATTCGCGCTGCGCGATCGCCTCGTTGCGGGCGAGGCTCATGATTCGCAGCGTCGTCGCCCGATCCGGATAGTCGACGGCGACGTGCAGCATGAAGCGGTCGATCTGCGCCTCGGGCAACGGATAGGTCCCCTCCTGCTCGATCGGATTTTGCGTCGCCATGACCAGAAACAGACGCGGCAACGGATAGCTCGACTGCCCGACGCTGATTTGCCGCTCGGCCATTGCCTCGAGCAACGCGGATTGCACCTTGGCCGGCGCGCGGTTGATTTCGTCGGCGAGAACCAAATTGTGAAAGAGCGGTCCGCGCTGAAAACGGAAGATGCCCTCGTCGGGCCGGTAAATTTCCGAACCGGTCAGATCCGCAGGCAGCATGTCGGGCGTGAATTGCACACGCTGCACATCGCCCTCGACCGCGTGCGCGAGCGCTTTGATGGCCCGGGTCTTCGCGAGGCCCGGCGGCCCTTCCACCAAGAGGTGGCCGTCGGCGAGCAAGGCGATCAGCAAGCGCTCGACCAAGGTTTCCTGACCGATGATCTGGGCCGACAAATAATCGTGCAATCGCCGGAATGCGGCGCGTGCATCGAGTTTCGAGCGCTCGACCGCGGGGAGCGCGGCCGCTGTCGATACTAGGGAATTCGAGCTTGCGTCCGTCATCCAGTCCTCCAGATCCATGCCGTTGGGCGGCCCATCGACCGTGTGTGATTGAGGAGTGCCGCGGGAAGGTGCGGTCCCGTCGCCGGCCGAGTCCGGCCATTTCGACCGGGCCAGCGGCCGCGAAGTTCCTTCGCGCGCGGCGCGAGCGGGGCAAGGCCTCGCCGCAACCGCAGCCCCGCCCACGTAGCATCAAGCTGCCTGCAGCTTAGCCGCGGCGTTTGTGCGGATCAGCGCTCAACGCACGATCCAATGACGCACACCCTCGGCTTCGAGGAAGGCTTGCGCCTCGGGTCCGTGCAGCAACGCCAGCGTCGACAGCAAGCCGGCTTCCGTGCAATTGCCGGCGGCGACCGTAACCGAGCGCGGCGCGCCGGCGACGGGCCAGCCGGTGCGCGGATTCAAAATGTGCCCCAAGCGCACCCTGTCCTTCAGCAAAAAGCGCCGCGCATCGCCGCTCGTCGCGAGCGCGCCGCGCTCCAACTCCAGCACCATCGCGACGCGTCCCTCGGATTCCGGACGTTCTATTCCGACCTGCCACGGGCCGCGCGGCGGCGGCCGATTGGTGCGCAGATCGCCGCCGAAACTGATCAGAAAAGGTTCCGATCGGCGAGCGGCCAACAAGTGGTAGGCACGGTCGACCGCATACTCCTTGCCGATGCCGCCGAAATCGAGTTCCATGCCGGCGGGCAAAACCAAGCGAGGCGAATGCCACTTGAGTTTCTCGAACCCAACGAGCGGCAACAAGCGCTCCACCGAGGCGGCATCCGGCAGGCGATCGCTGCCGTCGAATTTCCACGCCCGGCGCAGCACGCCCGACGTAATGTCGAACAAGCCGTCGCTCAATGCGAAGCATTCGCGTGCGAAATCCATCAAGGAGGCGCTCTCCTCGTCGAGTTCGATGCCGGCGCCGCCGCAGCGGTGGATCGCCGCGACGACGCTGTCGTCGCGATAGCGGCTGAATTTGCGCTCGATGCGCCAGACCTCCTGCGCCGCGATCTCGCCGAGTTCTCGCGCGGCGGCGCGGGCGGAGATTGGCAGCAGCAACTCGCACGGACTCGCCATCGCGCTGAAGCAAACGGCGAGAAGATCCGCGCCTCGCGCCTCGATAGTGAGCGCCTGATCCGGCGCCTGAGTGCTTGTTGCCACGCGCTCTCGCCTCGAATTCCGCATGCCGATCAAGCTCCTGCCGCCACCTCGGCGCCGGCCCGCCGGGGTACCGGGGTATGCCGCACGTAGTGTACGCTGACACGCCGGGGCGACGCCGCGGCACCTGCCAGCCCTCGACCGCAATGGAGAATGTCTTGTCCCATCCGCGCATGAAACTACCACGGTCGCAAGCCGCAATTTGCGTTTTGTTCGCGCTGGCATCGGCGTGCGCGCACGCCGGCGGCGGCCCGCTCGGCATCGATCACGAGTGGGCGCTCGACCAGAGCGGCATCTGGGCGCGCGGATACCAGAACGGCCTTGCTACGGCCGTCATCCTCGCCGAGACCGCGGGCGCGCTGTGGTTCGGCAATGACAACAAAATCGGCCACACGTTCTGGCAGAGTGCCGATTCCAGCATCGTCTCGGGCCTAGGTGCGATCGCCCTCAAGTACACGTTCAGCCGCGCGCGTCCTTCTCAAGGGAATGATCCGAACAAGTGGTTCCAGGGCAGTTGCTGCGAAAGCTTCCCGAGCGGCGAAGTCACTCTGCAGGCGAGCTTCGTGACGCCGTTCATCGTCAACTATGCCAAGGAGCATCCCTGGGTGTGGGGTCTCGAGGCGCTGCCGATCTACGATGGCATCGCGCGCATGAAGAGCCAGGCGCACTGGCAGACCGACGTAATCGCCGGTTGGGCGCTCGGCACCGTGGTCGGCTATTGGAGCACGACGCGGCAGACGCCGCTCACGGTCGAGATCCTGCCGCGCGGCCTCAGCGTCGGCTACTACAAGAAGTTTTAACAACCGCACCCCGCCAGAACGGCGGGGGCCATACTGTCTAGAGCTCGGTGTATTTCTTGCTCGAGCCGCGCACCAGCACGGCCGGGTACTTGACCGCGTTCAGTTCGAGCTTGCGTTGCGCCTCTTGCAGCAGATCGATGCCCAGTTTATCCGCGAGCCGGATCAAATACAGGAACACGTCGGCCATTTCCAAAGCGACGTGCTCGCGCTGTGCCGCGGAAAGATCCGCGCGCTCGCCACTCTTCATCCACTGAAACGGTTCGAGCAGTTCCGCCGCTTCGACAATCAACGCGGTCGCGAGATTCTTCGGCGAATGAAATTGATCCCAGTCTCGGTCCCTGGCGAACTCGCGCAGCGCGAGCTGCAAATCGTCGATGGCTTTACCGCTCACGCGCGTCACCTCTTCAGGTATTGGTGCACGATCTCGATCAACGCTTCGGCGGCGAGCGCCTCCGGCGCATCGCGGCCGGTGCGCGCACCGACCATATGTTCGCGAATGTGGTCTTCGATGACCTCGGCGATGAACCCGTCCAAGGCGCCGCGGCATGCCGTCGCCTGTTGCAGGACGTCGGCGCACTCGTCGCCCGCCTCGACCGCGCGTTCGATCGCCTCGATCTGGCCGCGCAAGCGCCGCACGCGATTCAACAGCTTGGCTTTTTCCTTGGACACGTGCCCCATATCTCGACACCCCCGTTGCATTACTGTACTCCAGTAGGGTATCGTGAGTCGAGTACCCGGGCCGGTGACGGAATCTCAGCGCATGACCCACTCGTTCCGACGCATCGCGCGCTTGGTCGCGTTCGGCGGCCTCGGTGCTCTGTGGCTGCAATTATGCGCCGCCGCCGCCGCGGATGCGCCGGCGATCCACGCGCAGATCACCTATGTCGAACAACGGACCGGATCGTTCAATGCGCCCTACCACGGGCCGAACAGTTTGTCGGCCAATCTCGGCCGCGAGACGGCTGATGCGACATTGTTCGCCGGCGCGCGACTCTGGCACGGGGCGGAAGGATGGATCAATCCGGAAATCGATCAGGGCTTTGGTCTCGACGACACGCTCGGTGTTGCGGGATTTCCGAGCGGCGAAGCCTATAAGGTCGGCAAGAACACGCCGTACCTGAGGCTGCCGAGGATCTTCGTGCGGCAAACCGTGGATCTGCGCGGCGCGACCCAGGCGGTCGATCCCACCGCCAATCAACTCGGCGGCACTCGCAGCGCGAATCGATGGGTCTTTACACTGGGTAAGTTCGCGGTCACCGACGTCTTCGACACGAGTCAGTATGCGCATGATGCGCGCGGCGATTTTCTGAACTGGGCGGCGATCGATGCCGGCACGTTCGACTATGCCGCCGATGCCTGGGGATACACGGTCGGCGCCGCGGCCGAATGGTATCAGGGCTCCTGGACGCTGCGGACCGGCGTGTTCGATCTGTCGAACGTGCCGAACAGCGCGCATTTGGATCCTGGCGGCCACGAATTTCAGCTGATCGGCGAGATCGAGCACCGTCACGAACTCTTCGGCCAACCCGGTCGAGCGCTGCTGACGGTGTTCGACAGCCGTGCCCGGATGGGATTACTGAACGCCTCGGTACGGCTCGCCCAGGCGACCGGCGAGCCGGTCGACATCGCCGCGGTCCGGCAATACCGCAGCCGGCTCGGCGCGAGTCTGCTATGGGAACAGCAGATCGCGGACGGATTCGGCGTGTTCGCACGCGCCGGCAAAGCCGCCGGCAACGTCGAAACCTACGAGTTCTCCGACATCGACCGCACGGTGTCGATCGGCGCCTCCATCCACGGCCTGCGCTGGCGGCGCCCCGGCGATACGATCGGCATCGCGGCGATCGACAACGGCATTTCCGCCGCACGCGAGCGCTATTTGAATGCGGGCGGCCTCGGCATTCTGGTCGGCGACGGCCGGCTTCCGCATCCCGGCGCGGAGCAGATCCTCGAGACCTACTACGCCGCCGCCGTGCTCGCGCGGGTCGACGTCACGTTCGACTACCAATGGATCAAGAACCCCGCCTACAACCGCGACCGCGGCCCGGTACCGGTGATCGCCCTGCGCTTACATGCGCAATTCTAGTCTCAGGTCAGCACGCTGCGGTACAGCGCAATCAAACGGCCCCACGCGCGCTCGGCGTCCGGTTTGTTGTAGATAGGCCGGCCGTTCTGCAGCGGCATGTCGGGCACGCACCAGCCGTGGATCGTGCCGGGATACACCTCGATCTCGGCCGCCACATGCGCCCCGGCGAACGCCTCGCGCAACTTATCCTTGGCATCCGGTTGACGCGCATCATCGCTCGCGGCAATCGCAAAATACATTCGCGCCTTGATCTTCGACGCGAGCAAATGCGGGCTGTCCGGCTTGTCGGTCACCAAGCCGCCGCCGTGAAACGACGCACCGGCGCCGACGCGATCGGGGATTTGCGCGGCGGTCTTGACGACCCAAGGGCCGCCCATGCAATAACCCTGGGTACCGATCTTCTTCGCCGCGTCGACTTGCCGCTGCGCGTCCAGGAAGGCGACGTACGAGTCGGCATCGCCTTCGACGGCGCCGGGCACGTCCAATGGACCGGTCCACCGCTGAATCTTCGCGCGGTCGGCCGGGTCGGCAAAATTGAACGTCGACGCATCGGCGATGATCGGCGCGTGCGCAGTGCGATAGAACGGATTCGGTACCAGCACCGCGTACCCTTGCGCGGCGAGGCGCCGACCGAACGCGCGAAACACCGGCCGCAGACCGAACACGTCCGTCCAAATCAAGACGCCGGGATGGGAGCCCACGGCGGGGTGATAGAACGCCGCATCGCAAGTACCGTCGCGCGTCTTGACCGCGACATCGCGCTCGACGACGCCCCGCTCTGCACTCGCCGCAGTGCCGGCGGCAGCGATCAATCCCGCGGCCGCGGTCGTGGCGATGAACTCGCGACGCGTCAAATCATTCGGCGGGCTGTTACGCTCGCGACCATTGTCATCGCTGCTCATCTTTGCGTGCTCCTGTGGCTCATGGGCCATGCCGCGGGTATCCGGCAGCGCGGGTGCGCCAAACACCCACAGCGCCGAGGATAGCCCAATCAGCCGATTCGCGCGCCACGTGCCCAGCGATCCGTGAAAGAGTTACTCTGTGCGGCGTTGCCTTCGCCAGGGTGCGCGCGCTAATGAGCGATCGCCGGTTCATGTCGATCAGTGCCCCTATCTTACGAATGCGCGGGCCGATCGGTGCGTTGGTGTTGAGCGCGTCGCTCTTGCCGCAAGCGCTCGCCGCGGCGCAGGCCTGGAGCGCATCTGTCGCCGTGACGAGTGATTATTTGGTGCGCGGCATATCCCGCAGCAACCACCGCACGGCGCTGCAGGCGGATCTAGACGTCGTCACCGACGGCGGATTCATTGGCGGCTTGTTCGCCTCCAATACGCAGTTGGATGCGGATGCGGAGCGCGATGCGGAACTCAGCGCGCTCATCGGTTTTGCTTGGCAGGCGAGCCGCGCTTGGCGCGCCAAGGTATTCACCAGCTACTATGTCTACCCGTGGAACGACGCCGGCTCGCACTACAATTATGCCGAGCTCGCGATCGAGGCGGCATATAATGACTGGCTGGATCTCGATGCCGCCTATTCGCCGGACACGCCGCGTTATGTGGAGTACCGGGGTTTGATCAGCGTCACCGCCAAGTCCCTCGAGGCGAACGTGCACACACCGTGGCGCCACCATGTGGCTGCGACCGCCGGTCTCGGCTACTCAGAGCTCTCCGGCCCGGAGGGCGGCGGTTATACTTTTTGGAGCGCCGGCGGCATCATCGACCTCGCGCCTTGGTCGATATCC
>JAYTQR010000261.1:0-3237 GCA_043746615.1 Gammaproteobacteria bacterium | reverse complement strand
CGCAATTGCATCGCGAACCCGTACGGGTCGGCTTTCAGGAACAGATGGCCGGCGCGCGTGCGGATCTCGTATTTATAGAGTGCGCCGACGCCGACGTCCGCTATGAACAGCTCCCAGACGCCTGAAACTCCGCGGTTCGCCATGACGGCGCGGCGGCCGTCCCAATCATTGAACGGACCGACGACGCTGACGCGATCGGCATTCGGCGCCCAGACCGCGAACCGCGTGCCGTGCCGGTCCGCGCCGTTGTGCGGATGGGCACCCAATTTTTCGTAGATGCGGTCGTGCTTGCCCTCGCCGAACAAATACAGGTCGAATTCGGAGATTCCGTGGTCGGTCAAATTGCCTCACGCGCTCATGTCAGCGGCCTGACGCCCCAGATCCAATCGGCATATTCGCGGATACTGCGGTCGCTCGAGAAATACCCCATGCGCAAGCAATTGATGACGGCTTTTTTATTCCAGGCATCCGGTTGCGCATACAGCGCATCGACCTGGTCCTGGGTGCGGGCGTAGGCCGCGAAATCCGCCAACACCAGATACGGTTCGCCGTCGCCAAGCAGCCGGTCGACCACCAGTTTCGCATCGCCGGGACGCCCTGGCGAGAAATATCCGGATTCGATCATTTCCACCGCCCGCGCGAGCTCAGGGTTCGCGTCGAGTGCGCGGCGCGGGACGTAGCCGGCCGCGCGGCACGCGGCGGCCTCGTCCGTGGTCATGCCGAAGATGAAAATGTTGTCGGCGCCGACGTGATCGCGGATCTCGATGTTCGCTCCATCGAGCGTGCCGATCGTCAGGGCGCCGTTCAGCGCGAGCTTCATGTTCCCCGTACCGGAGGCCTCGGTGCCCGCGGTCGAGATTTGTTCGGAAAGATCCGCCGCCGGTATGATTTTTTGCGCCAACGAGACGTCGTAGTCCGGCAGAAACGCGACGCGCAGTTTGCCTTGCGTCGCCGGGTCCGCGTTGATCGTCCATGCGACGTTGTTGATCAGTTTGACGATCGCCTTCGCGAGCACGTACCCGGGCGCCGCCTTGCCGGAAAAGATCACCGTACGCGCCACCATAGCGGCCTGTGGATTGCGCCGAATGCGCTCGTAACGCGCGATGACGTACAGTAAATTCAGCATCTGGCGCTTGTACTCGTGGATGCGTTTGACCTGCACGTCGAATAACGAGTCGACGTCGGCTTCGACCCCAGCACGGCGCATCAATTCGCCGGCGAGGCGCATCTTGTTGCCGCGCTTGATCGCGTGAAACCGCCGCCGGAACTCCGCATCGTCGGCCGCATCGGTCAAGCGGCCGATTTGCTCGAGATCGTTTTCCCACGCCGAACCCAACCGCTCCGTCAGCACCGCCGCGAGTCCGGGATTCGCCTGCTTGAGCCAGCGCCGCACGGCGATGCCGTTGGTGACATTGACGAAACGCTCTGGAAAAAATTCCGCAAAGTCGGCGAACACGCGCTTGCGCATCAGCTCAGAATGCAGGCGCGCGACGCCGTTGATCCGGTGGCTGCCGATGATCGCGAGGTGCGCCATGCGCACGTAGCGCGCGCCCTCTTCGGTGATGATCGACAGGCGCCGCTGACGATCCGCATCGGCGGGAAAACGCGCGTCGACGGCGAGCAAGAATTCGCGGTTGATCAGATAGATGATTTCCAGGTGCCGCGGCAGCAGACGCTCGAACAGCGTCACGGGCCAGGTCTCCAGCGCCTCGGCCATCAGTGTGTGGTTGGTGTACGAGAATACGGCGTTCGTGATCCGCCAAGCGGACGCCCACTCCATGCCGTGCTCGTCGATCAACAGGCGCATCAGTTCCGGAATCGCGATGGCCGGATGCGTATCGTTCAATTGCACCGCGACCGACTCCGCCAGCGATTCGAGCGGCCGCCCCTCGCTCAAAAGCGTGGCGAGCATGTCCTGCAAACTCGCGCTGGCGAAGAAGTACTGCTGCTTGAAGCGCAGCTCCTTGCCCTGTGGCGTCGTATCGTCCGGGTACAGCACTCGCGACAGGTTCTTCGCTTCGATCTGTTCGCGGACGGCGGCCGGATAATCGCCTTCGTTGAACGCGTCGATGTCGAACGGGCTGACGCCCCTGCCGGACCATAGCCGCAGGTGATTGACGGTCGAGCAGCCGTTGCCGGGGATCAGATGATCGTATCCAATGGCATAAATTTCGTGCGCATCGGCCCATCGATGCGGCTCGCCCGCGCCCCCCTCGGCCGCCGCGACGCTGCGGCCGCCGAAGCGCACCGTGTAGCGCGCACTGGCACGCGGCCTCTCCCATGGGTTTCGCAGCCGCAACCAACTGCTCGCGACCTCGCGTTGGCCGCCTTGCGCGTCGATGCACTGCGTGAAAATGCCGTAGTCGTAGCGAATGCCGTAGCCGACGGCCGCGTAATGCAGCGTGGCGAGCGAGTCCATGAAGCAGGCCGCGAGCCGGCCGAGTCCGCCGTTGCCGAGGCCGGGATCGACATCTTGCGCGGCGATTTCATCGAGGTCGTAATTCATGGCCGCGAGCGTCGTACGCGCTTCTTCGAGCAGTTCGCCGCCGAGACTACTCAGCGCGTTCAGCAGCGAATTGCCCGGCAAGTACTCGACCGACAGGTAACAAACACGCTTGATATGCGCCCGGGCGACGCGCCGCTGCGTCGCCAGCCAACGCAGGGTCAGTTCCTCGTGAACCGCGAGCGACAGCGCATCGTAGAGGTCCCTGGCTGTGGCGTTTTCCGGGTTCTTGCCCAACGCGCGCGTCAACCGATCGAGCAACGCCGCCTGCAGCATTCCGGGCTGCAGCGCGACCGTACGCCGCGCCGCCAAGGGTGTGACCGCCGGACTCATCAGCTTATTTACGCCCCAATATTGATTCCAGATGAGTTCAATGCGCCGAATTTACAGGTTAAACTACTTTGCCCATTGAATCGACGTCTCGAAACCTCCAACCTGTGGATTGCCACTTGCCCAGCTCATTCGCAATCGGCGTCGATGTCGGCGGATCATCGATCAAATGCGCCTTGGTCGATCTCGGCAGCGGCGAGTTCGCGGGAGAGCGCCACAGCGTCGCGACCCCTGCGCAGGATTCGACGGCGACGCTTCTAGAGGCCATCGCCGCAGTCATCGCCAATGTGCCCGGCGAGCACCCGGTCGGTCTGGCTTTTCCGAGCGTAATCGTCCGCGGGACCGTGCGCACGGCCGCGCATTTGAACAAAGCCTGGATCGGCCAGCCGCTCGCCGCGCTCGCG
>JAYTQR010000260.1:0-8442 GCA_043746615.1 Gammaproteobacteria bacterium | reverse complement strand
TCGGTCGACGGCCGCTTGCGGGGTCTGGACGCCCATGACGGCAAGGAACTATGGTCGGTCGAACAACAAGTGCCACGCTTGAGCCTGCGCGGCACCGCGACGCCGCTGATCGCGAAGGATGTCGTCATCTCCGGTTTCGACAACGGCAAGATCATGGCCGTCAATTTGCACACCGGCGATACGCTTTGGGACGCGACCCTCGCCGCGCCGCACGGCCGCACCGAACTCGACCGATTGGTCGACGTCGATTCGCGGGTGGCGGTCGTCGGCGATGACGTCTATGCGACCGGATATCACGGCCGCACGGCGCAACTCGCGCTCGAATCGGGGCAGATCTGGTGGGCTCACGACATGTCGAGCGATCACGGACTCGCCGTCGGCAAGGACAACGTCTATGTTGCGCAAGCCGACGGCATCGTCGTCGCGCTGCGCGCGCGCGACGGCTCCGAAGTGTGGCGCAACGAAAAGATGAAATGGCGCGGCTTCAGCGCACCGGTCCTGACCAGCACCGCCGTCGTCGTCGGCGATTACCAGGGCTACGTGCATTGGCTGGACAAAGCCACCGGCGTGCTTGTTGCGCGCACGCGAGACTCGAAATACCGGATCTCAAATGCGCCGGTGGCGGTCGGCGATATCGTCGTCATCTTGAGCGACGGCGGCGAACTCGCGGCCTTCCGCGCGGCCCCGCCGCCGAAAAGTTAAAGATCGTCTTGCTGCCGGTTGTCGCGTTAATTGGTCGACCGAACGTAGGCAAGTCGACCTTGTTCAACGCGATGACCGGCACGCGCGATGCGCTGGTCGCCGATCTGCCCGGGCTCACGCGCGATCGGCAATACGGGTTCGCCCGGCGCACCGAGGTGCCCTGCATCGTCGTCGATACCGGCGGTCTCGTCGAGGATGCGGACGCAATCGCCAGCCTGATGGTCGCGCAGACGGATCGGGCAATTGCCGAGGCCGACCGGCTCATCGTCATCGTCGACGGACGCGCGGGCCTCACGCCGCAGGATCAATTCGTTGCGCGGCTCGCGCACCGCAGCGGCAAGCCGGTCATTCTCGCGGTCAATAAGACCGAAGGGTTCGATCAGGACGCAGCGGTCGCGGACTTTCATGAACTGGGGCTGGGCGAGCCGCACGCCGTCGCAGCCGCTCACGATCAAGGCGTTGTCTCTTTGCTGGAAAGCGCCTTGACCGGGCTGATGCCGGACCCTGCCGACGGTCCCGAAGCGACCGGCATCAAGGTGGCCGTGATCGGGCGCCCGAACGTCGGCAAGAGCACGCTGATCAACCGGCTGCTTGGCGAGAATCGCATGATCGCGTTCGATCAGCCCGGCACGACGCGCGATGCCGTGCTGGTGCCGTTCGAGCGTGACGGCGAGCACTACACGCTGATCGACACGGCCGGGCTACGGCGCCGCGCGCGTGTCGAGGGGGCGGTGGAGAAATTTAGCGTCATCAAGACCTTGCAAGCCATCGATACGGCGCATGTGGCGATCGTCGTCATGGATGCTCAGGATACGGTCGCCGAGCAGGATGCGAGTCTGCTGGGCACGGTGATCGAGCAAGGACGGGCGCTCGTCATCGCGATCAACAAATGGGACAACATCGCCGCGGAACAGCGCGATTTGATTCGCCAGCAAATCGTGCAGCGGCTGTCCTTTGCCGAGTTTGCACCACTGCATTTCATCTCGGCGCGCCACGGCAGCGGCGTCGGCGAGCTGTTCGGCTCGGTACGCAACGCCTATACGGCGGCGACGCGCGAACTGGCGACCCCTGAATTGACGCGGGTGCTTAAGGCAGCGATCGAGAGCCATCAGCCGCCGCTCGTGCGCGGCCGGCGCATCAAGCTGCGTTACGCGCATCAGGGTGGACGCAATCCGCCGGTCGTCGTGATCCACGGCAATCAAACCGAACATGTCCCCGATGCCTATCGGCGCTATTTGGTCAACGTTTACCGTAAGGCGTTCGATCTGACCGGCACCCCGGTACGCGTGATTTTCCGCGGCGAGGACAATCCCTATGCCGGCAAGCGCAATCCCTTGACCCCCCGGCAGGTACGCAAACGCAAGCGATTGATACAGCGCAATAAGCGCTAAACTACTGTGGACAGGGGAGAGGTGGGGATTCCAGTGCGACGATATTGGCAGTTGCGCTCCGTGCGGATTCTCGCGGTGGCGGCCGTGCTGGTTGCGCTGTACGCGGCAGCGGGCTTTTTGCTGGCGCCGAGAATAGTGCGCGCGGTGCTGACCCGCGAGACTCAAAAGACGCTAGGGGTCACGCCGACACTCGGCGCAATCCACATCAATCCGTTTCTACTGCATGTCGAAATGAGGGATTTTGCGCTGCCCGACGCCTCTGGAGCGAGGCTTGCGGGGTTCGACCGCCTGTTCGTCGCCCTCGAACTGTCCTCATTATGGCATCGTGCATTGGTCTTTTCGGACATCGAAGCGGAGGCGCCGTATGTCCAAGCGGTGATCGAACCGGACGGTTCGATGAACTTGATGCAGCTGCACGGGCAACCGGCATCGCCGCAAGCCGCTGCCGGCCGGGCGGCCACACCGCGGATCGAAGTGACGCGGGTCCGCCTGTCCGGCGGCCGGTTGACCTACGAGGACCGCAGCACCCCGTCGCATTTCGCCGTGCGGCTGGAAAAGATTCATTTCGAATTGCGCAATTTCACCACGGGCGCCGACGGCGGCGTGTTCAAGTTCACCGGCATTTCAAAGCTGGGCGAGCGCATCGATTGGCACGGGCACCTGTCGGTGCTGCCGGTCGAGTCCGACGGCGAATTGCATTTGATCGGGTTGCGCGCCGCCACGGTCTCTGCCTATCTGCGCGATTACCTGTCAAATCGCATCGGCTTCGCATTGAATTCGGGAACGGCCGACGTCGACGCGACGTACCGCTTCGCCTTGCGCAACGCCGTCGAACTGCGGCTCGCCGTGCAGCACGCGTCGGTCACCGACATCGGCGTCGGTCCCCGGGGTGCCGCCGAGAATTGGCTGGAACTGCCCGCGCTGACGGTGACGGGCGCGACACTCGATCTTGCGGCGAAGACGATCCGCGTCGACGATGTTGCCATGACCGGCCTGACGCTCGTCACGTGGCTGGAGGCGGACAAGTCGCTGAATCTGATGCAGCTTGCCGGCGCCCCCGGTGCCGGCGCTCCCGCTGCGCCGACTTCGGCAGCGCCGGCACCGGCACCGCCAACGTCCGCTGCAGCAAGCACATGGCATGCGCAATTGCGCCGCGTCGCGATCAAGGACGCGACGCTTTCCGCCGAGGACCGCGGCGTGCGGCCCGCCGCGAAATTCGTGCTCGCGCCGCTGTCGTTGACGGTCACCGGCGCGAGCTTGGATCTGGCGCGGCCGCTCGATGTGAATTTCGACACGGGCGTCGACGGCCGCGGCCGATTCGCGGCGAGCGGCGAGATCGTGCCCCGGCCGCTCGGCGTGCGCTTGGCCGTCAATTTCCAGAATCTCGACCTCGCCGCGCTGCAGCCATATATCGCGCGGCTGTCGGCACTGACCCTGCAGCGCGGCCGGCTCAGCGGCGCGGTACAGCTGCACTACGGCGCCGGCAAGCCGTCGATGTCGCTCGCCGGCAATCTGCAGATCGACGATTTGCGCACCATCGATGACAAGCTGCACGATGATCTGATCAATTGGCGGCGCTTGGAGGTTCGCGGCCTGAGATTCCAGCTTGCGCCGAACCGCCTGGATATAGCGCGCATCGTCGCGCACGAACCGTATGCGCGCGTGATCATCGAGCCGAGCCGCACTCTGAACCTCCAGCAGATTCTGACGATGCCCGGTTCACGGCCGGCCGCGGCCGAGCGGGCGGCGCCCGGAGCCGCGACACCGGCCGGCGTTGCCATCCTTGCCGCTGTCGTCCGGCCCGCTACCGTTCCGGCGGCTGCGCCGATGCCGGTGTCGATCCGTTCGATCGACGTCGATGACGGCCGGGCGAATTTTTCGGATATGTCGATCAGGCCGAACTTCTCGGCGGGCATCGGCAAGTTGGCCGGCGGCATACGCGGCTTGACGTCGAAGCCGGATTCGCGCGCGGCCGTGGATTTGCACGGCGAGGTCGGTGCGTATTCGCCGGTGTCGATCACCGGCGCGGTCAATTTGTTCGCTCCGGTACTGCACGTGGATTTGGCGATGAATTTCCGCAACATCGATCTGGCGATCTTCAACCCGTATTCCGGCAAGTTCGCCGGCTATGCCATCTCCAAGGGCAAACTCACGACCACGCTGCACTACAAGATCGACGGCCGCAAACTCGATGCCCAACACCACTTGAGCATCGATCAGCTGGAATTCGGCCCGAAGACCGCGAGCAAGGATGCGGTCTCCCTGCCGATCAAATTGGCGGTCGCGCTGCTCAAAGACCGCCACGGCGTGATCGATTTGAATTTTCCGATCAGCGGCACGCTCGATGATCCGCGCTTCTCGCTCGGACCGCTGATTGGGAAGGCGCTGTACAAGCTGTTGGAGAAAGCGGTTACCGCGCCATTCGCGCTGCTGGGGAAATTATTGGGTGCCGGACCCAATTTGCAGTTCGTCGACTTTCCGGCGGGTACCGCGGCGCTCGATGCCCAAGGCGTCAAAAAAATGCAGGAAGTCGCCAAGGCGCTGACCGAGCGCCCGCAATTGAAGATCGACGTGCCGATTTCGGACGTAGCGCAGATCGACCGGCCTGCACTCGCCACCGCGCGCTTCGCTGCCGAGGTGCGCGCCGCCGAGGCCGCGCCGCGCGGCGGCAAGGCCCATGCCGCGGAGGCCGGCGCAACGCCGACGCTCGCCGTGCTGACGGCGCTGTATCGCCGCGAATTCGGCCATGCACCAAGCTTTCCGGCGGCAGCGGCGGCCAAACCGAACCCGGCCGCGCCGCCGCAGGCTGCCGCCGACAAGGAGGCCGCGAAAATTACCTACCTTGAGACGCAGCTGAAGAGCCGCATCGTCGTTACCGACGCGGATCTGAAGATGCTGGGCGAACAGCGTGCGAAGGCGCTGCAGAAGGCATTGTTGACCGGAACGTCGCTCGATCCGGCGCGAGTGTTTGTCGTCGCCAAGGACGATGCTGCCGCGCACGACGGCAACGTGCGCCTGCAACTGTCGCTGCAGTAGGCGCTTCGGCGCGCGAACTCGACGATTCTTTGCGCCGGCAAGCGGCCGCGAACACGCCGGCGAACCCTCGCGTACCGGAACGAAATGCTTGCCACGCGGTCTCAAACGATAGGTGAAAGAGAGCGGAGGAGGACGCAATGGACATGAAGAAGACATGGCCGAGCATCGCGTTGCTGGCTTTGATGGCCGGCACGGCATGCCGCGCGGCGACGCCGGCACCGGCTCACCCGCAAGCGGCGCCGCAGGCATCCATTCCATTTGCCGCGCATCATGGCATCTGGAGTTGGCGCGTCGAGAATCGGCGCACCGTATTGATCCAGAGCGAGGCCGGCAATTGGTACAAGGCGACCCTGATGAGCGACTGCTTCGACTTGCCGTTTGCCGAGAGGATCGGCTTTCATACGAATTCCGACGGCAGCTTCGATCGGTTCAGCTCGATCCTGGTTCGCGGTCAGAGCTGTCCGTTGATCTCATTGGTTCACGCGCCGGCGCCGGCGAAGAACTCGCCCGGGAAAACGGTCAAGGGTAAAGGCCCGTAACGCCGTGCGCCGCTAGCGCAGGAACAGTTCCGGATCGACCCAGGCGCCGTTCAAACTCAAGCCCCAATGCAGATGAGGTCCGGTAGCCCGCCCGGTCATGCCGACGGCGCCGAGACGCTCGCCCGCGCGTATCGCTTGCCCCGGCTTCACGGCAATCCTGCTCAAGTGGCAGTACATGCTGGTGAAGCCGCGCCCATGGTCGATGATCACCGTATTGCCGTTGAAAAAATAACGTCCGGTGTCGACGACGATGCCGGCAACCGGCGCGCGCACCGGCGTCCCGACGGGCGCCGCGATATCCATGCCGGTGTGCGGGTTACGGGCTTCGCCGTTGAACACCCGCCGCGACCCAAACGAACTGGTGCGGATCCCGGCGACCGGCGGACCGAATCGAAGCGTGGCCGGTTGGCGTTCGCTCCAGTGATATAGGGCGCGGTCAATTTCGACACGTTCGCGCCGCACGCGCGCCAGGTCGCGTGGTGATAAGTCCACATCCCGCGGCGCGACCCGCAGCGACTGCACGCGATAGCGTTTCGGCTCGACTCGGAAGTCGAGCTTGCCGACCTCGGCGCCTGTGCCGAGCGTGACCTGCCGGGGACCTGGCACCGCCGTCAGCGGTATGCCGATGACTGCGAACCATTTTCCGGCGTGGCGCACGACCAGCGCGCGATGGCCGTCGGCATCGACGTCGGGGACGGCAGCGTCCGTGTTCGGCAGTGCGAAGATTTGGATGCCGCCGGGGACGGGGCTGGCCCGCGGCAGCGCGAGCGCGGACGCCAATATCGGCCACAGACCCAGAGCGCCCAGAGCATGCAGAAGGCCGCGCATCCTCGGCGGTGTACGCCTCATGCCGGCGGCTTCGTGACCGTTGCGCGCAGGCGTCCGTGTGCGAGCCGGGCCTCGAGGAGCGTGCCGGGCGGCGCGCGCGCGGCGTCACGCAAGATTTCGCCGTCCACGGTGCTGACGATCGCGTAGCCGCGGTCCAGCGTCGCGAGTGGACTCACCGCCTGCAGTGTGCGCACCAGGGGCAGGAGCCGCTCGCGCGCGTCGCGCAGCCGTTGCAGTTGCGCCATGCGCAAGCGTGCCAGCAAGTCGCGGTGACGCGCGGCGCCGTCCTTGACCCGTGCGGCGGGACTTGTGCGCCACAAGCGGCTTTGCGTCTCGACCAGGGTCGATCGCAGCGCCGTCAGGCCTTGGCGCAGCCCGCGCACGAGTCGCTGTTCCAGATCATCGAGGCGCTGCATGTGTTCGCTCAAGCGCGCTCGCGGACTGACCTGCGCGGCGCGGCCAATTAGCCAGCGCAGGCGTTCCCCGCCGTTGTGCAAGCGGCGCCGCATGCTTTGTTGCAGCCGCGAGCCGAGGTTGCGGAAACTCTTCAGCCATGCTTGCGCATCCGGCACGACGAGTTCGGCGGCGGCAGACGGCGTCGGCGCGCGCACGTCGGCGGCGAAGTCGGCGATCGTGAAATCGATTTCATGACCGACGCCGCTGACGACTGGGATCGGCGAAGCGACGATCGCACGGGCGAGCGCCTCGTCGTTGAACGCCCAGAGATCCTCCAAAGAGCCGCCGCCTCGCGCCAAGATCAGCACGTCGCATTCGGCGCGGCGCCCTGCGAGCACGAGGGCGGCGGTGATAGCCGCGGCCGCCTGGGCGCCTTGTACGGGAACCGGGTAAATCAACACGGCGGCCGCTGGAAAACGCCGCTGCAAGACCTGCAATATGTCGCGAATCGCCGCGCCGGTCGGGGAGGTGATTACGCCGATCCGCCGCGGCAGGGCGGGCAGCGGGCGTTTGCGCTCATTGGCGAATAAACCCTCGGCGGACAGTTTGGCCGCCAACTCCTCGAACTGCCGTTTCAGCGCGCCGATCCCGGCATCCTCGATGTGGTCGATCAGCAGTTGGTACTCGCCGCGCGGCTCGTAGAGTCCGATGCGCGCGCGCACCAGCACTTTTTGGCCGTCCCGCGGCGTAAACGCGGCGAGCAGATTACGCTGCCGGAACATCGCGCAGCGGACCTGCGCGGCCGCATCCTTCAGCGAAAAATACCAATGGCCCGAGCCGGGCCTGGCGAAATTGGAGATTTCCGCTTCCAGCCAGATCGTGCCGAAGCCGCGCTCGAGCAGCAGGCGCACCTCGCGGTTCAGGCGCGAAACCGTGAATACGTCGCGTTCGCGGCGCGATCCTTGGGAGTCTTGGGGCGCTTCGTACATCGGCCGATGATCCTGTGGTTTACCGCATTGTACGCGCAAGGTACAATGCGCCGCCTCTCAGACGAACCTGCATGAAATCCGTCCTATGCGCATTATTGAAGAGGCACTGACTTTCGACGATGTCCTGCTGGTGCCGGCCTACTCGGAAGTGCTGCCGCGCGAAGTCTCGTTGTCTAGCCAGCTGACCCGGGAAATCCGCGTCAATTTACCGGTGGTATCTGCGGCGATGGACACCGTGACCGAGGCGCGCCTGGCGATCACGATCGCCCAGGAAGGCGGCATCGGCATCATCCACAAGAACATGTCGATCGACAATCAGGCGCGCCAAGTCGACCGCGTCAAAAAGTTCGAAAGCGGCGTCATCAGCGATCCGATCAGCGTCAATCCGCAAATGACGATTCGCGAAGTCATCGAGCTGACGCGCGCGAAGAATATTTCGGGCGTGCCTGTCGTCGTCGGCACGAAGGTCGTCGGCATCGTGACCCACCGCGATCTGCGCTTCGAGACCAAGCTCGATGCGCCGGTCTCCTCGGTGATGACGCCGCAGGCGCGCCTGATCAC
>JAYTQR010000259.1:0-1986 GCA_043746615.1 Gammaproteobacteria bacterium | reverse complement strand
TGTTTCGCTAGTCTGCGCCAAGGCGATTGCGCGATCAAGACTGACTGCTGCCGCGGGGTGAGCCTGCGTAATCCGATCTGCGGCGGCACATTCGGCGTGCAGACCAGGGCGGCGTCTTCATCCATGGATACGACTCGATCGGAGCGGCCATGATCAACACAACTCCGCGCGCAGCGCCTCGCCGACGCGCACCACGTCATCCTCGCTCATCGCCGGGAACAACGGCAAGGTAACCGTCTCGCGGCCGACCTGCGCCGCGACCGGGTAATCCTCGGCGCGGTAGCCGCGATCGTGGTAGTAGCTGAGCGCCGGTATGCACGGATAGTGCACGCCGATGCCGATCCCGCGCAGCGCCATTGCCTTCTGGAACGCCGCGCGGGTCGTGCCGCGGGCGGCAAAATCGATCAGCAGCGTGAACATGTGCCAGCTGTGCCCAGCATCGCCGCGCGCCGGCAGCACGAGCGCAGCGAGGCCGTCCAAGGCCTCGAAATAGCGCGCCGCGAGTTCGCGCCGGCGCGAATTGAAGCTGTCCAGGCGGCGCAATTGATCGATGCCGATCTGCGCGGCGACGTCGGACATGTTGCTCTTCGCGCCCGGCAGCAGGACGTCGACCTCGCCGTCGGCGTTGCGTCGAATGCCGTGGAAACGGTGTCGTTCGATCAGGGCGATGGCCATTGGGTCGGCGGTCGCGATCGCCCCGCCCTCGATCGTCGTCATGTTCTTGTTCGGATGAAAGCTGAACACGACCAGATCGCCACGGCTGCCGATCGGCTGGCCGTGATAACGCGAACCGATCGCATGCGCCGCATCCTCGATGACGCGCAAGCAATGCCGCCGCGCGAGATCATAGAGCGCATCGAGATCGACCGGCAACCCGGAGAAATGCACCGGCATGATCGCGCGCGTGCGCGGCGTCAGCGCACGCTCAGCAAGAGTCAGATCGATATTACGCGTCGCAAGCTCGATGTCGACGAACACCGGCTTCGCGCCCAGACGGACGATCACGTTCGCGCTCGCGGCAAAGCTCATCGCCGGCACGATGACCTCATCGCCCGGGCCGATGCCCGCGACCGCGAGCGCGATCTCCAACCCCTCGGTCGCCGAGGTCAGGGCCCGCAGCTGCCGGCCACCGCCGATATAGCCGGCGAGCGCCGCCTCGAACGCCTGTACTCTCGGGCCGCTCGCGAGCTGCCCCGAGCGCAGCACCGCGGCGACCGCGGCGATGCACTCCTCGTCGATCGCAGGACGGGCAAACGGCAGATAAGCGCTCATGCGGAACTCCTCGAGACGAGTACGACGCCGGCGCAAATCAGGGCGATGCCGCAAATCTTCGCCGGCGACAGCGTTTCACCCAACCACAGCACCGAAGCCGCGGCGACCACGACATAGCCGAGCGACAGCATCGGATAGGCGATGCTGACCGGCGCCTTGGCCAGCGCGGCGAGCCACACGCACAAACTCGCGCCGTAGCAGACCATCCCGACCCAGAACGCCCGACTGTGCCACAGCAGTGCGGCGCTCGCTGCAAGCGTCGCGGCGTCGAAGCGCGTGAAACCGGCGAGCGAGCGCGTCGCATATTTCAGTGCAAGCTGCGCGGCGGCATTCAAACCCACACCGCTGAGTATCAACAGCCACGTGATCCCGCTCATCGGCGCGCCACGAGCACGCGGTGCGCATCGCGCCCCAATTCACGCATCGGCACGCCGCGCGCGCGCAATTCATCGTACATATCGATCTCCATGACGGCATAAGCCAGCGTCGTTGCCGACCAGCGTGCGAGGAACGCCGGGATAGTCGCGATCTCGGCGCCCGGCGTATGCCGCAAGCCATAGTCGAGTTCGCCGCGGTACGCGACCAGCCGCAGGGTTCTGCGCCAATAAAACGGCAGCGTCTGATCGTAGGTCGCGATCGTGTAGATAGGCAGTCCGCGGCCACCGTCCGGCAAAAGCGCCGCGAGGCTGCGGCCCGAATATAGCGGACCGACCA
>JAYTQR010000258.1:0-7891 GCA_043746615.1 Gammaproteobacteria bacterium | reverse complement strand
GGGTTCGACCTGCCGGTGCTGCATTACCGCAGCCTGTTGCACCATGTGACCGCGGCGCGCTATTGGGAGACCGGCGACAACGACCACAGCTTCCGCTACAGCAATTACCTGAGCCGCTTCCACTGGCGGCACATGGACTTGATGGACATTTTGTCCGGCTTTCAAGGCCGTGGCCGCGCGAGCCTCGAGGATGTCGCGGGCTTGCTGGGTTTCCCGGGAAAGATCGGCATGCGCGGCGCCGATGTCTGGGAGGCCTACCTCGGCGGCGAATTGCCGCGCATCCGCGCGTACTGCGAGACCGACGTGCTGAACACCTATTTGATCTATCTGCGCTTCGAGCTGCTGCGCGGCAATCTGACGGGGGCGGAGCATACGCTCGAGCTCGCGCGGGTGCGGCAGATGCTGCGGGATTCCGCCGCCGCGCACCTGCAAGAATTCGCGGCGGCGTGGCCGGAGCATTGAAACCCGGGCCGCCGCAGCCAGCCGATGTCGTCGCGCTCGCGCACGACGGCCGCGGCATCGCGCGCATCGACGGCAAGGCCGTGTTCGTCGCCGGCGCGCTGCCGGGCGAGCGCGTGATCCTGCGCGTCAACAAGCGGCGCCGGCACATGGACGAAGCCGATCTGGTCGAGATCCTGGTGCCCTCCGCCGAGCGCGTCGCGCCGCAATGCGCGCACTTCGGCATCTGCGGCGGCTGCGCCCTGCAGCACCTCGCGCCGGCGGCGCAGCTCGCGGCAAAGCAGGCGCAATTGCTCGACGATCTCGAGCGCATCGGCGGCGTGGCGCCCAAGCGGATCCTCGAGCCGCTGCGCGGGCCCGCATGGCGCTATCGGCGCCGCGCGCGGCTCGGCGTCAAGTACGTGCACAAGAAAGGCCGCGTGCTCGCCGGTTTCCGCGAGAAGGATAAACCGTATCTCGCCGACATTCGCCACTGCGAGGTGTTGGCCGACGGCTTCGGCTCGCTGCCGCAGGATCTGGCGGTGCTGGTAGACGGCTTGAGCATCCGCGAGCACGTGCCGCAGGTCGAACTGGCCGTGGGCGACGCCGGCGCCGCACTCGTGTTCCGCGTCCTGCGGCCGCCCTCGGCGCAGGATACGGCGCGGCTCGCGCAGTTCGCCGCACAGCGGCACGTGCAAATCCATCTGCAGAGCGGCGGAATCGATACGATCCGCCCCTTGAGTGGTTCGCCGCCGCCGCCGCTGCGCTACGCGATCGATGCGTTCGATCTACTCATGGAGTTCGGCCCCGCAGACTTCGTGCAGGTCAATCAACACATCAATGCGGCGATGATCGAGACGGCGGTCGCCGAGCTGGCGCCGGACAAGGGCGACGGCGTGCTCGACTTGTTTTGCGGACTGGGTAATTTTGCGCTGCCGCTGGCTCGCCGCGCGGAGCGCGTCGTCGGCATCGACGGCGAGCCGGCGCTGATCGCCAAGGCGCGGGCCAACGCCGCGAACAACGGCATCGGCAACGCGGTTTTTCACGCCGATAACCTCTTCGAACCCGGGGCATTCGGTCCGTGGGCGCAACAGCGGTACGAACGGGTGCTGCTCGATCCGCCGCGCGCCGGCGCACGCGAGGTCATCGAACGCATGACGCATTGGCGTACGCGCCGAGTCGTGTATATTTCCTGTCATACCGGCAGCTTGGCGCGGGATGCCGGTATTCTGGTCGACGGCCAGGGATTCGAGTTGATCGCCGCGGGAGTAATGGACATGTTTCCGCACACCACGCACGTCGAGTCGATAGCGGTGTTCGAGCGCCGGACGTGAGCTTGGGGCCGCTGATGGTCGATATCGCCGCGGCGCAGCTCAGCGCCGAGGATCGCGACGTGCTCGCGCATCCGCTGGTCGGCAGCGTCCTGTTGTTCACGCGGAACTACCACGACCCGGCGCAAATCGCGGCGCTGACGGCGTCGATCAAAGCCGTGCGCACGCCGGCTCTGCTGGTCGCCGTCGACCATGAAGGCGGACGCGTGCAGCGCTTTCGCGACGGCTTCACGCGGCTGCCGGCGGCCCGCGCGTTCGGCCGCCGCTTCGACGAGGACCGGCGCCGGGCGCTGGAGCTGACGCACCTGGCGGGCTGGCTGATGGCGATCGAATTGCGCGCCGCCGGCATCGATTTCAGCTTCGCGCCGTGCGTCGATCTGGACTACGGCGTCAGCGAGATCATCGGCGACCGCGCGTTTCACCGCGACGCCGATGCGGTCGCGGCGCTCGCCAGCGCCGCGAGCGCGGGCATGCGCGAGGCCGGCATGGCGGCGACGGCCAAGCATTTTCCGGGCCACGGCGCCGTCATCGCCGACTCGCATCTCGCGCTGCCCGTCGACCGGCGCGCCTATGCGGATCTGCAAGCGGATCTGCGGCCGTACCGGCTGCTGATCGAGAATCAGCTGGCCGCGGTGATGGCCGCGCACGTCGTTTTTGCGCAAATCGACGCCTTTCCGGCCAGTCTGTCGCACCGCTGGATCAGCGGTATTTTGCGCGGTACCCTGGGATTCCACGGCTGTGTGTTCGCCGACGATCTGAGCATGGCCGGCGCCGCGGCGTTCGGCGACGTGCTCGCGCGCGCACGCCTCGGCCTCGCCGCCGGCTGCGACGTGCTGCCGATCTGCAACGATCGGGCGGCCGTTCATGCGCTGCTGGATCACTTCAAGCCGGAGGCGATGAACCCGGCCTCGCAAGCACGCATCATGCGCATGCGCGCGCGCGGCGGCCCGCCGACCGGGATCCGCGCCAGCCGTCAGTGGCAGGAGGCCGTGGCCGCGGTCGAGGCGCTGTCGGCGCCGCCGGCGTTGGTGTTGACCGAGGGCGAACCATGACGAATCTGGATGCTGATCTGTACCGCCGCTTGCTGGAGAGCTCGCAGGAGGGTGTGGTCTTGGTCGACGCGCAGGACCCGCAGCATCCGGTCGTCTACGTCAACGCCGCTTTCCTGGCGCTGACCGGCTACCCGCGCGATGAGTTGCTCGGGCGCAATTTGCGGCTGCTGCAGGCCGGCGACCACGATCAGGACGTCCGCCAGCGGCTGCGCGATTGTTTGAGCAAGGGCGAGTCGTGTCACGTCTTGCTGCGCAATTACCGCAAGGACGGCACGCTTTTCTGGAATGAGATCAGCGTGCGGCCGCTGCGCGATGCGGGCGGCAAAATCAGCTATTTCGCCGGGTTTCACCGCGACGCGAGCGAACGGCTGCGCCGCGCCGCGCAGCCCGGCCGCGATGCGGGCGCGGCGCCGCCGCCGCCGCCGGCGCCGCGCGAGGACCGCTTGACCGGACTATGCACCTTTGCCTACCTCGAGGAGTCGCTGAAGCGGGCGTGGGCCGCGGCGCAGATCGAGCGGCACGGCATTGCGGTGTTCAGCATCGACATCGACGCGCTGGAGCTTTACAACACGACGTTCGGCCGCGCCGCCGGCGATTCGACCATACGCCGCGTCGCGCATTGCATCGCCGGCTGCCTGCGGCGCGCGAGCGATGTCACGGCACGCGTCGACGGCGGCAGCCTGATCGCATTCGCGCCCGGCGTGCCGGAGGAGCAAGCGCTGCGCATCGCCCAGACGATCGCCGAGCGTGTTCGCGAGCTGCGCATCCATCATCCACGATCGTCCATATTGCGTTACGTCAGCGTCAGCGTCGGCGTCGCCGTCGCGATCCCGGACGGCGCGCTGGAACCGGCCGGTCTGCTACAGAAGGCGCGCCAGCGCTTGCAGGTCGCGAAGGAATCCGGGCGCAACTGCGCCGCTTGAGGCGGGTCGGTCTGCGGGCGGCCGCTGCGCCTGCCGGCATCAGGCCAGCCGATCCAATAATCGATCGATGTGGGTAAACAATTGCTCCTCGCCGCGCGCGTCGTGAGCGAAGCGCAGTTTCAGCGGGCCGTCGAGGCGGTACTCCGGCGCCCGTCCGTGGAGCAGTTGCAGCACGCGCTGCGGGTCGATGGGATTTTGTGCGTCGAAGAGCAGGTAACCGCCGGTCGCGCCGGCGTCGATCTTGCGGATGCCCAGTTGCGCGGCGCGCAGTTTCAGCCGGGTCACGCGCAGCAGCGTCGCGGCGAACGGCGGCAGCGGACCGAAACGGTCGATCATCTCGGCCTTGATGTCATCCAGTTCCGCGCCGCTCGCGCCGCTCGCAATGCGCTTGTACAGCACCAGGCGCAGGTGCACGTCCGGGACATAGTCCTGTGGAATCAGCGCGGGGACGTGCAGCTCTATGTCCGGTCCCGCGTTCACGGCGCGTTCGAGGTCCGGCTGCGCACCGCACTTCAATGCCGACACGGCCCGCTCCAGCAGGTCGGTGTACAAATTGAAGCCGATTTCGTGAATTTGCCCGCTCTGCTCGTCGCCGAGCAATTCGCCGGCGCCGCGGATCTCCAAATCATGGGTCGCCAGCGTGAAGCCGGCACCGAGTTCCTCCAGCGATTCGAGCGCCTCCAGACGCTTGAGCGCATCGGCCGTCATCGCGCGGTGCGGCGGCGTGATCAGATAGGCGTAGGCGCGGTGATGCGAGCGCCCGACACGGCCGCGCAATTGATGGATCTGCGCGAGTCCGAAGCGATCCGCGCGGTCGATGATGATCGTGTTGGCGGTGGGTACGTCGATGCCGCTCTCGATGATCGTCGTGCAGACCAGGACATTGAAACGGCGATGATAAAAGTCCAGCATCAGCTGCTCCAGATCGCGCTCGCGCATTTGCCCGTGACCGACCACGACCTGCGCTTCGGGCACCAATTCGCGCACGGCCTGGGCGGTCTTGTCGATCGTTTCGATGGTGTTGTGCACGTAATAGATCTGACCGCCGCGGCGAATCTCGCGCAACAGCGCCTCGCGCACGACCGCGCCGTTCCATTCCAGCACGAAGGTTTTGACCGCCAGGCGCTCGGCCGGCGGCGTCGTGATCAGCGACAAATCGCGCAGACCGCCCATCGCCATGTTCAGCGTCCGCGGGATCGGCGTCGCGGTCAGCGTGAGCACGTCCACCTGTGCACGCAAGGCTTTCAGTTTCTCCTTGTCGCGCACGCCGAAGCGGTGTTCCTCGTCGATGACGACGAGCCCGAGATCCTTGAAGCGCACCTGGCCTTGCAGCAGCCGCTGCGTCGCGATGACGATATCGACCGTGCCCGCGGCGATCCCGGCGAGCACGGCCGCGGCCTCCTTATTCGTGCGGAAGCGCGACAGGCTGGCGACTCTGATCGGCCAATCCGCGAACCGGTCGGTGAATGTCGTCAAATGCTGCTGGGCGAGCAGCGTCGTCGGCACCAAAACGGCGGCTTGCTTGCCCGCCTGCACGGCGATGAATGCGGCGCGCAGCGCGACCTCGGTCTTGCCGAAGCCGACGTCGCCGCAGATGACCCGGTCCATCGGCTTGGCGGATTGCAGGTCGTCGATGACCTGTTCGATCGCCGCCGCCTGGTCCTCGGTTTCCTCGAAGGGGAAGCCGGCTTGAAAAGCCCGGTATTCGGCCTCACCGGCGACGATCCGCATGCCTTGGCGAGCGGCGCGGCGCGAATACAAATCCAGCAGTTCCGCGGCGACGTCGCGAATGCGCTGTGCGGCCTTGCGCCGCGCCTTTTGCCACTGTTCGCTGCCGAGCTTGTGCAGAGGCGCCGTCTCGGCCGCAGCTCCGGTATAGCGCGTGACGAGGTGCAACGCCTGCACCGGAACGTACAATTTGTCGCCGTCCGCGTACTCGAGCACCAGAAACTCGCCGGTCCGGCCGGCGACGTGCATCACTTGCAGTCCGTTGTAGCGGCCGACGCCGTAGGCGTCGTGCACGACCGGCGCGCCGATGTGCAAGTCCGTCAGCGCCGCGAGGATCTTCGCCGGGTCGCGCTCGGCGCGCCGCCGCCGCCGTTCCTGGCGAGCACGGTCGCCGAACAGTTGCGACTCGGTGAGAATCTCGAGCGGCGGGGAGTCGAGTTTCAGGCCCGACACGGCTGCCGCCACAGTGATTGCGCAACGCGTGTCGGCGGCGGCGAATGCGGCGAAGTCGTCGAACAATGTCGGCGCTATGCCGTGCCCGCGCAACAGGTCGAGCAGCAATTCGCGCCTGCCGGGCGATTCCGCCGCGATCAGCACACGGGCGGGACTTGCCGTCAGGTAGCGCGCGAGCTCGGCCGCCGGCCGTTCGGCACGCGCATCGATGCGCACCACCGGCGGCGCGGAGCTGGCGAAATTCTGCACCTCGCCCGGCGTCTGTGGCGGCCATTCGAAGGCATGCAACCGCACGCGGCGCCAGGCCGCGAGCTGCGCGGTGAATTCCGCCGGCGGCAGGAACAACTCGGCGGGATCCAGCAGCGGACGATGGCGGTCGTGGCGCAGCTGCTCGTGGCGTTCCACGATCCGGGTCCACAGCTGCGGTACCGAGGCCGACGCAGCCTCGATGTCGATCAGGATGCTGGCCGGCGGCAGATACTCGAACAGATGCGAGGTGCGTTCGAAGAACAGCGGCAGGAAATATTCGATGCCGCCCGGGGCGATGCCCTGGCTGACGTCGCGGTAGACGCTCTGTGCGGCGAGATCGCCTGTGAAGCGCAGCCGGTAGCGGCGCCGGAATTCGCGCACCGCGTCCGGATTGAGCGGCGTCTCGCGCGCCGGCAACAAGGCGATGCGCTGGATCGTTTCGCCCGAGCGCTGCGTGTCCGGGTCGAAGCGGCGAATGCTGTCGACGTCCCGGTCGAGCATATCGATCCGGTACGGCTCCGCAGAGCCCATCGGGAACACATCGATCAGGGAGCCGCGGACCGCGAACTCGCCGTGCGCGATCACTTGGGTGACCGCCGCATAACCGGCCGCGGCCAGCTGCGCGCGCAGCGCGGCGATATCCAACGCTTCGTTGACCTGCACCTGGAGCGAATAGGCGTCGATGTAGCTGCGCGGCGGCAGCCGCTGCAGCAGCGTGTCGGCGGCCACCACCCACACGCCGGCGCGCGCACGCGGCAACGCGGCGAGCACCGCGAGCCGCGCCGAAGTGATGTCAGGATGCGCCGAGAAGCTGTCGTACGGCAGCGTCTCCAAATCCGGAAACACCGCGACCGGCACGGCACGGCCGGCAAAGAACGCGATCTCGCCGGCGAGCGCCTCGGCCACGCGCGTGTTCGGCGTCACGACGATCAGCGGCGTCGCGGCGGCGGCGGCCTCCGCGATCGCGAGCGCCGCGGCCGCCCCATGCAGCCTGCCCCAGTTGATTTGGCCGGCATCGGCGCTCGGCAGTCGCGGTTGAGTTAACGGCATCGCCTCGCTCGTAGCGGACGGACGGGAACAAATAAAACAAAAAATGCCCGCCGCGAACCTTCAGTTCGCGGTAGGCCGATCCGCGGCGCTGCGGATGTTACGTGATGGGGCCTTTAGCTCGCAACCACGCTGTCGATGACGTATTGATCCTCGAAATAGACGATGTAGCCTGGGTACTGCCAGCGGGTGATCGGCGGCTTGCCGACCGCCGGCATTTTTTTGAGCGGATCACCGAAGCGTTTGGCGACCGAGTCCATCGTCATGCCGCGTCTCGGCATCGTGGCGCTCGGGTTTTGGGCCGCCGAAGCGGTCTCGCCTGCCGCCGCGGCCGCATCGCCGGATGCGGCGGGCGCGTTCGCCGCCGCCGCAACACCCCAGCCGGCGGCGGCGGCCGCGGCGAGCAATGCGGCGATCAGCGGTTTTCGATAGCTCATGGCACACCTCGCAACGCTGCCAAACACCGAATCACTATACCACCCGGCCGGCGCACAAAATTTGACGCAATTAACACTCTGATTATTCTGATATTTCTTGTTTTTCATTGAGTTGCGCCCGAAACCTTGCGGGCTGTGGTTTAATCGCCGCGCATGTTCCAGCCCATTCCGGTGTTCGTGGGCCTGCGCTATTCGCTGGCCCGCGAGCACAGTTTTTTCGTCTCCTTCATCAC
>JAYTQR010000257.1:0-6178 GCA_043746615.1 Gammaproteobacteria bacterium | reverse complement strand
TCGCACCGGCACCCGCCGCATCGACCCCGACCGGGGTGCGCGGCGAACCAGCGCACGCGCGCGGTCCCACTCCGTCGCCGCTCGGTAAATTCCGCTCGCTCAGCGCACCCCGGCTGATCGATGGGCGACCACGGCAAGCAGGTCTCCTGGCTCGCGGCTAAAGTCCCTGCGTCACCTTCCCGGTTCGCATTGCGAGCCAGTGGTCTTCGATGCAGGGCGCACCGCTTACAGTTGCGGGGGCAGCCCGGGCCTTTAACCCGAGTTCCCTTTAAATCCCCTTCAGGGGAACTTGTCGTGTGTGCGTACGTTGCAACAAAACGATCGGCACGTCAACCGTGGTGCGGCAGCAGCTCGAAGGCGCCGCGGCGCGCGGCCGGCGGCGACATTCGTTCAGCGCAGTCTTACCAACCGTTCGGAGGTGATGCGGCCCTCGAAATCGGTCCAGACATGGCCAGCAAAATCGTAGAGTTTGCAGCGCTTGACCGTGTTCCAGTAGTAACGCCAAGTGAACGCTTGCGTATTCAGCCGCTCGTCGAGCGTTGCGGTCAGCCGCGCTTGCGCCGCTTTGAGCCGGTACAGCGGGATGCCCATGTTCACGTGATGCGCGCCGTGTTCGAGAATGTAATGGATCAGGCCGTCGAACGGCCGCATCAGCTTGACGTGCACGGTCGTGGTCGCGTAGCCGGCGTTTGCGGTCCATTCGTCGCGGCGTTCGTACCAGGCGACGCGCGGATGCGTGTGCTGGACATAGACGACGAAGCCCATCAGGCAATTCCACAGGAAAAACGGCAGCGCGAAACCGAATATCACCAGTGCCGATATGGAGCGGCCGCTGTAGATTCCCCAGGCGACGAGGCCGCCGATCCACAATGCGCCGAATGCGCCCACCAACAAGCTGTCCCAGGTATAGCTCGTGCGCCGCGTGCCGACGTGCTTGCGGGCCGGAAAAAACAACCTCTTCCACCACATCTCGATCATGTAGTAGACGCCTTGACCGAAACCGCTGCGATAGATCCGCTCCAGCGCGCGACGCAACCGCGGCAGGTGCGCGAATTCATGCGGCGAATACGGCGTCCACACGTAGTCGCGGCCCTTCAAGTTAGTGAATCCGTGATGCGCGAGATTGTGGCCGATTTCCCAAAGGCTATAGGGCGTCAGCGACGGCAGGAACGCGATCCTGCCGATCCATTTGTTCAAGGTCTTGTTCGGCGTGTAGGAACCGTGACAGGCGTCGTGGCCGATCACGAACAGGCGCGCGATCCACAGCGCCACCACCAAGGAGGCGAACACCTTGACCCACCACCGCTCGACGACGAGCAGGCTCGTCAGCGCCGCGACCAAGACAAACCAGTCGAGCAGGAACCACACGATCGGCGTCGCGAGGCCGCGCTCGCGAGCGAATGGCTGCAGTAGTTTCGTCCATTTGCGGCGCGAGCGTTCAGCCGTCTGCGGCGCGCCAGCTTGCGCGTCGGCTCGGGAAGGTTCTTGCATCGAGCGCTCCAGCCAGCGTACTTTAGCCAAGGAGTAAAGCGGCAATTATACGCCCTGGCGGGCCGCTGCAGCGATGCAATGATCGCCTCAGGCCGTTTCGGCATCCGGCCACAGCAAAACGCCTAAGTGCTCACAAGCCTCGATCAGCGCGGCTGCCGCCTCGCGCGTACTCGCATCCAGGCGCCGGTCGTGCGTCAGCAGCCAGGTCAAGCGGGCGCGGCGGGAGCGTGCGGACGGTTCGCTGTCGAACAGCGCCGGGAAAAGCCCCAACGCATCGACGAATTCGCGCATCGCGGCGCCGGAGGAGACGCTCGGCGCCGCGGTCAGCAACAATTTGAGCCAGGTCACGCAGCGCTTCGCCAGTCCGGCGCGCGTCACGCCGAGGCCCGTACGCCGGCGCGACTCGACGTCGGCCAGGGCGTCGGTCAGATTGCGATAGCGTTCGACGGCCGACTCGTCGGCGGGCAACGTCGGACTCGCATCCGCCAACACCGATCGCAGCAAATCGGCGAGCAGCAGCGATAAGGATTCGGCTAGGAACCGCTGCGACTGTTCCGCGTCGGAACGCGCCAATTGTTCCCATGACAGCGGTCCACCAAAACGCCTGGCATCGAGCGGCTGAGACATGCTCTACAGTGTAGCGGCTTCGCCGCATCGCGCAACCATCGCGTACATCGACGCGGCGCGGGTGAACATAAGTGTCGCCAAAAGTGCCACCACGCATTAGAGTTTCGCCGCTACATCGGCGAGGCACGGTGCAACATGGCGAAATTGCCGCAAATGTCGACGGCGCGGCGCGGCGCGGCGCAGCCGCGGCGTCGGCTGGAAATATCGCTATGCCACGTCAGCGTGCGGCGCGGCGCGCAATGGGTACTCGATGATGTCTCGTTGCGTCTCGTCGGCACGGATCGGTGGGTGCTGCTCGGCGACAACGGCGCCGGCAAGACGCAGTTCCTGAAGTTGCTCGCGACCGACGTGTGGCCGACCCCCACAGGCTGCGAGGTGCTGAGCTTTCGACGTGGCGGCCGGCCGATCGATCGGACATCGGCGAAGCGGCATATCGCCTACATCGGCGCCGAACGTCAAGATCAATATGCGCGCTACGGATGGAATCTCGAGGTCCGCGATGTGCTGGCCACCGGATTGCACGGCACCGATCTGCTGCTCGAGCCGGCCACGCCGGCCGAACGGCGGCGCGTTTCCCGGATGCTGCGCGTCTGCGGCTTGACGCCACTGGCCGCGCGTCCGTTCCTGTCGTTGTCGTATGGACAAAAGCGCTTGGTTCTCCTCGCCAGGGCCTTGATACGAGAGCCTGATTGGCTGCTGTTGGACGAGTTCTATAACGGCCTGGACGAGCATTACCGGCGCCGAGTCGATCGGCTGCTCGACGCGGCGCACCGGCGCGGCCAATCTTGGATCGTGGCCGCACATCGTGCGCTCGACGTGCCGCGCGGCACGACCCGATTGTTGGAGATTGCACACGGGCGCGTGACCGCAAGCAAGTCGTTGCCGCGGGCGCGCCTGCGGCAACTCGAGCACGCCGCCGGCGACCCAGCGGATGCGGATGCGCCGGAGGTGGTCCTCGAGGCCGCCTCGCCGCCGCCCACGCGCCGCTCCAAGCTGCTTTTGCGGCTCTGCGGGGCGGATCTTTACGTCGACTACAAGCTCGTGTTGCGGGATCTGAGCTGGGACTTGCGCGCAGGCGAACATTGGGCGCTCATCGGCGCGAACGGCTCGGGAAAATCCTCCATGCTGAAACTTCTGTACGGCGATCTCGCGCCGGCGTTCGGCGGCCGTATCGAACGCTGCGGTGTCGCCGCGGGATTGGCGATCGAGGCATGGAAACGCCGCGTCGGCTACCTATCGCCCGAGCTGCAGGCGGACTATTGCAGCGACATCAGCTTGCTGGATTTGGTCGCGAGCGGCCGCCACGCCAGCATCGGTCTCGCGCAGGCGCCGAGCGCGGCCGACCGCCGCGCCGCACTGCGCTGGCTGCGCTTCTTCGGTCTGTCGACGCTGGCGCAGCGGCGCCCGCGCGAAGTGTCGTACGGACAATTACGCCGCGCGCTGATCGCCCGCGCATTGGCCGGCGAGCCGCGGTTACTGTTGCTCGACGAACCCTTGACCGGACTCGATCCACGGCAACGCGCCACGGTCAAACACCTCTTGGAACGATTGATGACCGGCCGGGTCACACTGGTCATTGCCGTGCATCGCACGGAAGACGTACCGCGCGGCATCGAGCGCGGTTTGCGTTTACATAAATGCCGGGCGCACCCGATAAATCTGGGTTCTGCGAACGGAACCGGACGCAGACAAGACCACGGCCCTTTTTTCGCTACAATGCCGCGGTGAGCCGAGAGCGCGGTGCGCCTGCGGAGAACCTAGTGCATTGGATCGTCTTATCTCTGTTGATACAGGCCGGATTGATCATGCATGTGATCAAGACCGGACGGAACATGTTGTGGATCCTGGCGATAGGGCTGCTGCCGGCGGCCGGGTCGCTCGCCTACTTCGTGGTCGAGGTCCTGCCGGAGTTCGCCGGCGGCGGCGGCGGCATGCGCAGCGCGGGTACGAGCGCCCGCAGATTGTTCGACCCGGATCGGGATCTGCGCCGTGCCAGCGCCGAGGTCGAAATTTCCGGCAATGTCGATGCGCGCCGGCGCCTGGCCGCGGAATTGATCGCACGCGGTCAATACGACCGCGTGATCGAGGTTTGCCGTGCCGGACTCACCGGCATTTTCGAGCACGAACCGACGCTGCTGTTGGCGTTGGCGCGCGCGCAATTCGCGAAGGAGGATTATCCGGCCGCGCGCAGCAGCTTGGAACGCCTCCTGCAGAACAACGCGGAGTTCAAATCCGCCGAGGCACGCCTGCTGTATGCGCGCACGCTCGAGGCGGACGGCGCGCTCGCGGAGGCCGAGCGGGAATATGCCGCGATCGCGCCGGAGTATCCCGGCGCCGAGGCTCGCCTGCGTTACGCATTACTGCTGAAGCGGCGCGGTAAGAGCGCCGATGCGCAGCGGGTTATCGTGGAATTACTGCAGAGCGCGAAAATTGCGCCCGCGCATTTCCGCAGGGCACAAGCCGAATGGCTCGCGCGGGCGCGTCGCGAATTGAGCTAGCCCGCGGCGTCGGCGCGGGTCAGCCTTGCACGGCTTCATCGCGGAGGAATTCGACCATGACCGCAACCTCGGCGGACGCGGCGAAATACCTGCCCGACGAATTCCAAGACGTCCGAGCCAAATTGGCCGGCTTGCAAGCAGCGTTCGAGCAGAAGGATTACAACGCGGTAATCGCCGCAGCCCCGGCGGTGCTGGCGTCGGCGCAAGGGCTCGCGGCCGCAGCGGCCGCGAAGAAAACCGAGGTCAAGCGGGCGCTGAGCGCCGACTGGTCGAGTTTGGCCGGCTCGTTACCGGATGAGGCAATCGCGCTCCAACGCCGAATCGAATTGCTCGGCAAGAAATCCAGCCGCGCAACGGCGCGGGGCATCGACGTGCCGGCGGCGAAGACCGCGTTGCGCAATGCGGCCTCGCTGTGGTCGAAAGCGCAAGCCGCGTTTGCGTCCGGCAACCTCGAAGAGGCAGTGAGAACCGCGAAGGGCGTCAAAACCGAGCTCGCCGCGGTGGCAGACTCGGTCAAGCTGAAATTGCCGCAAGCCGCGCTGCCGTCCCCGGCGGCAAATTGATGCGGCTGGTACGCCGGCGAGGGACCGTGCGGTGGGATGCCATCCGCAGCCGGCGGCTCTAAAATGCCAGCGTGCCCTCGCTGATGATCACCGCAGTGCCGCAGATCCGCACGGCGGCCAATTTGCCTTGTTGCAGTTCGAGTGTGGCGAGAACCTGGCCGGGGCGCCGCAGCTGTTTGCCCTGGCGCCCGATGATGGCCGATGCCGTTTCGCCGAGCGCACCCGACTCGAACAGATAGGCGGCGAGCATCGCGTGCGCATTGCCGCTGACCGGATCCTCCGGGATGCCGATCGCCGGGCAGAACATGCGCGACTCCGTCGACACGCCGTCGGCACTGTGCTCGTAGGCAAAGACGAAGAATCCTTCCGCGCCGAACTCGTTGCTGAGTCCGCTCAGCGTGCCGAAATTCGGCGCCAGCTCATCCAGGGCGCGCGCATCGGCGAGCGGCACCAACAAGCGAGTATTGCCCCTGCGCGCGATCCGCGCCGGCAAGGTGTCGTGCAACCGCGCACCCGCCAATCCCAAGGCCTCCGCGACCCGCAACGTCGACCTGAGCGGCAGCGGACTGTCTAGTTCCGGCGCCGATTGCCGAAATTCGATCGTCGGCCACGGTTCGCCGGGACCGGTCCGTTCAAACGCGGCGACTTCGATGATGCCGGTTGCAGAGTGCTGGCGGCAAATGCCCAGACCGCGCCGCCCGAGCGCGAGCAGCACCGCATGGCAGGCGACCGTCGCGTGGCCGACGAAGGCCGATTCCTTGTAGGCGTTGAAGAAGCGTATCCGCAGGTCATGATCGGCGGCGTTCGCGGCCATCACGAACGCAGTCTCCGCGTGCGCGAACTCGCGAGCAATCGACTGCAGCCCCGCATCGTCTTGCCCGTCCGCGTCGAGGATGACGGTCGCCGGGTTGCCGGTGAACCGGACCTTGGTAAAAGCGTCGACTTGGAATATGCGCACGCGTGCCTCCGATAGCCCGAGCTGCGAAGTTTTGCATGCCT
>JAYTQR010000256.1:0-13869 GCA_043746615.1 Gammaproteobacteria bacterium | reverse complement strand
CCCTCCATCGCATCCGGTGAACCATGGCCGGCGGTCGCGCCGAGCAGGATCGCGGCCAGCATCGCCGCGGTCGACACCAAGCCGGCATGCGAATGTTCGACCAGCGAGCGGGCGATATGCCGCTGCGTGACGTGCGCGGTCTCGTGCGCGAGGATGCCGGCCAGTTCGTTTTCATTGCGGGTCAGTAGGAAAAGGCCGCTGTTGATGCCGATGAAGCCGCCGGGCAACGCGAAGGCGTTGACCGTCGGATCGTTGGCGACGAAATAGTAGAACTCGTGCTGTCCCTCCTCGGCGAAGCTCGAGAGGCGGTGGCCGATGCTTTGGATGTACTCGCTGACCTCGGGATCCTCGAGAATTTCGTGCCTGGCGCGCATCCCGCGGATAATCGTCAAGCCGACGCTGTACTCGTCTTCCAGACTGATCGCGGCCTCCGCCGGGCTGCCCAAGTCCGGCAGTTCGCCGGCGGTGCCGACGGCGACCGTGCTGGGTGCCGCGTCGTCGGCAAGGGCGCCCTTCTCGGCCATGTAGGTGTCGTAGGAATCCGCGGTTGCCGGCTTTGCGCCTGGGTCGGCGCCGGCCCCTGCGCCGAAGCTCCAGGCAGTGCCCAGGCAATAAACCGCCGCCGTCGCGGCTAGAAGCGCGGTAATGGGCCTGCGGACCGGGGGAGATCTATCCATGAACGTCCATTCGAGTCGGTTTTGGGGCTTTAAGTTCGCACGCCGCGCTGCGGAATCTAAAGAACTTCAGACGCATAATCCGCCAGACGCGAACGCTCGCCGCGCACGAGCGTGATATGCCCGGCATGCTTCCAGCCGTGGAACCGGTTGACCACATAGGTCAAGCCCGACGTGGTTTCGGTCAGGTACGGCGTGTCGATTTGCGCGATGTTGCCCAGGCAGATCAGCTTCGTGCCCGGGCCGGCCCGTGTGACCAACGCTTTCATTTGCTTCGGCGTCAAATTCTGCGCCTCGTCGATGATGATGAATCGATTCAAGAACGTCCGCCCGCGCATGAAATTCAGCGAGCGAATCTTGATCCGATGGCGCAGCAAATCGTTGGTCGCGGCTCGCCCCCAACTGCCGCCGGATTGACTCTGAGTGAGCACTTCGAGATTGTCCATCAACGCGCCCATCCATGGCTCCATTTTTTCCTCTTCGGTGCCGGGCAGAAAGCCGATGTCCTCGCCCAACGGTATCGTGACACGGGTCATGATGATTTCACTGAAGCGGTTGTGATCGAGTGTTTGCGCGAGGCCCGACGCCAAGGTCAGCAGCGTCTTGCCGGTGCCTGCCGGCCCGAGTACCGTGACGAAATCGATTTCCGGATCCATCAGCAGGTTCAGTGCGAGGTTTTGCTCGCGATTGCGCGCACTGACCCCCCAGACGCCGTTGCGTTCAGTCCGGTAGTCGACGGTCAGTTCCAGGACCGCCGCATCGCTTTCCAGTTTGCGAATGATCGCCTCGACGCCGCTTTCGCCGGAGTCGTAAACGAAGTGGTTGGGCTGCCATTCCCTGACCAGCGGTCCCCTGACGCGATAGAAAGTCCGGCTGTGCTGCTGCCACGACTCCATGCCCTTGCCGTGTTTGTCCCAGAAGTTCGGCGGCAACTTTTGCACGCCCGAGGACAACAGATCTGCGTCTTCGATCGTCTTGTCGCTGGAATAGTCCTCCGCATGCACGCCGACAATCGCGGCTTTGATCCGCAAATTGATATCTTTCGAGACCAGCGTGACGCGAGCCGTGCGGTATTTTTGCTGCAACGCGAGAGTGTTAGCGAGGATCGCGTTGTCCGCACCGTGGCCGGGCAAGCTGTCCGGTAACACTGAATGCAGCAGCTGGGTCTGAAAGAACAGTCGACCGATGGGCGGATGCTTGCCATGATTGATCGGCACGGCCGCCGGCAACGAGAGGCCGCGGTCGATTTGCTTTTTGGTAGCGCCCTGCATCAGTTCATCGAGGAACCGGCTGACTTGGCGCACGTTGCGGGCCGACTCGGACAAGCCTTTCTTGCCGGCATCGAGCTCCTCGAGGACCGTCATCGGGATGTAGATGTCGTGTTCCTCGAAGCGGAATATCGCCGTCGGATCGTGCATCAGCACGTTGGTGTCCAACACGAAAATACGGCGCGCTTGCACCGGCTTGCGCGGCTTCACGGCGGCGGCGCCAGTCGGCCGCGGTGGGCCGGTCACAGTGCCTTCACCGCCGCCAGCACCGCTTCGGCGTGAGCGTCGACGTTAATCGTGGGCCGCTCCGGGCGCAAAACGCCGTGCGCGTCGCTCGCGCAGGCGCTCGTGGCTCTGTTTTGTTCATCGGGTCGATTCAACTCTTGACCGGTTCGAAGATGGCATCCAAGTTCTGGTGATCGCAGAAATCCATAAATTCCTCGCGCAATACGCCGATATGCAGCCGGCTCGGCACATTGACGATCATCTGCACCGAGAACATCGGCGCGCCGGTGTGCGCCGCTGCGTAAGAGCGCGTCGACAACTCCGCGATATCGACGCTGCGCTGCGCAAAGAAACCGGACATGCCGGCGACGATGCCGGTCTGATCGAGGCAAACGACGTCGATCGAGTAGGGCAGCATGTCGTTGCGCGCGGCGCGCGCTTCGGTACGGCGCAACTGGACGTTCATGCCGGTGGCATCCGCGAGTTTTTTGAACTCACCTTCCAGTTTCGCCAAGGTATGCCAGTTGCCAGTCACCAGCAGCAGCATCGCGAACTCGTTGCCCAGGGACGTCATCCGGCTTTCGCTGATGCTGCCGCCGCAGTCCGTGACCGCCTTCGATAGCTCATGGACCATGCCGATGCGGTCGCCGCCGACCGCCGAAATCACGATGTGTTGTTTCATTGAGGCAAATTCTACTAAGGATCGGCCTTAGTAGCGATCAGATAGGTGCAAATGCGCTTGCCAGGGCGCACGTCGGCCACTTAAGGTAGCGGATTGGCAATGCCGAATTTCGCCGCGGAGGAGGCCGATGTTTGCCGGAAGTTTGGTCGCGATTCTCTCGCCGATGACAGCCGATGGCGCCCTGGACTGGCCCGCCTGGGATCGATTGCTCGACTTTCATCTGCGCGAAGGCTCGGACGGCATCGTCGTCGCCGGCACGACCGGGGAATCGCCGGCGCTGCTGTTGGAGGAAATCGAGGAACTGACCCGCAGGGCCGTCGCCCGCTGTCGCGGTAAGCTCAAAGTCATCGTCGGCGCCGGCACGAACTCGACGGCGGGTACCGTGGCACGCACGCGGGCGCTGTCGCGACTCGGCGTCGATGGCGTCATGCTGGTCGTGCCGTACTACAACAAGCCGCCGCAGGAAGGCCTATACCGCCACTTCACCGCGGCGGCGGACGCGAGCGCCGCACCGATCATTCTCTACAACGTCCCCGGCCGCACATCCGCCGATCTGCTGCCCGCAACGCTGGCGCGGCTCGCGCGCCATCCGCGTATCGTCGCCGTCAAGGACGCCACCGCATCGCCGGACCGCGCGCGCGCGGTACTCGCCGCGTGCCCCCGGCAGTTCACACTGCTGTCCGGGGATGATGCGACGATGCTCGATTGGATCGAGATCGGCGCGCGGGGCGTCATATCGGTGACGGCCAATGCGGCGCCGCGCCGCATGCGCGAGGCGTGCGCGGCCGCGCTGACCGGCCACATGGCCGTCGCCCGCGAGATCGATGCAACGCTGCAGTTATTGCATCGCGATTTGTTCGTCGAGGCAAGCCCGATTCCGGTCAAATGGGCCGTGGCGCGCATGGGACTGATCGGGCCGGCGCTGCGTTTACCATTGGTCGAATTATCCGCCGCGCATCACGATACAATCCGGCGCGCCCTGAGCGCGGCCGGCATCGAACTAAAGGACCAAGCAGCATGATGATCCGTCGAATCTTGATGTGCTCATGCTTGACCGTCCTCGCGGCTGGTTGTCACCTCTTGCACGCCGATTGCACTGCGCCGCAGGAGTATCAAACTGCCCGGCAAGTGCCGCCGCTGAAGGTACCGATGGGCATGAATTCGCCGAATGTTGCGCATGCTCTGGTGATTCCATCGGTCGGTCCGGTCGCGCCGCGCCCGGGTCCGAAGGACGCCTGTTTGGAAGCGCCGCCGCGCTTCGTGCACGCACCGCACGGTAAGGCGGCCGGCTCGGGATAGATTTGATCGTCCGGTTCCGCTCCGGTACTCTTGCGGCCCGCTGTGCAGTGTGCGTGGAGAGGTGGCCGAGTGGTCGAAGGCGCTCGCCTGGAAAGTGAGTAACACCCTAAAAGGTGTTCGAGGGTTCGAATCCCTCCCTCTCCGCCAACAGCGACGATGAGTCAATGGCGGCTCGCGTTTGCATCTTCGCGACGACTGGTCACGAACCCCGTCAGGCCCGGAAGGGAGCAGCGGTAGCGGCTTTAAGTCGGGCGCCGAAGTCCTGCTGGCGCGGGCCGCCTCCCCGAGTCCCGCGCGGACCGGTTCCCGGCTAAACTGGAATTCATGAGCTACATCGTTTTGGCGCGCAAATGGCGCCCGAAAAAGTTTTCTGAAATGATCGGCCAGGAGCATGTTCTGCGGGCGCTGAGCAATGCCCTCGACTCCGGCAAGATCCACCACGCGTTCTTGTTCTTTGGGACGCGCGGCGTCGGCAAGACCACGGTCGCGCGTATTCTCGCGAAATCGTTGAACTGCGAGACCGGCGTCGGCGCGAACCCGTGCGGGATTTGTTCGGCCTGCCGTGAAATCGACGAAGGCCGTTTCGTGGACTTGATCGAGGTCGATGCCGCGTCCCGCACCAAAGTGGACGACACGCGCGACCTCCTGGACAACGTGCAATATGCGCCGACGCGCGGCCGCTGCAAGGTATATCTGATCGACGAAGTGCACATGCTGTCGAATCACTCGTTCAATGCACTGTTGAAAACCCTCGAAGAGCCGCCGCCGCACGTCAAATTCCTGCTGGCGACGACCGATCCGCAAAAATTGCCGGTCACGGTGCTGTCGCGCTGCCTGCAGTTCAGTTTGAAGCGTTTGCCGGCGGCGCTGATCCGCGGCCGTCTGCAATTCATCGCGGCGGCGGAAAAACTCGACTGCGAGCCCGCCGCGCTCGCGTTGCTCGCGCGCGCGGCCGACGGCAGCATGCGCGACGCCTTGAGTTTGATGGATCAGTTCATCGCCTTCGGCGGCGGCGCCTTCAACGAGGCGAACGCCCGCGCGATGCTCGGTACGATCGATCACGGGCATGTCAGCCGCTTGATCGACGCCTTGGCGCGCGGCGACGGCAGCGGCTTGCTCGCCGAGGTGCAAGCTCTCGATCGAGACGCACCGGACTACGATCGGGCTCTTGCCGACGTCGCCGCGTTCGTGCAGCGGCTCGCGATCGCGCAATTGGTGCCGGACGCGGCGCATGAAGACCAGCAGTTCGAGGCACAGGATATCGTGCGGCTCGCCGCGGCGATTTCGCCGGAAGACGCGCAGCTCTACTATCAAATCGCAGTGAATGGGCGCCGGGATTTGAGCATGGCGCCGGAGCCACGTCTGGGCTTTGAGATGACGCTGCTGCGGATGTTGGCGTTTCGTCCGGACGAGACGATGCCGCGAGGCACGATCGCGGCGCGCGCTGCGCCTGCTGCAGCCGTCGCGGTGCCCGCCGCCGGACACGCAAACCCGGCCGCCGGTACGGCCCATCCGGGCGCCGCCACGAGTGCCGCCACGAGCGCCGCCACGAGTGCGGCCACGAGTGCGGCCACGAGCGCCGCCGCAAGCATCGCCGTCGGCGCGCCGGCTGATGCAGTCGTTGCCCCGGGGGACTGGCCGTCGCTACTGGATGCCGCGAACGTGAGCGGCATGGTGCGTCAGTTCGCGTTGAATTGCGTGCCCGCCTCGTTCGAGCGGGACCTGCTGCGCTTGCGCGTGGATGCGGTTGCGGGCGACCGGCGCACGAAACAAATCGAGGATAAACTCGTGCTATCGTTGAGCAAATATTTCGGCCGCGAAATTCGCGTGGCATTCGAGACATCGGACTCGGGGCTGTCCACGCCGGCGCGGCAACGCACCCTCGCCGAGCAGGATAGAGTCGGCGCCGCGGCCGCCGCCTTCGAGGACGACCCGGCGGTACGCGGGCTGCGCGAGCGCTTCGGCGCGCAGATCGATGCTGCTTCGATCAAACCCGCCAATTAGCCGAACGAGGTATTCACGATGATGAAAGGTGGAATCGGCAATCTGATGCGCCAGGCGCAGCAGGTGCAGGAGACGATGAACAAGGCGCAGGCCGAGCTCGCGGATCTCGAGGTGACCGGCGAGGCCGGAGCCGGCATGGTCAAGGTCGTGCTGAACGGCCGGCACGAGGCCAAGCGCGTGACGATCGAGCCGCGGTTGTTCGGCGAGGATAAGGACATGCTCGAGGATCTACTGGCGGCCGCGATCAACGATGCGGTCCGAAAAATCGCGGCACGCACGCAGGAGAAGTATTCCAGTCTGATGTCCGGGCTCAATTTGCCGCCCGGCATGAAGTTGCCGTTTTGACGCGCGGCGTGACGCTGCCGTGAAATACACACCGACGCTCGCGCGTTTGATCGATTCCTTCCGCTGTTTGCCGGGCGTCGGTCCCAAATCCGCGCAGCGCATGGCCTTTCACTTGTTGGAGCGGGACCGCGACGGCGGCCGCATGTTGAGCCAGTCGTTGGCGGATGCGCTGGCGAGCGTCGGCCACTGCGCCCGATGCCGGATGTTGACCGAAAGCGAGTTGTGCGCGATTTGCGCCTCGCCGCAACGCAACGGCGCGCAGCTGTGCGTCGTCGAGTCGCCGGCCGACGTCGTCGCGATCGAGGCGTCCGGCGGCTTTCGCGGGCGCTACTTCGTGCTGATGGGGCATTTGTCGCCGCTGGACGGCGTCGGTCCGGCGCAACTCGGGCTCAATGAGTTCGAGCGCTTGCTTGACGGAGGCGAAGTCGGCGAGGTCATTCTCGCCACCAATCCGACCGCCGAAGGAGAGGCGACCGCGCATTACCTCGGTGAACTGGCTCTGCGTCGTGGCATCAAGGCATCACGGATCGCACACGGCGTGCCGGTCGGCGGGGAATTGGAGTACGTCGACGGCGGCACGCTCGCGCACGCCCTCGCGGGACGCACCGCGGTCTCGTGATCGCGCACCGCATGGCGCGCGGGGAGCGCGGCTATCAATGGGACGAGAATTCCTCGTAGAGCCGGGCGAGGCGCCGGTAGCTTTCGTAGCGTCGCGCAGCGATCCGCCGTGCGGTTACGCCGGCCCGCACCGCGCATCCCGGTTCATCGAAGTGCCGGCAATCATTGAATCTGCATGCGGCGCTGAGCGCGTGGATTTCGATGAAGCCGCGCTCGGCGGCGCGCATGTAATGCGCGGGGGGCGCGAAATCGCGGACCCCGGGCGCATCGATGATTGCGCCATCCGGCGGCACGCGGTACCAGCGGGCCGTTGTCGTCGTATGGCGGCCTGCCGCGTCGCGCGTGAGCTCCGCGGTCTGTGCCGCGGCCTGCGGTACGAGCGCGTTGATCAACGAGGACTTGCCGGCGCCGGACTGCCCGACGAGCAGCGTCACGCTGCCTGCGAGCGCGCAGCCGAGGGCGCCGATGCCCGCATCGGTTCGGCAGGCCACCGCGGCGCAGGGGAGTTGCAAGCCGCGATACACAGCGAGCTCCGCTTCCAGCGGCGCGGTGCCCAAATCTAGCTTGTTGACGATCAGCATCGCCGCAATGTTCTTTTGCAGAGCGCCCGCCCAGTAACGGTCGACGAGAGACCAGTCCGGCGCCGGTTCCGGCGCAACCACGATCGCGAGCCGGTCGATGTTCGCGGCGACCGGCTCGGCGCGGCCCCGGGCATCGATTCGCTCGATGACGTTGCGGCGCGCGTCGACGGCGTGCACCGCCGGCCCGTCGGCCGCCGCCAGATGCTGCCAAGCGATGCGGTCGCCGCAGACGAGCCGTAATTTGCGCCCCGTGAGTCGGCAGTACATCGTCGTCTCGCCGCTTTGCACGAGTGCGCCGCGGCCAAAACTGGCCAATACAAGACCTGCGCCCCGCACCGCCGCGCCGCTCATATCTTCGCGCCGCGGGGCTCTGCTACCATCGAGGTTTTCATCGCCGAAGAAGCTCCGTGAAATCCGCCGAAAATCTCATTTGGATCGACTTGGAAATGACGGGCTTGAAGCCCGACTTCGATTTGATCATCGAAATAGCGACGATCGTAACCGACAAACACCTGAACGTCCTTGCCGAAGGACCGGTCATGGCGGTCCATCAAAGCGATGCGATCCTGGCCGGCATGGACGATTGGAACAGAAAGCAGCACGGCACATCCGGTTTGGCGGCGCGCGTCCGTGCGAGCTCGATCGACGAAGCCCGCGCCGAACACGAGACGCTCGCGTTTCTCGAATCGTGGGCGGAGCACGGCCGTTCGCCGATGTGCGGCAACAGCGTTTGCCAGGATCGGCGCTTTATGGCTCGCCACATGCCGCGGCTGGAGGCTTTCTTTCATTATCGCAACCTCGACGTCAGCACGCTGAAGGAACTCGCCCAGCGCTGGGCGCCGGCCGTCGCACAGGCGTTTCAGAAGACGGCCGCGCATCGGGCGCTCGACGACGTGCGCGAGTCGATCAGCGAACTGAAATACTACCGCGAGCGCCTGCTGCGCCCGCTGTGACCGGCCGTTGCCGCGCTACGCGCGGTCCGCGGCCAAGAACATCCAGGTCTCGACCACGCTGTCCGGGTTCAGCGAGAGGCTGTCGATTCCCTGATCGACGAGCCAGCGGGCGAGTTCCGGATGGTCGGACGGCCCTTGGCCGCAGATGCCGATGTATTTCCCCTGTGCTTTGCAGGCGCGAATCGCCATCGCCATCAGCGCCTTGACGGCCTCGTCGCGTTCGTCGAACAGCTTCGCGACGACGCCCGAGTCCCGGTCCAAACCCAGCGTAAGCTGCGTCATGTCATTCGATCCGATCGACATGCCGTCGAAGAATTCCAGGTAGCGTTCGGCGAGCACGGCATTGGTCGGCAACTCGCACATCATGATGTGCCGCAATCCATTCTCGCCCCGCCGCAGACCGTTGTCGGCGAGCAATTCGGTCACGGCCTTCGCTTCCGCGAGCGAGCGCACGAACGGGATCATTATTTGTACGTTGCTCAGCCCCATCTCGTCGCGCGCACGCTTCAGCGCGCGGCATTCGAGTTCGAAACACGGCCGAAATGCCGGGTCGATGTAGCGCGATGCGCCACGAAAGCCGAGCATCGGATTTTCCTCGTGCGGCTCGTAGCTCTTGCCGCCGATCAGGTTCGCGTATTCATTCGATTTGAAGTCCGACAGGCGCACGATGACCGGCTCGGGTGCGAAGGCGGCTGCGATCTGCGCGATTCCCTCCGTCAATTTCGCGACGTAAAAGCCGACCGGATCGGTGTAGCCAGCGATTTGGTTGGTGATCGTGTTCTTGATTTCGGCGCTCTGCTTGTCGAACTCCAGCATCGCCCGCGGATGGACGCCGATCATCCGATTGATGATGAATTCGAGCCGCGCCAGGCCGACGCCGTGGTTTGGGATTCCGGCAAAATCGAACGCCCGGTCCGGATTGCCGACATTCATCATAATGCGCACCGGAATCGCCGGCAGCGCGTCGACCGCGATGCTGCGCTCGTCGTACTCCAGCATGCCTTCGTAGACGTGGCCGGTGTCGCCCTCGGCGCAGGACACCGTGATCGCCTGTCCCTCGCCTATGACCTTCGTCGCGGTGCCGCAACCGACGACGGCCGGAATGCCGAGTTCGCGCGCAATGATCGCGGCATGGCAGGTGCGCCCGCCGCGGTTCGTGACGATCGCCGCTGCGCGCTTCATGACGGGTTCCCAATCCGGATCGGTCATGTCCGCGACCAGCACGTCCCCGGCGCCGACCCGCGCCATGTCCTTGACATCCTTGATCACGCGCGCGTGTCCGGAGCCGATGCGCTGGCCGATGCTGCGGCCGCTGACCAGCAGTTTGGAGCGCATTTTCAGCGTGAAACGCTTGATCGTGCGGCCGGTTCGGCTTTGCACGGTCTCCGGACGCGCCTGCAGGATGTAGATCGATCCGGTGCGGCCGTCCTTGCCCCATTCGATGTCCATCGGCGTACCGTAATGATCCTCGATAATCAAGGCCTGCCGCGCCAACGTCAATATATCGGCTTCGGACAGCGAGAATCGCTGCCGATCGGCGGGCGCAACATCTACGGTGCGCACGCTCGTCGCCGAGCCCGGCTCGGCGCAGATCATCTTGTGCGCCTTACCGCCGAGATTGCGCCGAAGTACGCACGCGCGGTCCGCGCGCAGGCCGGGTTTGTAGACATAGAACTCGTCCGGATTGACCGCGCCCTGCACGACCGATTCACCGAGTCCGTAGGCCGAAGTAATGAAGACGACGTCGCGAAAACCCGAGTCGGTATCCAGCGTGAACATGACTCCGGCGCTGCCCAAATCGCTGCGTACCATGTGCTGAACGCCCACCGACAGAGCGACGGCGGCGTGGCCGAAGCGGTTGTGCACGCGGTAGGCGATCGCGCGATCGTTGAACAGCGAAGCGTACACTTCGCGCACGCTTTGCAGCAGGTGCTGTTCGCCGCGCACGTTCAGAAACGTCTCCTGCTGTCCGGCGAACGAGGCTTCAGGCAGGTCCTCCGCGGTCGCCGATGAGCGCACGGCCACGGAGAAATCCGCGCCCTGGCCCATGCGCCGCCAGGCCGCGACGAGTTCGTCTTGCAGGCGCTGTGGCAATGGCGTCTCGAGCATCCAGCCGCGAATCTGCGCGCCAACCGCGGTGAGTTGCCGAATGTCGTCGACGTCAAGCGACGCAAGCAGTTTGCGTATGCGCTCGTCCAGTGCGTCTTGCGCGAGAAAATCGCGGTACGCGTGCGCGGTCGTCGCGAATCCGCCCGGCACCGACACGCCGAGCCCCGCCAGAGCGGAGATCATCTCGCCGAGCGAAGCATTTTTTCCGCCGACGAGTTCGACGTCGGTATTTTTCAGATTTTCGAATGCTAGGATATACGGGTTCATGGAACGCTGTTTTTCCGCAATTTCTTTGGCTAAGGGCATCGACGCACCGACTGCGGTCGCGCGCCGCAAATCGGGAGGCTACGCGTGAATAAACGAACCGTGTTTTTCGTTTCCGACCAGACCGGCGTTACCGCGGAAACAATGGGGCACAGCCTCATGACGCAGTTCAACGGCATCGACTTCCGCCAGGTGACTGTGCCATTTATCTCAACCATTGACAAGGCGAAGGAGGCGGTGCGCAAGATCGATCTCGTGGCCGCGCAGGAGGGTGTGCGGCCGATCGTCTTCAGCACGCTGGTGCAGGAGGACGTGCGCAATATCGTGCGCGGCGGCAACGGGTTTTTTCTGGATTTTTTCGATCCGTTTCTGGCGCCGTTGGAAAATGAGCTGAAGTTGCAATCCGCTCATGCGATCGGACGCGCGCATCGGATGGCCGATACGCACGCCTATGCGCTGCGCATCGATGCCACTAATTTCGCATTGGCAAACGACGATGGTTCGATGACGCGCGATTATGAGCGCGCGGATCTGATCCTGATCGGCATTTCGCGGTCGGGCAAGACGCCGACATGCCTGTATCTGGCTATGCAGTACGGCGTTTTTGCGGCGAATTACCCGTTGACGGACGAAGACCTCGAAGTGCGCAACCTGCCGGGTGCGCTCGAGGCCTACGGCAGAAAATTATTCGGACTGACGATCAAAGCCGACCGCCTGCAACAAATTCGCAACGAACGCCGTCCGGACAGCCGCTACTCGTCGCCGCGTCAAGTCGCGTTCGAAGTGCGCGCGGCCGAGTCGCTGTTCGAGCGTCACGGCATTCCGTGTCTCGATGCGACCGAGTGTTCGATCGAGGAAATGTCCAGCAGGATATTGGACCGCACCGGCGTGGAGAGGCGCTTGCGTCCCTGATTGCATTGATCTGCATGGTATAGTCCGCTGATGATCGCGGATCAATGGTGTGCGACGTCGTGGAGCGCCAAAGCAGGCAGTTTCGTCGGCTTGATGACGCTGTACGAGAGCAACTTCGTGCGCCTGGGATGGCTGGTCCGGGATATACGCTCGGTGGCCGCGTCCGCGGTCTCGCGCGTCGCGTCGGACTGTGACTTGCATCTCATGCCGCTGGAACTCAGCCGCTATACGAGCGTATTTCGCCTCACCTATGAATTCGCGCTCGCCGGCGCCCCGGTGCGCGATCCGGACTTGGAGGTCTGCGTCTATCATGATGCGCGGCTCGCCGAAGCGCGCAGTTTCCGCGGGTTTCAGCGCCACCGGCGGCTCGCGTGCCTTGAGTCCGTACTCAAGCGTGAACTGGATCAGCGTTGGATGCGCAACATGATGTTAAACAAATGGCTCGAATATTGCGCTGAGCGGGGGCATCGCTTTTAGGAGAGAAGGTTCCTCTCGCGATGGTTCCGGGGCGCGCTCGCAACGCTAGGCGGGACATTGTTGGATAAGATCAATTTTTTGAGAATCGGCTTGGAGCGGAGTCCCGCTTCAGCCGAGGAAGAGCGGCTGATGCAGCTCTTCCAGAATCGCGCGGGTTTGAAGAAGGCGTACGCCGATCTGCAGGATGAGTTTCATCTGCTGCGCGATCGACTCAAGCAGCAGGAAGGCGCGACGATACGCGTGCAGGAGCAACTCGACGCACTTGGCGAATTGCTCGCCGACCCGCGCAGCGGCTACAGCGCGCTCGTTTTTTTTCAGCTGCGCGCGCTGTGGAAGATCTGCCATCAACGACTGGCCGAATTCGCCGCGGAATTATCCCGGCAGCAGGAAACGCGCCAGTCGGCGAAATTCCGCGAAGATTGCCTGGAAGAGCGCAGCCTGCGGCTCAAGGACGCCGATGCGAGGCTGCACGCGGCAGCGGCGGACGCCGAAGCAGCCCAGCAGCGATTGTCGGCGGCGCAGCGCGATATCGGCCGGCTGACGGCTTTCTGGCACTACTTCAGGCGGCGCCGCCGGCAAAGGCCGCTGCAGGCGCTGCGCGACGCGGCGGCAGCGGCCGACGCCGAGGTGCGCGAACGGCACGCTGCACGCGACTCGATCGCAAGCGAAGCGACAGCGGCGTTTCCGGGAATCTCGCTGATTGCCCGTCGCAATATCAATCTCGCGATCATCGGCTATGCCGAAGTGCTTTGCGAACAAGTCGATGCGTACGGAGCCGCTGCCCGAGCCAAGGAGGCCGTGGCACGGCGGGTGCACGAAATGACATTCGGATCGCGTGCCGAGTGCGAGGGCCATATGCAGCGAGTGCAGCAGGCCGCCGCCGCCCTCGCGACTCAAAAGCAAGTCAACGCTGCCGTCAAGCTCAAAATGGATCGGCTGCGAGGCACGTGCCAGTATCGAAATGCCGCCGATACCGTGCCGACCGCGGACTCGCTTGCGGGGGCCGGCCAGGGGAAGGCCGGCAAGCCCGCGCAACAAACCGCCTGGAACGTATTGGCCGAGGATTACTGGGACTTGTACACGCTGCTGCTGCGCTGAGCGCGGCTGCGCTCAGCGGGCGGCGGTACGGCGGACCAGCGCCGGCTTTGCTTGTTGACGCGCCAGCACAGCGTAATCGGCGGCGATCTGCGACGTTTCATCGAGCAAGATGCCCGCCGATTCGTCGGTTTTGATTTCGTCGACGGATTTAAGGGGTGGTTGCCCGCGAGCGGTGCGCCAGGCATTCTCACGCGCCAGCCGCGCGGTATCCAGCCGCGCCCTTTCGGCCTCGCGCACCCTCAAGTTCAGCGACAGACTTTTTTCGGCGCGCATCGCCTCGACCGCGGCGATATCCGCTTGCAGGAAGCGGGAATCGGCGCTATTGCGGGTGCGCTCGTCGTGCATTTTCTCCAATGCGGC
>JAYTQR010000255.1:0-4180 GCA_043746615.1 Gammaproteobacteria bacterium | reverse complement strand
CGGGCGTTGTCCGGGTCGAGGAACGGCTGTGCGGGTGTACCGGCGACGATCGCCCGCAGCTCCTCGCCCGGCGCAACGGTCAGCAATCGCCACAATTCTGACGCATCGTGCCGGCCCGTCGCGTGGCAGCGCCGCGCGACGGCGGTGAAGTAGGTGCGGGCATAGCCGCGCCACTCCTGTCCGGCGGGATCGTTCGACGACGGAATCAGTCCGCCCGCGAGCTGTTCGACATCGTAGCGGTCATGAATCTCCGCGCTCCAGTCCCATTTCACCGAATCCGCCTCGAACGGATTGAGGATCACATCGCCGCGGTAGCGGGCATAAAAGCGGCGGAGGTAGCCGCCGTCCGGGTCGGCGATGACGGCCCGATCGCCACGGCGGATCGCGGCTGCCAGCAATTCGCGAATCGCGGTCGACTTACCGGTGCCGGTCGTGCCGATCAGCTTGAAATGCTTGGTTTCGTCGAGCGGCGCGATCGGCACGCCGGCCAAGCACAGGCACGCGCTGCGATGCCCTTGCCGCGGCGCACCGAGGCGTCGGCGGCGGCGGCCGTCGATAACCAAGACGCCGCGCTTGTAGATCTCCGCCGAACGCTGCCGCAGCCATTGACGCAGCGGCAAAACGGCTAGCAACAGCACGAGCGCGGCGCCGAGCGCGGTCCGGCGTTGGCGAGGATCGAACAAGAAGGGCATCGGCCAATGCATACGCTCAATACCCCTTGACGATCGAATAATCCGCCTGCCGCCCATAGGCCGGCGCTTGGCGGTCGACACGCACGCACAGCCGCCGCGCCGCGCCGCAGCGGCGCCAGTCGATGCGTGCCCCTTCCTGGTTGAGTCTGGCGATATCCGCGCTGAGCGCGGCCCGCTCCGCGCGCAGGCTGGCGATTTCATGCTGCGACGGCACCACCCACCACGCGGCCGCGCTGGAACACGCGGCGGACGCCGCCGTGACGCCGATGCTGAATAACGTCGCGCGCAGGTTCGCGGCGCGCTTTAAACCTTGCAGAGCCGCGACGGCACAGTCGGTCTCGGCCGTGACGCTCTGCAGTTCCTCGACCAGCGTGCGGCGGATTTCCTCGCGGACGATGCCGTCGATGCCCCGGGTATGCGCCTGCAAGCGATCGAGGTGATCCTCGACCGACTTCTGCTGTGCCTGCACGCTTTCCAGCATCAGCCCGAACTTCATCGTGTCCTCGTTCATTGACGCGCCCCGCTCATTCGCGGTCGAAACCGCGGTCGGCCGCGCGGCGCCGATCGACCGTAACCGGTGCGCGAGCCGCTGAGCGCGGCAACGCGGCGGACGGCGCCAGCGCGACGCGCTGCCAAGCGGCTTTCGAGGCGTGCTTCAGATAGCCGGCGAGGTCCGGTAATTGTTCAATCTCGGACGGCAACAGCGCGGGTTCGCGGCTGAGCTGTTGGCTGCGGGTATGCGCCCCGAAAATCTCCGTGTCGCGGCGGCTCGTTGCAACCGTCGTACGCAGGACCTCGCGGTCGCCGACGAGCTGCGAGGCGAACCGCGCGGTGCCGCCGCCTTCGCTGGCGGAGCAGCGCAGGATCAGGGTATTGCCGCAGTTCTCGACGATCGTGTGGGCATCTCCGGCACCGTAGGTACTCGAGACTTGGGCGATGGATTGCAAGCCGAGTACGCAGCGCCCGTCGAACTTGCGCAAGCGTGCAAGCGCATCCTTCAAGCCGTCTATTTGCCCCAAGGCATCGAGTTCATCGACCACGAACCATAATCGCCGGTTCGGCGCTTCCTCGTCGCCGGCTGCCGCCTCCGGCCGGTCCATCGTTTCGAATATCGCGAGGCGCATCCACGCGGAGATCGTCGAACGCAGCGCGGCGATTTGACCGGCTTTGTACGGAATGAACAGCACGCCGGAAGCTTCACTGCGCACCCAACGGCGTATCGAGAACGCCTGCGCATCTTGTTCGGCGACATATTGCAGCGAGTCGACCGCGGCAGCCGCCACGGAGCGAATGGAATCGAACATGCGCAGGTTATGCTCATCGAGGAACGGTTGCGCGGCGGTCCCGCGCGTCAAGGTGCGCAGCTCGGCGATGTCGGCGCCGACCACGAGCCGGTACAGCTCGCCGACGTCGCGAACGCCGGTTTCTTGGGCTTGCCGCGTCACGGCCGCGAGAAACGTGCGCGCGTAGCCGCGCCAGCTGCGGTCGGACCCCTCATGGTCCGGAATCAATGAGCGGCAGAGCTGCTCCACGTCGTACGGCGACTCGATCTCGGCAAACAAGTCCCAGCGCACCGATCGGCTCTCGAACGGATTCAGAACCACGTCGCCGCGCGCCGGATCGTAAAACCTCGCCATATAGCCCGCGTCGGGGTCGGCGATCACGGCGCGATCGCCGCGCGCGATCGCGCCGCTCAGTAGTTCGCGGATCGCCGTACTCTTGCCGGTACCCGTCGTACCGATCAATTTGAAGTGCTTCGCCTCGTCCTCGGCCGGCACCACGATGCCGGCCAAAGTGACCGCCGCATCACGGGCGCGGCCCACGCGCACGGCTCGGTGTGGCGTCGCGGCGGACGGCGTATCACGCAATAGCGCGCCGCGCCGATGCTGCGTGGCCTCTTCCGAACCCGACGCCACGACGCGTCCCGCCGCATAGCCGAGCGCGGCGCAAGCGGCGGTACCGGCGGCGAACGGCAGCACGCCGGATGCTGCAAACCCGAGCGCATGCATCCATGGACTCGCCGCCGCGAGCCCGATGCCGGCCACCGCAGTCAACGGCGCGCCGATCGCCGGCGACAGCACATAATGGCGCAGCCGCGCCCTTCCTCGAGCGAGACCCGCAAGCATCGGCGCCTGTACCGCCGCGTACCCCAGCGCAAGGCCGGACCAGCCGTGCATCAGGGCATCGAGTGTCATTGGTCCGCATCCCGGCCGCGCGGAGCGCGGCGCCTGCGTTCTGGTTCATACCAGATTTCCCGTATGTAGCGCTCGTGACGGCGGACGCCGAATTGAATTACCACGTCGATCAACAGATACAACAGATTCTTGATGTCGCGCCGCGCGAGCTCGCGGCCGCCCGGATGTTGCTTGACGAGCAGCACCAACTGCTCGAACGCCATTTCCGCGCTCGCCGCGTGTACGCTCGTAATGGATCCCGGGTGGCCGGAATTTACGTTACGCAGGTAGTCGAAAGCCTCCTCGGCACGCAATTCCGCCAGCAGGATCCGGTCCGGCTTCATCCGTAAACAGGATTCCAACAATTGCTTCGGTGTCACCCGCGCAAGACCCTGATCGTCCTTCGAATAAAACAAGCGCACGTGATTCGGATGGCGGTCGAGCACCAATTCCTGGGCATCCTCTATCGTCACCAGGCGCTCTTCCGCAGGAATTTCGCGGATCAAGGCTTTCGTCCACGTCGTCTTGCCCGAGCCAGTCGGGCCGGACACGACGATATTCTTGCGGCTGACGACCGCGAGGCGCATGAACGCCTCGTAGTCACGCGCCGCGAGCAAACCGAGCAACTCCCGCTCGTTCGCATCGACGCCGTGGCCGGCGCGGACCGTATGCCGAAAGATGCCGCGGCGCGCGAGTTCCGTGATCGACCAGACCGCGTCCGCCGGCCGGCGTATGGTGATCGCAACGCAACCGGGCGTCGTCGCCGGCGGAATCACGATCTGCACGCGCTCGCCGCTCGGTAGAGATGCCGACAGCAGCGGCGCGGCCGCATCGATGCGTTGGTGCGAGGCATTGGCCGCCAATTTCGCAAAACGGCTGCACCAGTCGAAATCGGCGAAACTCACCGTCTCGCGGTGCCAGCCCGCCGCGGTCTCGACGAAAGCCTCGCCGGGGCGATTGATGCACAGCTCCATCACGGCCGGGTCCGCCAGCAGCGGCCGCAGCGCGCGCAACGTCAGCATCAGCGCGGACGCGTCGCCGTGCAGTTCAACGCGCAGTGGCGGCGATACGCAGTTCATAAACGGAACGGAAATCCACATCGCGCGCGACCAGCACTTGAATGCGGTCGCCTTGACGCTTGACGATCGTCGGCGGAATATTGATCGTGTCTTTCAACACCTCGGTCATCACCCCCTGCGAGGCGCTGGGATTCACGACGAGCGCGCCGCCGCCGCCGTGCGCCGATTGCACGGCCGCTTGCACGCCGCCGTCGATGACCGACACCAACATCGCCGCTCCGAAGCGTTGCCAGAA
>JAYTQR010000254.1:0-4932 GCA_043746615.1 Gammaproteobacteria bacterium | reverse complement strand
GATTCAGCAAGTCCGGCGGGCGGCCGGGGGTGCGCGTGCTCGAAAGGCGAGGGTCAGAACATCATCTATCAACGAGACGCCGGTACTGTCGGCGGCCAGGGCATGACCGAGGGGTGAAATGGGGGGCAATGAGGTGGGCGTGCCGGCCGCGGCCAGCAGCGGCGCGAACGCGAGGCATTCGGCACAGAGGCCATGGTCACCCGCGCTGCGTGAATCAGCTTGCACTCGTCCGGCGGCGCCCGGCAGCGTCGCATCGTGCGAATAGGCGTGCAGTTCGGCGCCAAGCTGCGCGAACAACAACAAGGCGCCGGCTATCAGCACACCCCGCAGGCTTAATCGTCTATGTGTGTATTCCAAAACATTGAGCCGATGGTCGAAGGCCGAGCATCCTAACAGCCTCGCTGCCGGGACGGAACCGAATTGCCCCGATCCCGACGGAGTGGCGCTGATTGACGATGGCCATCCGCAAGATTGCCGGCATGCCAATGTTCGCTGCAGCATGGAAACATTAAGTTCCATCCATTCTGCCGCGGTCTCCGTGCACCTCGTCAGGTGAACTGCGTTCTATGATTTAGGTCTACAGAACAGGGGTTCATAAATTGATGCGATCGGCGCATAGTGATGACCAGCGCGACAGACGAAGGAGAGTGGCGGTCATGATCAAAAAGACAGGACGCCTTGTTGTTGCAGCCGGAGCATTGGGCTTGATTGTCGGTGCAGCCGGCTCTGCGCTGGCCAACGGCAACCGCGGCGGTCATTTTGGTGGTGGTGGCCACGTCGGCGGCGGTGCGCACGTCGGCGGTGGCGGGGCGGCGCATGTTGGCGCCGCGCATTACGGCGGAGTCGCGCATTACGGTGGACCCGCGCACTTTGCGGCTGGTCGCGCTTATGCCCCCGGCACCGGCAGTCGCGTCGCGGCTTCACAGCATTATCCGGCCGCCAATCATGGGTACTCGAATCGCAGCGCCGGTGCGCGCTGGAGCGGCGATGGCGACGGCGATGGCGATGGCTATCGCGGCTGGGCCGGCACGTATTGGGGCGGCGGCTACTGGAACAATGGCTGGTGGCCGGCGGCCTACTACGGCGTCGGCTTTTCTTGGTTCTTGCCGATCCTGCCGGCAATCTACGCAACTTATTGGTGGGACGGGATTCCGTATTACTACATGGATGATATTTATTACACCTGGAATCCGTCATATGACGGGTATGTCGCAACCGATCCGCCGCCGGTAGCCGATAACAGCAGTGCTGGCGCCGCGACCCAGCCAGCCGATGCCGGAGCCAATGATGCCGGACAGGTGTACATGTATCCGGAGAATGGCCAAAGCGCCGAGCAGCAAACTGCAGACAGGGGTGCTTGCGAGGATTGGGCCGCGAGTCAGACGAGTGGCGAGGGATCGGCTCAAGCCGACAGCGACTACCGCCGCGCGATGATCGCCTGTGCCGAGGGGCGCGGCTACAGCGCGCATTAACTTAACTGCTGCGGCGTGCAGCGAAAGTGCGCGTCGCTATGGTTTTGCCGCGGGCGGATCGGGGAAGAGTACCGAAACCCGCGTTCCCCGGCCGCCGGCGCCTGAATCGATGCGCACCTCGGCACCATGCAGTGCGGCGATCTCATCGACGATCGCAAGGCCCAATCCGCTGCCGTGCCCGGGCGAATTCGGCAGCCGATAAAAACGCTGCCTGACGCGGGTTCGTTCGGCGGCAGGGATGCCGGGTCCGCTGTCCTCCACCGCGACGAATACGCGACCGCCGAGCTTGCCGACGCTCACCGTCACGCTGCCGCCGTGCGGTGTGTATTTCAACGCATTATCGACCAAGTTGTTGATCAGATCCTCGAGCAGCGACGGATCGGCGCGTAGGCGCGCCGCCTGCAGATCGGCGCCGAGATCGATCTGGGCTTGCAGGGCGTGGTCGAAATGCTTCGCAACGATGTCCGCAGCGATGCCGGCCACATCCACCGTTTGATGCTTCGCGGCGATGTTGACGGCTGGGTCGGCGCGCGCCAGCATCAGGAGTTGATTGGCCGAATGCGCCAATTGCCGCACGGCCTCCTGCAGCGTCGTCAGGCGATGCTTGATCGGCGCGGCGGCGGGCTCTGCGGCCAGCAGGTCCAATTGCGCGAGTATGCCCGTGATCGGTGTGCGCAACTGGTGCGCGGTGTTGGCGATGAACTGCTGCTGCGCCTGCACGGAACGGCGGAGCATCGAGAACAGACGGTTCAAGGTCGCCGCCAACGGTGCAATTTCCCGCGGCACGGCATCCTCAGCGATCGGCCGAAGATCGAGCGGCGAGCGCTCGGCGATTTCGTCGCGCAGCCGCTTGACTGGCCGCAACCCCACCTGGATGCCGACCCACACCAGCACCAGCGTGATGTCCAATTGCACGAAGTCCCACAGCAAATTGCCCATAAAGCCGAAGCGGTCGGCGGGGGCATCCGCTTTGATTTCGTCGGCGACCGTGATCAGCATCGGTCCGCGTTCTGTCGGGACGCGAGTGGTCAACAGACGCATGCGGCGCCGATCGAATTGCTCGGTTGAGTAAACCGCGCTTGCCGCATGCTCGAGAGGTAGAGCCGTCAGGTGCGCATCGCCCGCGAACAATTGCTGGTTTGGGCCGCGGATCGCGAATTGCTCAGCGCCGCCGGCCGGCGGCCCTGATTCGATGTCGAGACGCCCGTTCGCCACCCGCAGGCGTTCGCTCAAATCGCTCGCCGCTTGGCGCAGCCGGTAGTCGACGCTGATGACTTGCGGCGCCGCGGTGCTGAAGTAATGCACGAGCGCGCCGCAAAGGGCAAGCAACGTCAACGGCACCGCGAGCCAGAACACCAATTGCCGGCTGATCGAGGAACTCACGTCGGCTTTGACTCTTCCAAGCGATAGCCGAGGCCACGCAGGCTGCGGATCATCGCCGCGCCGCCGAGTTTGCCGCGCAGCCTCGAGACATGCGCTTCAACGGCATTCGGCGTGATGTCCTGGTCCGGGTTCGCCAAGGCCTGCTGCAGGCGCTCCTTCGAGACGATCAGGCCAGTGCGCCGCACCAGGCATTCGAGGATCAACCACTCGCGTGCGGTCAGTTCGACCTCGGCCTCGTCGATCGAGAGGCGCTTGCCGATGAGGTCCACCGTCAAGCGGTGCAGCTTGATCGCACCGGCAAGTGCGCCGTTCGTGCGGCGGATCAGCGCGCGGCAACGCGCGGCGAGCTCGGCGGCCTCGAAAGGTTTCGCGAGAAAGTCGTCGGCGCCGAGATCGAGTGCTTTGATGCGGTCGGCGAGCGTGCAGTGTGCCGTCAGTACGAGCGCCGGCAGCCTCTTACCGGAGCTGCGCAGGCGGCGAATTAGCGTCAGTCCGTCGCCGCCCGGCAAGCCCACGTCGACGATGGCAAGGTCGAAATCTTGCGAGTCCAGCGCCGCGAGCGCCGCCTCCGCGCTCGCGACGCGGTGCACTGCCCAACTCGCCGAGGTCAAGCCGCGGACGACGGCATCAGCGACAATATCGTCGTCCTCGACTACCAGAAGCCGCATGCATACGCCTCACTCAATGATCGCCGGTCGTCTGAGATTCGGGGTCCGAGGCGTCGCCGATGAAGCTGCCGCGCCGTGGCGGGGTCACGGACCGCAGCTTGGCCTCGTAAGCCTTCGCAAAGGCCTCGATGAACAAATGCGGGAATCCCTCCGGCAGACGTTGCGACAAGCTCGCGTACAGCTCCGCGTACAACCCCCAATATTTGTCTTTATTTTGCGCGCCGAAGACACCGCGCTTGGTGCCGCGTGCAAAGCGTTCTTCGAGTTCCTTGGGATCGAAGCGGGCGAGAATTTCATCGAGCGCGGCGCGCATCGCGGAGAGCGTGGACGCGCCTTGCGCCTTCAGGTCGCGGTATTTCTGGCGCATCGCTTCGACCGAACCCGCGCGCTTCGACGCGATGTTCAATAAGCGCAGCAGAGTCTCGTCGACGCCCTGCGCGAAGCTGATCGCCGATTCGGACTCGTCGACCGGCGGCGCCGGGATGTGCAGGCGATTGCGGAATTCACCGCGAACCTGATCCAAATCCATCAAGCCGAGCAGCGACTCGCGCAGCAATTGACCGGCGCGCTGCAATGCGGTAGCGCGCGCGTCGGCCGTCAACGAGCGCGGATCGATACCGGCGCCGCGGCAAAACGCCACGAGACCGGCGTCGAATTCGCCGTCCATCAGCGGGACACCCGGCGGCCGCGGCGCTGCGGCGGCACGATCGGCCGCGGACGCTGCGCGCTCGGCGGCGGGAGCCGCGCGATCGATCGACAGCGGTCGGGTCATCATGTGCCACGGCACCGCCGCCGGGACTGCCTCGGGCAATGGCGACATATCGCCGTCCGGACCGACGCTCTGGCCGTAGGCATCGCGCGCCAGCAAGGCCACGTTGCCGTTCGATCGATTGCTCGGTTCGAGCAGCTCGATGAGGTTCAGATCGGCGCCGATATCATCGGCCGTCGAATTCCTGGCCGCGACGGCGGCCGCCTTACCGCCGGAGGCGACGCTCGCGTCTCGATCAGCCGGAAAGTCAGTGCCGCCCTCGATGCTGACGAGTAACTGGTACTCGCCGAGACGGATGGTGTCGCCGTCGTTCATGGCGTAATCATGGAACTTCCCGAGCGGGACCTGTGCGCCGTTCACATAGGTGCCATTCGAGCTGGTGTCGGCCAGGTAGTACATGCCGCCGCGAAAATCGACGCGCGCGTGTTTGCCCGAGAGGTAGCGCTCCGGGTCAGGTAGAATCCACTCGTTGTCGCGCGCGCGACCGATCGTGCCGCCGTGTACGCCGAAAACCTTAGTGGCTTTTTCACCGAGGCGGCTTGCATTCTCGCTGATGATAGTTAAGCGCAAGGCCATGTTCACTCTCTCCGGCGGGTCTGAGGATTTGCGCTAAGTCCTCGTATAATATAGTTAAACAGTA
>JAYTQR010000253.1:0-3218 GCA_043746615.1 Gammaproteobacteria bacterium | reverse complement strand
ACCGACTGCTGTAATCGCGTTGCGTTCGACTCATCGCCGCCCAAGGGCCTGCGCGCCGTCTCTGCCCGGCGCAGCGGCGTCCACCTACCGCGCGTGCTGCTCTGAAGCCGCGATCGGCAGCTATGGTAGAGTAAAAGCTCAAAAAGCGAAGGTGTCCATTGGCCGAGATTTTCGTCTCCTATTCGAGGCAGGATAAGGCCCGCGTAGCGCCGCTCGTCGCCGCGCTCGAGGCCGAAGGCTGGTCCGTCTGGTGGGACCCTGCAATCACGCCGGGCGAGGAATTCGACGACCTCATTTCTCGGGAGCTCGAGCTCGCGAAGACCTTGGTCGTCGTCTGGACGCCGCATTCGGTCGATTCCCGTTGGGTCCGGGGCGAAGCGCGCGACGCGGCCGATCGGGGTGTGCTGGTCCCGGTGCGGTTCGATAACGCAAAACTGCCGATCGATTTTCGCGCCCTGCATACGACCGATCTCGACGGCTGGGACGAGGACCGGCAGAACGCGGCGTTCAAGGGCCTGCGCAAAGCACTCGAAGCCAAGCTTGGCGTGCCCAGGAGGTCCGCGGTTGCGCGGTCGGCCGGCGACAAGAAGCCGGAAGTCAGCATCTGCGTCCTGCCGTTCGCCAACATGAGCGGCGATCCGGAGCAGGAATATTTCTCCGACGGCATCACCGAGGACATCATCACCGACCTCGGCAAAGTGTCGGCGCTGTCGATCGTTTCCCGCAACATGGCGTTCTCGTTCAAGGGTGCGAAGGGCGGCGTCGGCGAGATTGGACGGCAGACCAAGGCAACGTACGTGCTCGTCGGCAGCGTCAGGAAAGCCGGTGAACGCGTGCGCATCACGGCGCAGCTGGTCAACGCGTCGAGCGACGCGCAAGTCTGGGGCGAGCGCTACGATCGCGACCTCAAGGATATCTTTGCGCTGCAGGACGAGATTTCGAATTCCATCGTCGCGGCGTTGAAGCTCACGCTGCTGCCTGAAGAGAAGCGCGCGCTCGAACAGCGCGCCACAACCAACGTCAAGGCCTACAAATTCTATTTGATGGCCCGGCAATTCAGCGTCATGGGCAACGAGCGGCATCAGGAAATCATCGTCCGCCTGTGCAAGCGTGCGGTCGAGCTGGACCCCGCCTACGCGCCGCCGTGGGCAACCATGGCAATCGCACAGTGGGACATGCATCGGCGCAGCGCCTGCCCGGAAGACGGCCGGGAAGCCGCCGACCGCGCCATTGTTCTCGATCCGAATCTGGCGGACGCCCACGCCGCACTGGGTGCGGCCCACCAGGGCCAGGGACGGTACTCGATAGGCCTGACATCGTGCGAGGCCGCGCTGCAGCTCGATCCGAACTCGTATGAAGGCAACCGGGTCGCCGGCATGTGCAGCCTGGCATTGCGCCGGTATGACGATGCAATCCGCTATTTTGAATCTGCCGCAGCGGTCGTCGAAACGGAGTTCACCGCGGCCAGTTTTGCGAGCCAGGTTTACGAGGCAAAAGGCGATCTCACCGGATCGCGCGCCGCTGCAATCAGGGCACTCGCCCGGATCGAGAAAGTCATCGCGGCGGAGCCGGATCATGGCCGAGCCCTCGGCTACGGGGCGGGCCTGCTCGCAACCTTGGGAGAGCGCGATCGCGCCAGCGAATGGATCGAACGCGGCATCCTGCTCGACCCGGACAATACGATCCTGCATTTCAATTTCGTCTGCGCTCTCACGCGTCTCGGCGAATTCGATCCTGCTCTGGATCTGTTGTCGAGAGTGATCGAAAAAGCCTCGCAAGGCTGGCTGTTATGGCTGGATAAAGACACCGATCTCGATCCGCTGCGCAGCCGCCCGCGCTTTGCCGAGATCGTGACGAACGCCAAGGCGCGTTTCGCCGCGCAAAAGAGCGCCGAGGAATCGACGGCGTAGCGCGGCCGGCACAGCCGAGCGGTCATTGAACATAAGGGCGCGCGCACCCATGCGAACTGCGGCTCATATGGCGATTCAATTCGTCATTCTCGGATCTCAATGCGAACTACACCACGGAATGAAACCGGCTACCCGGCGCAAGGTAAACATCCCGGATAAACAGGCTGCTTTGGCGTGATCGAAAACCCGGTTGATACCGATGACTCGAGGCTTACCGCGGTGCCACCCACGCGCGCGCCTCGGGGTCCACGGCAGGCGACTTTAGGCATCGCCGGTCGTCTCGCGCTCGGATTCTTGGCCGTTGCGGTTATATCGGCCTCCGCCGATCGCATCGCCGAACAAGGCGCCTCCCTCATTGGCCGCGAGATACTGCCACCCGGCCCTATCGCACCGGCGGTCGCGCACGCCGCGCCAGTTCGGGCCGCCGAGAAGCCGGCGGCTCATCCGCCTAGAGTCGTCTCCGCCGAAGCGCTGCAGCGCGCCGTCGGCGACTTCACACATGCCCTCTCCGACAGAATGCAGCAGGACGACGCTATTACCGAGGCACAGCTGCTAACGTCGCACAAAACATTGGAGCGCCGTGCGTTCGGGTACGACAGTGCAGTCAATGATAGCGAGCACCGGATTTACGCCGCGCGCATTGCCGCTGCGGTCAAATCGTACCTGACGCTCGGCGACGAGGCGGTGCGCGTCAGCGACGCCCAACGCTCCGGCCTCGCCGTCTACAGGGATGAGTTCGACGCGATAAATGCTTTGGTGAAGTCCGCGTTGAATCACTCCTTCAAAATGTTCGGCAGAGTGTTCGCCAAACCCGACATGGTCAAACTGGGCAACGATCTCGACGACATGCGCGTGCATATCGTCGGCTTCCGGCTGGTTAGTGCCCCGGGAAAATCCAGCACCAACGCGCTCGCGGCAAGCGAGGCGCGTTTTAGCGCCGATTGGCATGCAAACGCCGCGGCTCTGGCGCAGTCGCAGGGGCAGGTATGGGTCGCGCAAATGCGCGATGCCTTGGCCAAGCTAGCCGCGAATCGCTCCGCCTTGCTGGGCTTCGAGAAACGACGCTGGCGGCTACTCAATGATTTTTCTCGAACTCGCGCCGCACTCGCCGTCCTCGTCGTTGCCAATGTGCCTATATTTTCGGCCTATGCGCCGCGCCGCGCCGCGCTCCATGCCGCGGCGACCGCCGGCGACGCAGCCGCCGTCGCGGCATCGCTGGCGCCGCGCGACGGCCGTTACCACACGATCTTCGTCTCGCTTAAAACATCGTTATATCTCCTCGCCATCCTCATCTGTATGGGCATCGTC
>JAYTQR010000252.1:0-5994 GCA_043746615.1 Gammaproteobacteria bacterium | reverse complement strand
ACGCTCGGGCGAGTAGCGATCGCACCGCAGCGCCCTGCGCATGCCGGCAAGATTTTCCGGCAATTGCAGCGCGAACAGTCGTAGCAACGCGTGGCCGTGCGCGGCGATGATGAACGCATTCCACAACGCGCCGACCTGCACGAGCTCCTGCGCAGCGTCGAGCGGCGGCTTTTCGACGAAGCGGGCGACGCTGTGCAATGCTTTGCCCAGCAATTTTCCCGGAACGATATAGCCGAGTTCCGGGTCGGCTTCGTCCGGCTCTATGCCGAGCATCAGCAGGCGCCGCGGCTGTGCCGCGACGTGATGTAGCGCGTCCCGCAAGGCCGACGCCAGGGTGTTCTCATCGTGAACATGATGATCCGACGGCAATAGCAGGATATTCGCCTGCGGATCACGCCGCTCTACGTGCAGCAGCGGCAGCAGAATGCCATGGGCCGTGCCACGATCCGCCGGTTGCACGATGATATTTTCCCGCGGCATGTCGCCGAGTTCCCGCTGCCACCAATGCCGGTGCTCTGCGGCAACGACCGTGCAGATCCGTTGCCGCGGCGCGACCGCCGCTACGCGGCACAGCGTTTCGCGCAGCAGCGACGAGCCGCCGCGCAGAGAACAGAACTGTTTCGGAACCGCAACGCCTCGTTCGTCTGCGGTCAGGCTGCTGAGGCGCTTGCCTTGGCCGGCAGCCAACACAATGGCCCAGGTGTGCGGCGCGTACGACATGAGGCGTTCCTTGAGCTAGGGCAATGTGCGCGGTATAGGCGCTAGACAACCCGCATCGCGATCGGTTCGCTGCGATGCCGACTCATTCCGAACGAAAATGAAGTTCGGGAATCTACTCATTATCAACCACGGGTGGAGGTCGCCATGAAAGCACAGAGGATCGACCGGCAGAGAGTTGCGGCGGCTCCACCGAAAACGGCGCCGCATCCGGCCGTCGACCGCCACGCCTTGATTTGCGCGGCGGCATACTATCGCGCGGCGCGCCGCGATTTTGCGCCCGGCTCTGAACTCGAAGACTGGTTGGCCGCCGAGGCGGAAGTGGATCAGCGGCTTTACGGCGAGGGCCGCACGTTCTAAGCGTTACTCAAAGCGTTGCCCGCATCGGCACGCAGAAACTATTGCGTACCCTCGGCTGCCGCGAGCGCAACGAGCCACTGGCGAAACACCTGCACTTCGCGCCCTATGCGCCGCGGGCGCTCCGGCGTGACGACGAAATACGAATTGCCGTCGGCGAATTCGCGGTCGATGGCGGCCACGAGCCGGCCGGTACTGAGATACGACGCGACGTGGATCCGGTGCGCGAGGGCGCAGCCAGCACCGGACGCGGCGAGTTCGAGCGCTGCAATCGTGGTATCCACGGTCGGTCCGTGGCTCGGGCGCAGTTCGGCGAGATTCAAGTCTTGGCAGACCCGCAGCCAATGATCCTCGTGGCCCATGATGTGGATCAGTTCGCGTGTGACCAGTTCCGTAGGGTCGGCAGCCGCTCGCGCCCGCTCGCGCACGGCAGGGCAGCAAACGACGCGGATGCTCTGGTTCAGCAAGAGTTCCGCCCGATAGCCGTGCCAATGGCCGGCACCGTAGCGAATCTCCAGGTCGGTGGCCTCGTCAGGCACGGCGTTGTCCCAAATCACCGAGGCGAGGCGCACGTCGATCGTGCGGTTCGCGGCGCTGAACGACGCGAGCCGCGGCGCGAGCCACAGCGCGGCCAGCGATACCGGCGCATGCACCGTGATCTCGACGCGCTCCGTGCCGCCGAACAGTCCGACCGTGGTGTCGGCGAGTTCTTCGAAGGCCTTGCGCACCGGCGGCAGGTAGGCGACGCCCATTGAGGTGAGCCTCACGCCGCGCGGCAGCCGCTCGAACAGCGTGAACCCCAAATGCCGCTCGAGCGCCCGGATTTGATAGCTGATCGCGCCCGAGCTCAGATTCAGTTCGGTGGCCGCGACGCTGAAGCTCGAGGTGCGGGCGGCCGCCTCGAACGCCCTTAGCCAGGTGAGGGTCGGCAAGCCGACGACCGGGCGAATTTTGCTCACGGAGTGCATGCTCACAAAATTTAGGGGTCTAAGCTACCAAATTATTCAGTTGTACGCCGGTAAGCATTCAATTTATTGTGGTCTAACAGGAATTCATTTACCTCGTCACGCGCTATGAAAACACAGGCACGCATAGTCATCGTCGGCGGCGGCATCATGGGCGCGAGCCTGTCGTACCACCTCGCCCTGGAGGGTTGTACCGACACGATTTTGCTCGAAAAGCAGGAACTGACGTCGGGCTCGACCTGGCATGCGGCCGGCCAATGCCCGAGCATTACCGGCAGCTACAACCTCGCGAAGATTCACGCTTACAGCAACCTGCTGTATCCGCGCCTGGAGGCTTTGACCGGGCAATACGTCGGTTGGCATCCCTGCGGCGGGTTGCGCCTCGCGACGACCGCCGATGAACTTGCGTGGCTGCAATCTATCTACGGCCACTCAAAGAGCATCGGTTTCGGCATGGAGATTGTCGGCATCGAGCAGATCAAGCGTCTGAATCCGTTCCTGACGACGACCGGCGTCATCGCGGCGGCATGGACCACCGACGATGGGCACGGCGACCCGTCGGGGCTCTGCAACGCGCTCGCGAAAGGCGCGCGCGATCTCGGCGCAACCGTCGTGCGCCGCAACCGCGTCACCGGCATCAGCCGCCGCGCCGGCGGGGATTGGGAGGTCGCGACGGAGCAGGGCACGATCGTCGCTGAAATCGTCGTCAATGCCGCCGGCTGCTATGCACGTCAGGTCGCAGCGATGGCCGGCAGCGATGCGCCGATCACCAACATGCAGCATCACTACGTCGTCACGCATCCGATCCCGGCGTTCGCCCTGCGCAGCGAAGAGATCCCGGTCATGCGCGACCCCTATACGTCCGGATATTTTCGCCAAGAACAGAAATCCGGATTGATCGGAGTTTACGAGAGCAGGGACTTGCGCGAGGCTTGGGCGCCGCGCGGCTATCCGGCCTGGGAGTCGTGCAACGAACTGTTTCCGGACGATCTCGAGCGCATCGCCCCTTGGCTCGAGCGCGCGATCGAGCGCATGCCGGTGTTCGGCGACGCGGGGATCCGCCGCGTCATCAATGGCGCGATCCCGCACACGCCGGACGGCGCGCCGCTGCTCGGACCCGCCGCGGGGCTGCGCAATTTTTGGATGTGCTGCGGCACCTCGTTCGGCATCGCGCAAGGCGGCGGCTGCGGCAAGTATCTGGCGCAATGGATGCTGCATAACGATGCCGAGATCAATATGACGGAATTCGATCCGCGGCGCTTCGGCCCGTACGCCGACGTCTCGTACGTACGCGACAAGGTCTTTCTCGACTACCGCCTGACGTTCACCACGCGCAGGCCCGGCGAAGAGGAAATGGACGCACGCCCGCGCAAGACGAGTGCGCTGTATGCGAGGCTCGCGGCGCAGGGCTGCGTTTATACAGAAACGTTCGGCTGGGAGCGGCCAAAATGGTTCTCGCTCGACGGCCGTACCGAACAGTACGGCTACCGGCGCAACAATGTCTTCGAAGTTGTCGGCCGCGAGGTCGAGGCGGTGCACGAGCGCGTCGGCGTGCTGGATCTGTCGGGATTTGCGAAGTACGAGATCACCGGACCGGGCGCCGAACAGTTCCTGAACCGCATCTGTGCCAATCATGTGCCGCGCAAGATCGGAGGCATCGCGCTGGTGCACTTGCTGTCTCCGGCGGGGAGGATCGGCGCCGAGATGACGGTCAGCCGGCTCGGCGAGCAGCATTTCTACGCACTCTCGGCCGCCGCCGCCGAGCTGCGCGATCTGGATCTGCTGATGCAAAGCGCCGGTGCCGGCGAGGCGGTGCGGATCGCGAACGTCACCGAGAATTTCGGCGTGATCGTACTCAGCGGTCCGGCTTCGCGCCAGCTGCTCGCGCATCTGACCGACGCCGACCTCGGCAACGGCACGTTCCGCTGGCTCACGGCGCGCGAGATCACGGTCGCCGGACGGCGCGTGCGCGCGCTCAGGGTGAGCTACGTCGGCGAGCTCGGGTGGGAACTGCACGCGCCGGTCGCCGACATCCCAGCGCTGTACGACGCTGTCTGGGCCTGCGGCCAGCCTTACGGTATCGCCAACTACGGACTCTACGCCGTCAACACCATGCGCATCGAAAAGGCCTACAAGGCATGGTCGACCGAACTGACGAACGAGCTGAACATGCTGGAGGCCGACATGGCGCGCTTCATCGATTTCGACAAACCGGATTTCGTCGGCAAGGCGGCTACGCTCGCGCAGCCGCCGCGTCCCTTGAAGATCGTCTATGCGGCGGTCGACGCGCTGGACGCGGATGCGCGCGGCGGCGAACCGTTATTGTGCGCGGACCGCTGCATTGGCCTCGTCACCTCCGGAGGCTATGGACATCGCGTCAAACAAAGTCTCGCGTTCGCTTGCGTCGATGCGGGCCACGCCGCGCCGGGCAGCCGATTCGACGTGCTGATTCAAGGTGAGCGCCGCGCGGCGACCGTGCTCGATCAAGCGGCTTTCGATCCCGGCAATGCGCGGATGAGGGCTTAGCGATGGCGCGGGATTTGCCGGTACGCGCACGGGTAGTCATCGTCGGCGGCGGCGTCATCGGTGCATCGATTGCCTACCATTTCGGCAAACTCGGCTGGAGCGATGTGGTGCTGCTCGAGCGCAAGCAACTGACGAGCGGCACGACCTGGCACGCCGCGGGCCTCGTCGGCCAGCTGCGTCAAACGATCAACATGACGCAGCTCGCGCGCTATACCGCGGAGCTGTACCGCGGCCTCGAGGCCGAAACCGGCCAAGCCACCGGCTACCGCCAATGCGGCTCCATTTCGCTCGCGACGACGGCCGGCCGGATGGAAGAGCTGCAGCGCAACGCGTCGATGGCGAAGGTGTTCGGATTGCAAGTCAACGTGGTCGGACCGGCCGAGATCCGTTCGATGTATCCGATCGCGAACGTCGACGATGTCATCGGCGGCATCCACATTCCGAGCGACGGTTACGCCAACGCAGTCGATATCACGCAGGCGCTCGCCAAGGGTGCACGCAGCCACGGCGTGCAGATCATTCAGGATCTGAAGGTCACGTCGATCAAACACGACGGTCAGCGCGTGACCGGCGTCGACACCGCGCACGGCCGCATCGATGCGGAATACGTCGTGCTGTGCGGCGGCATGTGGACCCGCGATCTCGCCGCGAGCGCAGGCGTGACGGTGCCGCTGCACGCATGCGAGCATTATTACGTGCTGTTCAAGGATGTGGCGGGGCTGAACCCCGATTTGCCGGTGCTGCGGGATTACGATCATTGCAGCTATTTCAAATACGATGCCGGCAAGCTTTTGGTCGGCGCGTTCGAGCCGCAGGCGAGGCCCTGGGGCGCCGACGGGATTCCCGAAGATTTCGCCTTCGGCGAAATTGCCGGTGATTTCAGCCACTTCGAGCCGATCCTCATCGACGCGATGCGCCGCATACCGGCGCTCGGGCAGGCCGGACTGCAGAAGTTCTTCTGCGGGCCGGAAAGCTTCACGCCGGATGTCCGCTATCACCTCGGCGAGGCGCCGGAACTCGCCAACTGCTTCGTTGCCGCGGGCTTGAACTCGATCGGTCTGCAGTCGGCCGGCGGTGTCGGCAAAGTCGTTTGCGAATGGATACGCGACGGACACCCGCCGGCCGATTTGTGGGAAGTGGACGTACGGCGCAACATGCCGTTCCAGAAGAACCGCAAATACTTGCGCGCGCGCGTCGCCGAGAGTCTCGGCCTGCTGTATGCGACGCACTGGCCATTCCGCCAATATGCGACGGCACGCGGCGTGCGCCGCTCCGCGGTGCATGACCGGCTGACGGCGGCGGGGGCCGTCTTCGGCGAGGCGTTCGGCTGGGAGCGCCCCAACTGGTACGCGCCGTCCGGCGTCGAACCGAGCTACCAATACAGCTACGGGCGCCAGAATTGGTTCGCGCACAGCGCCAGCGAGCATCA
>JAYTQR010000251.1:0-39870 GCA_043746615.1 Gammaproteobacteria bacterium | reverse complement strand
CAGCGGACCGTGCACGCTGCCGCAGTCGAGTCGCTGGCCCGCGGGCTGTCGCTGCAGCTCGACGGCACATGCGGCCGCGCCGCGCTGCAATCCAAGTTGATCGGCCGCTTCAACGCGGAGAATTTGCTGGTAGTGCTCGGTTGCCTCGTGTCGCTCGGCGTGCCGCTTGCCGCGGCAGCCGCTGCGCTCGCGCAATGCGCCGCGCCGCCCGGCCGCATGGAGGTCATCGCAGCGCGCGATGCCCGCAAGGCGCTGGTCGTCATCGACTACGCACACACGCCGGATGCACTCGCCAAGGTTCTCGGCGCGCTGCGCGAACATTGCGGCGGTGCGCTGTGGTGCGTGTTCGGCTGCGGCGGCGACCGCGACGCGGGCAAGCGGCCGTTGATGGGCGCCGCAGCCGACGACCTCGCCGACCGCATCATCGTCACCGACGACAACCCGCGCTCCGAGGATCCCGCGCGGATCACGCATGACATCGGTCTCGGCATTCGCGCGCATACGGTCCGAATCATCCACGATCGCGCGCAGGCGATCGCGACCGCACTCGGCGAGGCGGCGGCGGCCGACATCGTGCTGATCGCCGGCAAAGGTCACGAGACCTACCAGGTCTACGGCACTCAACGCCGCGAATTCAGCGACCACCGCGAAGCGCTGCGCCACCTGGGGGAAGCCGCGTGAGGCGCCGTATGCAGGACGCGGCGGAGGCGGTCGGCGGCCGGCTGATCGGCGAGGACCACCCGTTCGGCGAGGTGTCCACCGACAGCCGCAGGCTCCAGGCGGGCGCGTTGTTCGTCGCGTTGCGCGGCGCGAATTTCGACGGCGCCGATTTCGCCGCGGCCGCCGCCGATGCCGGCGCCGTCGGCGCCGTCGTCGAGCGGCGATTGCCGTTGGCGATACCGCAAATTCTCGTCGCGGACACGCTTGGAGCGCTGCAGCGTTTGGCGCGAGCGTGGCGCGCAGCCTTCGAACTGCCGGTGGTCGCGGTGGCGGGCAGCAACGGCAAGACGACGTGCAAGGAAATGAGCGCCGCGATCCTAGCGCGGATGGGGCCGTGCATGGCGACGCGCGGCAACCTCAACAACCACATCGGCGTGCCGCTGACGCTGATGCGCCTCGACGCCGCGCATCGCAGCGCGGTGGTCGAACTCGGTGCGAATCGGCGCGGCGACATCGCCGCGTTGATGCCGCTCGTGCGCCCGACGGTCGCCGTGATCACCAATGCCGGTGCCGAGCATCTGCAGGGTTTCGGCGATCTGGACGGCGTCGCGGCGGGCGAGGGCGAGGCCGTTGCCTGTCTGGAGGCCGACGCCACGGCGGTCCTCAATGCCGACGATCCCTATGTTCCGTTCTGGCGCTCCCTTTCGGCCGCGCGCCGGATCGCGAGCTTCGGACTGTGCGCGGCGGCGGATTTTTGCGCGACGAATCCACATCAGGGCATCGAGCGCGGCGAGTTCGTGACACGCTTTTCATTGGAGTGCCCGCTCGGCGAGGCCTCGATCACCCTGCACGCTGGCGGTATTCACAACGTGATGAACGCCGTCGCCGCGGCCGCCGCGAGTGCGGCTGCTGGCGCCTCGCTCGCGGCCATTGTCGCGGGTCTCGGCGAATTTCGCGCCGTCGCCGGACGCCTGCAGTTGAAGCCCGGTGCGCGCGGCAGTTGGATAATCGACGACTCCTACAACGCCAATCCGAGCTCCGTGCGCGCCGGACTCGATGTGCTGAATGCATCGAGCGGAGCCAAATGGCTGGTGTTCGGCGATATGGGCGAGCTCGGCGGCACCACGGACGCGAGCCATGCCGATATCGGCGCCTATGCGCGCGCAAAGGGCGTTGCGCGTTTGTTCGCGCTCGGTGCACTGACGCCGCGCGCGGTCGAGACCTTCGGCAGCGGCGCGGAGTGGTTCGCGGACGCCGAGGCCCTGATTCGCCGTCTGCAGGCGGAGCTCGCCCCCGGCGTCACGGTGCTCATCAAGGGTTCGCGCGTCAATCGGCTGGAACGCGTCGTCGAGGCGCTGACCGGCGGGACCGCGACGGCTGCTGCGGCCGATCCGGCGCGGCTGGCGAGTTGACGGCGCCATGCTGCTCTACCTAACCGAATTGCTCGCCAGACGGCATTCCGAATTCCACGTCTTTCAATACCTCACGCTGCGCGGAATTCTCGCGGCGATCACGGCCCTCGCGATCGCGCTGTGCATCGGCCCGCGCATGATCAATACGTTGAACCGGTATCAAATCGGCCAGCGCGTGCGCAGCGACGGCCCCAAGACGCATTTGCCGAAGGCCGGCACGCCGACGATGGGCGGCGGACTGATATTGGTCGCGATCGTGCTCGGCACGCTGCTGTGGGCGGATTTGTCCAGCCGCTTCATCTGGATCCTGCTGCTGACGACGATGGCCTTCGGCTTGATCGGCTTTTACGACGACTATTTGAAATTGATCGTCGGCAATTCCAAGGGCCTTGCCGCGCGCTACAAGTACCTGGCGCAGTCGTGCGCCGGGCTCGCCGCCGCGCTGGCACTGCAGCATTTGCACGAGTCGGCCGCCGAGACGTCGCTGTACGTGCCGTTCTTCAAGAGCGTTGCGATACCGATGAGCACGTTGTTGTTCATGGGCTTCTCGTACTTCGTCATCGTCGGCACGAGCAACGCGGTGAATTTGACCGACGGTTTAGATGGGCTGGCGATCATGCCGGCAGTCATGGTCGCCGGCGCGCTCGGCGTCTTCGCGTATGCGACCGGCAACGTCAAATTCGCGGCCTATCTGCAGATTCCGTACATTCCGGGTGTCGGCGAGGTGCTGATTTTCAGCGCGACGCTGGTCGGCGCGGGCCTCGGATTCCTGTGGTTCAACGCCTATCCGGCCCAGGTTTTCATGGGCGATGTCGGCGCGCTCGCGATCGGCGCGGCGCTCGGCACGATCGCCGTGATCGTGCGCCAGGAAATCGTGCTGTTCATCATGGGCGGCGTGTTCGTGCTGGAGACAGTGTCGGTGATACTGCAGGTCGGCTCGTTCAAGCTCACCGGCAAGCGGCTGTTCCGCATGGCGCCGATCCATCATCATTTCGAGCTGAAGGGTTGGGCCGAACCAAAGGTGATCGTCCGCTTTTGGATCATCAGTTTCGTGCTCGTGTTGGCCGGTCTCGCGACCTTGAAGATCCGATGATGGGCAGCGTCATCGTCGGCCTCGGCAAGACTGGCGCATCGTGCCTGCGCTACCTGGCAAAGCGCGGCGTGCCGGTGAGCGCCACCGATACCCGCGCGGTGCCTCCGGGCCTTGCCGAACTCGGCGATCTTGCGCAAAAGGTCGACATTCGCGTCGGCGGCTTCGATCTGTCGCTGCTGAACGGCGCCACGCAAGTGCTGATGTCGCCGGGCGTGTCGCTCGATGAGCCGATCGCGCGTGCGGCGCGCGACCGCGGCATCGAGGTTGCCGGCGACATCGAATTGTTCGCGCGCGCGGTGCGCGCGCCGGTCATCGGCATCACCGGCACGAACGGCAAGAGCACGGTCACCAGCCTCGTTGCGCACATGGCGAGTGCGCACGGCTTGCGCGTGCTCGCCGGCGGCAATTTGGGCGAACCGGCGCTCGACCTGCTCGAGCGCCCGGTCCCGAACCTGTACGTGCTCGAATTGTCGAGCTTTCAGTTGGAAACGACGTCGTCGCTGGATTTGGCCGCTGCAGCCGTTTTGAACGTCAGCGCCGACCACCTCGACCGCTATTCGTCCATCGCCGAGTATGCGCGCGCAAAGGAGCGGATTTTCGCCAGAGCCGCCCACGTGGTGATGAACGCCGACGATCCTTTGGTCATGGCGATGCAGTATCCCGCCGCACACCGGTCGACTTTTTCGATTCAGTGCGAAGGTGCCGATTTCTCCCTGACGCAACGCGGTGCGGCGAGCTATTTGTCGCGGCGCGGCGAGCGCCTGCTCGACATGCGGCAGCTGAAGATCAGCGGCCGCCACAACGCTGCGAACGCGCTGGCCGCGCTTGCGCTCGGCGAAGCGGCGGGCCTGCCGACCGCGGTGATGCTCACGGCACTACAGTCCTTCCCCGGCTTGCCGCACCGCTCCGCTTGGGTTGCGGACGTGCGCGGCGTGCGCTACGTCGACGATTCGAAGGGCACGAACGTCGGTGCAACGATTGCCGCCGTCGCCGGCAGCGACCGGCCGCTCGTCGTCATCGCTGGCGGCGAAGGCAAGGGTCAGGATTTCACGCCGCTCGCCGCGGCATTTCGCGGCAAGGTGCGCATGACCGTGCTGATCGGCAAGGATGCCGAACCGCTCGCGCGCGCGCTCGATGGAGTCTGCGACCTGCGCCGGGCGCAATCGCTGCCGGCCGCGGTCGAGGCCGCGGCGCAGGCCGCGCAGGCCGGCGATACCGTTCTGCTCTCGCCGGCTTGCGCGAGCTTCGACATGTTCCGCGACTACGCTCATCGGGGCAATGAGTTCGCCGCCGCCGTGCGCGCGCTGGCCAGGAGACCGGCATGAGCGCCGCGCCGATCGCGCGCGGGCTGCGGGCGCGCGACCGCATGCCATTCGCTTGGGACACCGTGACGATCGGTTTGGTCGCCGCGCTGTTCCTGGTGGGCCTGATCATGGTGACGTCCGCATCGATGTCGATTGCCGCGCGCTACTACGGCGATCCGTTCTTTTTTCTCGAACGGCAGTTCACCTACGGCCTGCTCGGCGTGGGCTTCGCCTGGGTGCTGACCCGAGTGCCTACCGCGCTTTGGGACAGGTACGCAATGCTGCTGCTGCTGTGCGGTTTGACCTTGCTGCTGCTCGTGCTGATCCCGGGTATCGGTGCGGTGGTCAATGGGTCGCGCCGCTGGCTGCGGATCGGTCCGGTCAGTTTCCAAGTGTCGGAGCTCGCGCGGGTGCTGGTGCTGAATTGGGTGTGCAGCTACTGCGTGCGCAAGCGCGGCGAGCTCGAGCGGACGCTTCCCGGACTGCTGAAGCCCGTCGGCCTGCTCGGTGTTGCCGCGTTGCTGCTGCTGTTGGAACCGGATTTCGGCGCGACGACGGTGCTGTTCGCGACCGGCATCGCCGTGCTGTTCGTCGCCGGCGCGCGTCTGCGTTTCGTGCTGCTGCTGTTATGTGGGTCGGCGTTCGTGTTCGCTCTATTGGCGGTGACCTCCGCATACCGGCTGAAGCGGCTGACCGGATTTCTACATCCGTGGGACGATCCGTTCAACAGCGGCTTCCAGTTGACCCAGTCGCTGATCGCGTTCGGCCGCGGCTCCTGGTTCGGCGTCGGCCTCGGCAGCAGCGTGCAGAAACTGTTTTATTTGCCGGAGGCACACACCGATTTCGTATTCGCGGTGCTCGGCGAAGAACTCGGCCTGGCCGGCGTGATCGGCGTCATCGCACTGTTCGTCGCGTTGGTATGGCGTGCGCTGCAGATTTCGCGGATGGCGGCGCAGGCGGGATTGCGCTTTCAGTCGCACCTGGCGCTCGCATTCGGCGTATGGGTCGGCGTTCAGGCGATCGTCAATATGGGCGTCAACATGGGCGTGCTGCCGACGAAGGGTTTGACGCTGCCGCTGCTGAGCTACGGCCGCAGCAGCTTGCTGGTGACGCTCGCCTGGATCGGCGTCTTGCTGCGGATTTATCACGAGGTCAAATGCGCCTCGCGGTCGGCCGTCATGCGCACCGCGGCAGGTGTGCGATGATCGGCGGACCGGTCTTGATCATGGCGGGCGGCACCGGCGGGCATGTGTTTCCGGCGCTCGCGGTCGCCAACGTCCTGCGGGAGCGCGGCGTCCCGGTCGTGTGGCTCGGCGTGCCGGGCGGCATGGAATCGCGTTTGGTGCCGGCGAATGGCTTTCCGATCGAATGGGTGCGCGTTGCCGGAGTGCGCGGCAAGGGTTTGGCCACATGGCTGCTCGCGCCGCTGCGGCTATTGAAGGCGGTCCTCGAGGCCGCGCGCGTTCTGCGCCGCGTGCGGCCGCGCGCCGTGCTCGGTGCCGGAGGTTTCGCCAGCGGCCCCGGCGGCATTGCCGCATGGCTGATGCGCATCCCGTTGTTGATCCACGAACAGAATGCGGTTGCCGGCATGACCAACCGCTGCCTCGCACGCTTCGCCGTGCACGTGCTGGAGGCGTTTCCCGGCAGTTTCGGCGGCCGCATCGCCGCGCGTTGCATCGGCAATCCGCTACGCGCGGACATTGCGGCACTCGCGGCGCCGGCGCTACGCTTCTCGGGGCGCAGCGGTCGCGCGCGCGTGCTCGTACTCGGCGGCAGCCAGGGTGCTCAGCGCCTGAACGAAGTGCTGCCCGAGGCTCTCGCGCGCATGGCGGCCGCGCAGCGCCCGCTGGTGCGGCATCAGACGGGCGAACGCGGTCTCGACGCCGCGCGCCGTGCGTACGCACGGGCGAACGTCGATGCCGACGTGTCGGCGTTCATCGAGGATATGGCCGAAGCCTACGGCTGGGCGGATCTGGCGATTTGTCGCGCCGGCGCACTGACAATCGCGGAACTGCAGGCGGCCGGTCTCGGCGCGCTGTTGATTCCGTTTCCGGCGGCCGTCGACGATCATCAAACCCGGAACGCCGATGTCATGGTGCGCATCGGCGCCGCCATCGTCGTGCAACAGCGCGATTTGGACGCTGCGCGTCTCAGCGGCTTGGTGCGCGAACTGTCGGTCGACCGCGCCCGGCTGTTGCGGATGGCCGAAGCGGCGCGCGCGTCCGCAATCACCGACGCGGCGGCGCAGCTCGCGGATCTTTGCATGGCCTCGGCGGCACAACCATGAACGATCGCATGGGCCGCATTCAACGGATTCACTTCGTCGGCATCGGCGGCAGCGGCATGGGCGGCATCGCCGAGGTGCTGCTCAATTTGGGCTACGCGGTGCAAGGCTCCGATATCAAGGCGAACGCGGTCACCGCGCGCCTGACGCGTTTGGGCGCGACGGTGTTCATCGGCCACGCGGCGCAGCACCTCGGCGCGGCCGACGTCGTCGTCGTTTCCAGCGCCGTGCGCCGTGAAAATCCGGAAATTGCGGCCGCGCTGGCCAAGCGCGTGCCGGTCGTGCCGCGCGCGGAAATGCTCGGTGAATTGATGCGCTTCCGCTATTCGGTGGCGGTCGCCGGCACGCACGGCAAGACGACGACGACGAGCTTGGTCGCCAGCGTCCTCGCCGAAGGCGGCCTTGATCCGACGTTCGTGATCGGCGGCCGGCTGAAGAGCAGCGACAGCAATGCGCGGCTGGGCGCCGGCCGCTACCTCGTCGCCGAAGCCGACGAGAGCGACGCCTCGTTCATGCACTTGCAGCCGATGATCGCGATCGTGACCAACATAGACAACGATCACTTGGCGACGCATGAAGGGGATTTTTCCAGGCTCAAGCAGAGTTTCGTCGAGTTTCTGCACAACCTGCCGTTCTACGGCCTCGCGGTGCTCTGTACCGACGATGCAGAGGTGCGCGGCATCCTCGACGAGGTTGCCCGGCCGTACGTGACCTACGGGTTCGACGAGGACGCGGACATCCGTGCGGTCAACGTGCGCCGCGAGGGCATGCAATCATTCTGCGAGGCGCTGCGTTCCGGCCACGCGCCGCTCGCGATCACGATCAATCTGCCTGGACGCCACAACGTTCTGAACGCGCTCGCCGCAGTCGCGGTTGCCGGCGAACTCGGTATCGGCGATGCGCCGATTCAGCGTGCGTTGGCGAATTTTCAGGGCATCGACCGGCGCCTGCAGCAGCTCGGCGACCTGCATTGGCCGGGCGGCAGCGCGCTGCTGATCGATGACTACGGGCATCATCCGACCGAGATCGCGGCGACGCTCGACGCGCTGCGTCAGGGCTGGCCCGCACGGCGCATCGTGCTGGCGTTTCAGCCGCACCGCTACTCGCGCACGCGCGATTTGCTCGACGATTTTGCGCGCGTGCTCGGCGAGTCCGATGTGTTGCTGGTGACCGAAGTGTACTCGGCTGGCGAGGCGCCGATCGCCGGTGCAGACGGCCGGGCGATCTGCCGCGCGGTGCGCAGCCGCGGTTGCGTCGAACCGGTATTCGTCGAGCGGGTCGAGGATCTCGCCGACTCCCTGCGCGGCGTGCTGCGCGACGGCGACCTCCTGGTGACCATGGGCGCGGGCAACATCGGTGCGGCGGCGCTGGAGCTGAAAGCGCGTCTCGGCGCCGGGGCGGCCGTATGAACGGCAAGCCGAACACAGCCCCGCTGTCGGCGGAATTCGCCGCACGCGTGCTGCGCGACGTGCCGATGTCCAAGCACACCTCGTGGCACGCCGGCGGACCGGCCGATCTGTTGTTCGTGCCGCGCGATGCGACGGATTTAGCGGCGTTTGTCCGCCAGTTGCCGCCCGACGTGCCGCTGCTGTGGGTGGGGCTCGGCAGCAACCTGTTGGTGCGCGACGGCGGCTTTCGCGGTGCGGTCGTCGTCACGCACGGCGCACTCGGGCGGATCGCGCGCGTCAGCGCGACCGGCATCGATGCCGAAGCCGGCGTGCCGTGCGCACGCATCGCCAAGCAATGCGTGCAATGGGGTCTGGGGCCCGCGGAATTCTTTGCCGGAATCCCCGGTACGCTCGGCGGCGCGCTGGCGATGAATGCTGGCGCCTGGGGCGGCGAGACCTGGAAACACGTCGTGCAAGTGGATGTGCTCGACCGGCGCGGCGTCCGCCGTACGCGCAAAGCGACCGATTTTGACATCGGCTACCGCAGCGTGCGCGGATTGGACGGTGAATGGTTCGTCGCGGCGCGTCTCGAGTTCGAACACAAGCCGAGCGTGCGTACCGGCACGATTCGGAAGTTGCTGGAGCGCCGTAGGGACACCCAGCCGATCGGCGCATGGAGCTGCGGTTCGGTGTTCACGAATCCGCCGGGCGAGCATGCCGCGCGGTTGATCGAGAGCGCGGGTCTGAAGGGATTTCGGATCGGCGATGCGTCGGTGTCGGAAAAGCACGCGAATTTCATCATCAACCATGGCGCCGCGCGTGCGGGGGACATCGAGGCCGTGATCCGCCACGCTCAGCGCATCGTCGCGGCCGTCCACGGGATCGCGCTGCAAACCGAAGTGCGGATCGTCGGAGAAGCGGCATGAGTTTGCTGAAAGCCGCCGCCGATTCGCGCCGCGCCGAGAGTCCTCGGGAATTCGGCAAGGTCGCCGTTTTATTGGGCGGCGATTCCTCGGAGCGCGAGATCTCGCTGCTCACCGGCAATGCCGTGCTCGCGGCGCTGCGGCGCCGCGGCGTCGATGCGCAGCCGTTCGATCCGCGCGACCGTTCTATCCAAGCCCTCGCCGACGAAGGATTCGCGCGGGCGTGGCTCGCGCTGCATGGCCCGGGTGGCGAGGACGGCTTGATCCAAGGCGCGCTCGAGTGGCTGGGCGTGCCATATACCGGCAGCGGCGTGCTCGCCTCGGCGCTGACGATGGATAAGCTGAAGACCAAGCGCGTCGTCGCGGGCGCCGGTTTCGCGGTGCCGGAATACGCGGTACTCGCGGCTGCCGACGATATGGGCGGCGCCGTGCAGCGCATCGGCCTGCCGATGATGGTCAAGCCGGCTTCGCAGGGCTCCAGCGTCGGCATCAATAAGGTCAAGAGCGCCGCGGAACTGCCGGCGGCGTTCGCGGCGGCGCGCAGCGTCGATCCGGTCGTCTTCGCCGAGCGCTTTATCGACGGACCGGAATACACCATCGGCGTGTTGCAAAATGCCGCACTGCCGTCGATCTGCATCGAAACCGCCACCGAGTTCTACGATTACCAGGCGAAGTACTTCCGCAACGATACGCAGTATCACTGTCCCAGCGGTCTTTCCACCGCAGCCGAGGCCGAGCTGCAGGCGGCGGCGCTCGCGACTTTTCGCGTGACCGATTGCGAAGGCTGGGGCCGCGTCGACTTCATGCGCGACGCGGCGAGCGGGCGCTTCTATTTCATCGAGATCAACACGACGCCGGGAATGACCGATCACAGCCTCGTGCCGATGGCGGCGCGGCAGGAGGGCATCGATTTCGCCGAGTTGGTGTGGCGGGTACTGGAGACGAGCTTCTCGAGGGAACGTCGATGATTCCCCAGCTGATCTATCCGCGCAATCGGTTCAAAAGGCCCGCGAGGACAACGGCTCCGCCGTGGCAAGCCCTGCGCGCCGCGATCGATTGGCGCGCGTTGATGCGCAAGGGCGCCCTGCTTCTGGTGGTCGTCGCCTGTCTCGGCGCAATGACGTGGGGGCTCGATCGGCCGGTGCGCGTCGTCTCCATGGACGGCCCGTTCCTGCGCGTCTCGCCCGGCGACATCGAAAAGGCGATTGCGCCGTATTTGAGCGCCGGATTCATGTCGGCCGATCTCGACGGCATCCAGCGGGCCGTCGAGACGCTGCCGTGGGTCGATCAAGTGCGCGTGCAGCGGCGCTGGCCGAACAGCTTGCATTTGACCGTGATCGAGCAGACTGCGGTCGCGCGTTGGGACGACGCGGGGCTGTTGAACATGCGCGGTGAGTTGTTCGTCAAAGCCCTGGCGCACGTGCCCCCGGAACTGCCGCGCCTCAGCGGACCGGACGGCACCGAAGCCCAGGTGGCGGCGCTGTATCTATCCGCCGAACCGCGGCTGCTCGAGGAGGGCATGCGTATCGCGGCGCTGCGTCTCGACGAGCGCGGCGCCTGGGAGTTCGATCTGACCAATGGCGTGACGGTGCGTCTCGGGCGCGAGCAAGTCGCCGAGCGGCTCGATCGGTTCGTCGGCACCGCGGCGCAAATCGTCGCACACCAGCTCAACGAGATTTCGTACGTGGATATGCGCTATGCCAACGGTTTTGCGATTGGTTGGCGAACCGCGGCCGCACCCGCAACGGTACCGACAAAACGTCGCGGCGACACCGACGCATGAGGAATCGACACCGTTATGGCTAAGCGTTCCGACCGAAATCTGCTCGTCGGCCTCGACATCGGCACCAGCAAGGTGGTCGCAATCGTCGGTGAAATAAAAGCCGACGGCGCACTCGAGATCATCGGCATCGGCAGCCACCCGTCGCGCGGCCTGAAGAAGGGTGTCGTCGTCAACATCGAGTCCACCGTGCAATCGATACAGCGTGCGGTCGAGGAGGCGGAGCTGATGGCCGGCTGCGAAATCCACTCGGTCTATGCCGGCATCGCCGGCAGCCATGTGCGCAGTCTGAACTCCCACGGGATCGTCGCGATCAAGGACAAAGAAGTCGTGCAGGGCGATGTAGAACGCGTCATCGACGCGGCCAAGGCGGTCGCCATTCCCGCGGATCAGAAGATTCTGCACGTGTTGCCGCAGGAATACATCATCGACTCGCAGGAGGGGATCCGCGATCCGATCGGCATGTCCGGCGTGCGCTTGGAGGCGAAGGTGCACATCGTCACCGGTGCAGACAGCGCCGCGCAGAACATCGTCAAATGCGTGCAGCGCTGCGGTCTCGTAGTCGAGGACATCGTCTTGGAACAGCTCGCGTCCAGCTATGCGGTGCTGACCGAGGATGAGAAGGACCTCGGCGTGTGCGTCGTCGACATCGGCGGCGGCACCACCGATATCGCCGTATTCGGCGGCGGCGCGATCCGCCACACCGCGGTCATTCCGATCGCCGGCGACCAAGTCACCAACGACATCGCGGTTTCGATGCGCACGCCGACGCAGTACGCCGAAGAAATCAAAATCAGGTATGCCTGCGCGTTGTCGCAGCTAGCCAATCCCGACGAGACGATCGAAGTGCCGAGCGTCGGCGACCGTCCGCCGCGGCGCCTGGCGCGCCAGACGCTCGCCGAGATCGTCGAGCCGCGCTACGAGGAGCTGTTCGCGTTGATCCGCGACGAGCTGCGGCGCAGCGGTTTGGAAGAGACGGTTGCCACCGGCATCGTGCTGACCGGCGGCACGGCGAAAATGGAAGGTGCGATCGAATTGGCCGAAGAAGTGTTTCACATGCCGGTGCGTCTCGGTGTGCCGCAGTACGTCAGCGGGCTCGTCGACGTCGTCAGCAATCCGATCCATGCCACCGGCGTCGGCCTGCTGCTGTACGCGAAAAGCACTATGGACCTGCAGAGGAACGAGGGGCCGCTGCTCGCGGGCGGCATGAAGAATATTTTTGAACGCATGAAGACGTGGTTTCAGGGCAATTTTTAATAACACCGATAAAGGAGAATTGGAATGTTCGAACTGATGGATTCATATAGCCAAAATGCAGTCATCAAAGTTCTCGGAGTCGGCGGCGGCGGCGGCAACGCCGTCTCGCACATGGTGCAAGCGGGACTCGAGGGCGTGGAGTTCATCTGCATCAACACCGATGCCCAGGCGCTGAAGCACTCGCAAGTGCGCACGGCCCTGCAAATCGGCTGCAACATCACCAAGGGGTTGGGGGCCGGCGCCGATCCCGAGGTCGGCCGTCAAGCCGCGATGGAAGACCGTGACCGCATCATCGAGCTGATCGAGGGTTGCGACATGCTGTTCATCACCGCCGGCATGGGCGGGGGCACCGGCACGGGCGCCGCGCCGGTCGTCGCGCAGGTCGCGAAGGAACTCGGCATCCTGACCGTTGCCGTCGTGACGAAGCCGTTCGAAATGGAGGGCAACAAGCGTTCGCGCGTGGCCGACAACGGCATGCTGGAACTGTCGAAGTACGTCGATTCCTTGATCACGATTCCGAACCAAAAGCTGCTGTCGGTGCTCGGCAGCGCAACGACGTTGTTGGATGCCTTCAAAGCGGCCAATACGGTGCTCCAGAACGCCGTGCAGGGCATCGCGGAACTGATCACGAGGCCCGGTCTAATCAACGTCGATTTTGCCGACGTGCGCACGGTCATGTCGGAGACCGGCATGGCGATGATGGGTTCGGGCAGTGCGACCGGCGAGGATCGCGCGCGCGAAGCGGCCGAGGCTGCGATTTCGAGTCCCTTGCTGGAAGATATCAATCTGGCGGGCGCGCAGGGCATTCTGGTCAATGTCACGGCGGGCATGGACCTGTCGATCGGCGAATTCCAGGAGGTTGGCAACGTCATCAAGCAGTTTGCATCGGATGACGCCACGGTCGTCGTCGGTACGGTCATCGATCCGGAGATGAGCAATCAGATTCGGGTCACGGTCGTCGCCACCGGCCTTGGCCGTCCGGTCGCGAAGGCATCGCGCGAGCCGGCCGCTGCGGTGATCGCCGCACCGCCACCGCCGATGCGGGTAGTGCGCCGCGGTTGCGCACCGGCTGCGACCGATTACGCGATGCTCGATAAGCCCACGGTCCAGCGGCAGCGCGCGGTCGGCGACGGCTTGCGCGGCGCGGCGGATTCCGAGCATATGCTGGATATTCCGGCGTTCTTGCGCAGACAGGCCGATTAGAGCCGGCCCGGCGTTGGACATTCCAGACTTCGGCGCCCTTGCGGTCCGGCAACGGCCCCGGGCGCCGCCCTTATTTGTGAATGCCGGACGTTTGCTGTGATACCTTTGCGGCTATTTAAGCTTTGCGGTTTGACACAAAAATGCTGAATCAAAGAACACTGAAGAATTCGATCCGGGCCTCTGGAATCGGGCTGCACACTGGCAAGAAGGTTTTGATGACGCTGCGTCCGGCGCTGCCGGACACCGGCATCGTGTTCCGCCGCACCGATTTGCCTCACCCCGTCGATATCAGGGCGCGTGCCGAACATGTCGGCGAGACGATGCTGGGCACCACCTTGCATCGTGGCGAGGCAAAAATATCGACGGTCGAGCACTTGCTGTCGGCGCTGGCGGGTCTGGGTATCGACAACGCCATGGTTGAAGTCAGCGCCGCCGAGGTGCCGATCATGGACGGGAGCGCCGGTCCGTTCGTTTTCCTGCTGCAATCGGCCGGGATCGAAGAGCAAATGGCGCCGAAGCGCTTCATCCGGATTCTGCAGAGCGTGCGCGTCGAAGACGGCGACAAGTGGGCGCGCTTCGATCCCTACGATGGATTCAAGGTGAATTTCGAGATCGAGTTCGATCATCCGACCTTCAAGAAACATTCCCAATTCGCCTCGATGGACTTTTCGACGACCTCGTTCTTGCGCGAGGTGAGCCGCGCCCGCACATTCGGCTTCATGCGCGATCTGGAGAGCCTGCGCGCCCGCAATCTTGCGCTCGGCGGCAATTTGGACAATGCGATCGTTCTCGACGACTACCGCATCCTCAATGAAGACGGGCTGCGCTACGAAGACGAATTCGTCAAACACAAAATCCTCGACGCGATCGGCGACCTGTACTTGCTGGGCCACAGCTTGATCGGCGAGTTTAGCGGCTTCAAATCGGGGCATGCGCTCAACAATCAACTGCTGCGCAAGCTGATCGACACGCAGAGCGCCTGGGAGGAAGTCACTTTCGCGAGTTCGGCCGACGCGCCGATTTCCTACGTGCCGGCCGTTGCCCATGCGTGATAACGGCTTGGGTTCGCCGACGACCCAGTCGCGCTGACAGCCCAGGCCGCCGCGCTATCGCCGCGCCGGTGGTGCGGGCACGATGCGCACCCGGATGCTGGTGATCTCGACGCCCAAGGCGGCGCCCACTTGCGATCGCACCGCGCGGGTCAAATAGCGTAGGCGCGACGCCCACGCGGCACTGGTCACCCCGATCGTCAGCCGGCCATGTTCGATTCCGGCGCTGACGAGGTGCGCGGCCAACGGTGGCGCTACCGACGCATGCACCCGCTCCAGAACGACGTTGCGTTCCTTAAGTTGCTCGCCGAGGGCGATGAGCCGCTTATTATGTAAGCGCAATAACTCGCTGAGAGGCTTGGGATTTTGCATTGCAGCACAGTAGGGTCGCGATAATTATCTACTTGAATTGTGTACGGAAATCCTTGTTTTGAGTATATTTTTTCTGCATAGTCTAGCCGGCTGACAAGGGCATACTCGCCGAAAGACGAGGACGCAAAGCTACCGGTCTACGGCTCGGCTACCAGCGATAGGGCTTAAGACGGCGGGGTTACCAGTGAAACGCGCGATGCGAGCGTTGGAAATGCAATCCTTATGAACGTCATTTTTGTCGGTCGACAGTCGGGCCGGGTGAAACAATTGGACCTGCGCAATCCGATGTTCATTGTGGCCGCGTTGCTGTGCGTGGCGGCCATCGTCGGCGGCGGTTTCACGGTCGGCATGAGTCTGGGCGCGCGCAGCCGTAGCGCTAATCCAATCGCGCAGCTACGCAACTGGTCCGCGCAGATTCTGCGCCAGCAGGCGCAGATCGAAGAGGTGCGGCGCACCTTGCAAGAAAAGGTCAATGCTCTGGCACAGCGGGTCGGGCTGATGGACGCCAGCGTGATCCGGCTGGATGCGCTCGGTAACCGGTTGACGCACATGGCGAATTTGAACGACGGCGAATTCGATTTCGGCCGGCCGCCGCCGCTGGGCGGGGACAGCGGCGCGGACGGCCAGGCAGTGCAGATACCGAGTCTGACCGCGATGGTCGATCAATTGCAATCGCAGTTGTCCAGCCGTGAACAGCAATTGGGCGTGCTCGAGAACTTGATTTTGACGCGCGAACTGAACAAGCAGGTTTACCCGCACGGCAGTCCGGTGGCCAACGCGTGGATATCCTCGTACTTCGGACGGCGCACCGACCCGTTCACCGGTTTCAGCGAATTTCACAAGGGCATCGATTTTGCGGGCCGTGAGGGCACTCCGGTGGACGCGGTCGCCGCGGGACTCGTGACCTGGGCAGGCCCGCGTGGCGGCTACGGCAATATGGTCGAGATCAATCATGGCAATGGATTGTCGACACGCTATTGCCACAACGAGAAACTCCTGGTCCAAGCCGGCGATATGGTGCGCAAAGGCGAGGAGATCTCGTTGATGGGCTCGACCGGGCGCTCGACGGGGCCGCACCTGCATTTCGAAGTGCTGAAAAACGGCGTCGAAGTCAATCCGCTGCGGTTCGTCGGCCAGGTTCGCTAGGCCGGCTGTCCGCCGCGCCGCGTCGAAACGATTTCCCGCCTTCCCGGTCTACCCGTACAATACTCAGTTTTTCGAGGGTTCCGTCGCGTGTGGAAGCTTCTGAGGCAGGTATTCGGCAGCCGTAATCAGCGCCTGATCAAGGAGTTGAGCCGCACCGTAACGGCGGTCAATGCGCTCGAGGCCGCGGTCCAGGCGTTGCCGGACGCGCAATTTCCCGAGAAGACGCGCGAATTGAAAGCCCGCTTCGCGGCCGGCGCGACGCTCGACGATCTGGCGCACGAAGCCTTTGCGCTGGTGCGTGAGGCGTCCCGCCGCAAGCTCGGTCTGCGCCATTTCGATGTGCAGTTGATCGGCGGTCTGGTGCTGCATGCCGGCAAGATCGCGGAAATGCGCACCGGCGAGGGCAAGACGCTGATGGCGACGCTGCCGGCTTATTTGAATGCCATGAGCGGCGAGGGCGTGCACGTCGTGACCGTCAACGAATACTTGGCGCAGCGCGACTCGGATTGGATGGCGCCGGTATTCCGCTTCCTCGGCCTCGAAGTCGGCGTCATCAAGAACGCCCAAAGCCCGGAGGAAAAACGCGCCGCCTACGCCTGCGATATCACCTATGGCACGAATAATGAGTTCGGTTTCGATTATTTGCGCGATAACCTGGCGTTCCGTCTCGAGGACCGCGTGCAGCGCAAACTCGCATTCTCGATCGTCGACGAAGTCGACTCGATTTTGATCGACGAGGCGCGAACGCCGCTGATCATTTCCGGTCCCGCCGAGGAGAGCACGGAACTCTACATCAAGATCAACGCGCTGATCCCGCGGCTGACGCGGCAAAAGGAAGAGGATGGACCCGGCGACTACGCGGTCGATGAGAAGACCAAGCAAGCGACGCTGACCGAGGACGGGCACGCCAAGGTCGAGGAACTGATGGCGGAGATCGGTCTGCTGCGCGACGGCGAGAGTCTGTACGACGCGACCAATATCCGCCTGATGCATCACTTGAACGCGGCGCTGCGCGCGCATTCGCTGTACAAGCGCGACGTCGATTACATCGTGCGCGGCGGCGAAGTCATCATCGTCGATGAATTCACGGGGCGCACGATGCAAGGGCGGCGCTGGTCCGACGGCCTGCATCAAGCGGTCGAGGCCAAGGAAAGCGTCACGGTGCGCGAGGAGAACCAGACCGTCGCCTCGATCACCTTTCAGAATTACTTCCGTCTGTACGCGAAGCTGTCCGGCATGACCGGCACGGCCGATACGGAGGCGTTCGAATTCCAGGAGATCTACGGTCTGGAAGTCGCCGTGATTCCGACGCACAAACCGATGATCCGCAACGACCGCTCGGACCTCGTGTTCCTGTCGGAGCACGATAAATTCCAGGCGATTCTCGAGGACATCCAGGACTGCGTGAAGCGCGGCCAGCCGACACTGGTCGGCACGACCTCGATCGAGACGTCGGAGCGGCTGTCGAAGCTGCTGCAAGCGGAGAAGATTCCGCATGAAGTGCTGAATGCCAAACAGCACGAGCGCGAGGCGCACATCGTCGCCGAGGCCGGCCGGCCGGGAGCGGTCACGATTGCGACGAACATGGCGGGCCGCGGCACGGACATCGTGCTCGGCGGCAGTCCGCAAATGCAGATCGACGCGATCGAAAATCCCACGGACGTGCAGCTAGGTCAAATCCACGAGGAATGGCAGAAACGCCACGATCAGGTGCTCGCCGCGGGCGGCCTGCACATCGTCGGCACCGAACGCCACGAGTCGCGGCGCATCGACAATCAGCTGCGCGGCCGGTCGGGACGCCAAGGCGACCCGGGATCGAGCCGCTTCTATCTCGCGCTCGAAGACAATCTGATGCGCATCTTCGGCGATCCGACGCGGATGAAAGCACTGATGACGCGCGTCGGCATGAAGGCTGGCGAGGCGATCGAGAGCGGCATGCTCACCCGCCAGATCGAACGTGCGCAGCGCCGTGTCGAGCAACACAACTTCGATGCACGCAAACAGCTGCTGGAGTACGACGACGTCGCCAACGATCAGCGGCGTGTGATCTATCAACAGCGCACCGATCTGATGAGTGCCGCGGACGTAGCCGAGGCCGTCGTCGGCATTCGTGAGGAGATCGTCGACAAAATCGTCGAACAATTCGTGCCGGCGGGCAGCGCCGAAGATCAATGGGATGCGCCGGCTCTTGCGCAAGCGATCGAACGCGATTTCGGCCCGCAGTTGCCGCTCACCGACTGGCTGCAGGCCGAGGAGTCGGGAGACGGTTCGACGCTGAAGAAGAAAGTGCTGGAAGCGATCGAACAGGCTTATCAGGCGAAGGTCACCAGCGTCGGCGCCGAGGTCATGCGTTACATCGAAAAAGAAGTGATGCTGCGCACGCTCGATCAACACTGGCGCGAGCATCTGGCGGCGATGGACTACATGCGCCAGGGTATCTATCTGCGTGGCTACGCGCAGAAGGATCCCAAGCAAGAGTACAAGCGCGAAGCGTTTGCGTTGTTCTCGGCGATGCTCGACAGGATCAAGCTCGACACGATCACGACGGTGTCGAAAATCCAGGTGCGCAGCCAGGAGGAGATCGAGCGCGAGGAGACCGAGCGCCAGCGGCGGCTCGCGCGCGCGCTGCAAATGCAGCATGCCGAGGCCGTTTCGCCGATCCAGGGCGGCGCCGCAGCGCAGCGGCCGTTCGAGCCGGGCGACGCTGCGGCGCAAGCCGCGCCGCGCAGCATCGCACAGGTCGCGACGCCGTTCGTGCGGCCAGTCCCGAAGGTCGGGCGCAACGAACCGTGTCCGTGCGGTTCCGGCCGAAAATACAAGCACTGCCACGGCGCGCTGCAACAGGCGAGCGGCTGAAGCGCACACGTGGGCCGAGAGCCGTCGCGCGGCCCCGTGCATGTAGTCGCGGGCGTTCTCAAGAACGAGCGCGGTCGCGTGCTGCTGGCGGAGCGCCCCGCGGGCCGGCACCTCGCGGGCAGCTGGGAGTTTCCGGGCGGCAAGCTCGAGGGCGGCGAGACGCGGCTCGCCGCCCTCGAGCGCGAGCTCGACGAGGAGATCGGCATCAGCGTGGACGCGGCCCGCCCGTTGATCTGCGTCCGCTACCGCTATCCCGACCGCGAGATTCTGCTCGATGTCTGGGTCGTCACCCGGTATCGCGGCGCGCCGGTGGGTCTCGACGGCCAACGCCTGCGCTGGTGCGATCTTGCGGCGCTGGCGGCTGAAGCGATCCTGCCGGCCGATCGGCCGGCGGTCACGGCCTTGCGGCTGCCGGAGCGGCTCACCGCCCTCGAGACGCCGATTTACCGCATCGGCGCGCCCATCGCGGGACCGCGCGACCGGCGCCCGCTGTACGGAGTGCTGTGCGACGGCCTCGAGGATGCGCGTGCGGCGCTTGGTGCAGGTGCCGATTTCGTGGCGCTGCGCCCCGTGCTGTCGGCCGACGCCCTGAGCGCGCTGTGCGCGTCGATCAATCTGCCGGTGTTTGCGCGCGGCATCGCCCTCGCCGCGGCGTGGAGCGGGGGTGCGGCCGGGATCAACGAGATCGTCCCGTAGGCCCCCGCTTCAAGGGGCCGACCTCGCGCGCGCGGGGGTTCATCCGCAGCGAACCTCGTCGTAGCGCGTATTTTAGCCGAGATTGGCCATGAAGAACCGCAGGATTGTCGCGTACGCATGCCGCCCGTCGTGCTGGCGTGTCAGGCCGTGTTTGGCGCCGGGGTAGAGCATCAGGTCGAACGCTGTGCCGAGATCCTGCAGCTTGCGCATCAGTTTGATGCTGTGCAGGAACAGTACGTTGTCATCGGCCATGCCGTGTATCAGCAAGAGCCGGCCGCAGAGCGCCGGCGCGTATGGCAACACCGAACTCGCTGCGTATCCCGCCGCGTTGTCCTGCGGCCGGCCGAGGTAGCGCTCTGTATAATGCGTGTCGTAGAGCGCCCAGTCGGTGACCGGCGCGCCGGCGACGCCGGCGCGGAATAAATCCGCCGCTTTGCACAGCAGCATCAGGCTGAGGTAACCCCCATAACTCCATCCCCAGACGCCGATCCGCGCGGCGTCGACGTAGGGCTGGGATGCGAGCCAACGGGCACCCTGGATCTGGTCGGCTACCTCGATCTCGCCCAAGCGCCCCTGGATCGGCGCCTGAAACGCCGTGCCCCGAAAGCCGCTGCCGCGATTGTCGAGTTGCCAGACGAGAAAGCCGGCGCGCGTCAGCAGTTGCGTGAACGTGCCGCCGGTCCACTCATCGAGCACGCGCGCGACGCCGGGTCCGCCGTACACGTCGACGATCACGGGGTAGCGGCGATTGACGTCGAAATCATGCGGCTTGAACAGCCGGTACCAGAGCGTCTGGCCGTCGTCGGCGGCGAGCGTGCCGAACTGCGGCACGGCGTCGTCGGCGCTGTAAGGCGCGTACGGATGCGCCTCGTCGAGACGATTTTCCTGAATAAAGGCGATCAACGTACCGTCCCGCTCACGCAAACTCAGCTGCGGTGGCTGCGTGCGGCTCGTGTACTGATCGACATAGATATCGGCCGCGGCGGACATCGCGATCGCATGCACGCCGTCCTCGCGAGAGATCCGCCGGATGCGCGCGGGATCGCGGCTATCCAGCGATGCGACGTATAGATTGCGCATCGTCGGGTTCGGCGCATTGGCCGTGAAATAAACGAGGCGGCGCGCTTCATCGACCGCCTTGACCGCGCGCGCGTGAAAATCGTCGACGTTCCAATCGCCGGCGGTCAAGCGCCGCAGCAGCCGGCCCTCGTGATCGTACAAATACAGGTGCATGAAGCCGTCGCGATTCGACGCCCAGATGAACTCATCGGCGCGCTGCAGGAACGTCAGCTCATCATGCAGTTCGATCCAACTATCGCTGGTCTCCGTCAGCACGATGCGTCCGGCGCCGCTCGCACTATCGGCGAACAGCAAATCCAAGCGGCGCTGATTGCGGCTTTCGCGCTGAATAGCCAGCGTCTTGGCGTCCGGGAGCCAGTTGACGCGCGCGAGGTAAAAGTCCTCGTCGGCACCGAGTGCTATCCACGTCGTCGCGCCGCCGGCGATGTTCACGACGCCGAGACTGATGCGTACATTGGCGCCGCCGGCGAGCGGGTAGCGCTGAGCGGCGGATTTGACGTTGTCGGCCGTGATTTCCAGACGCTCAATGCTGGGCACAGACGTCTCGTCGACGCGTGCGAACGCGATGTGCCGGCCGTCTGGGGACCACCAATAGCCCGAGTGGCGGTTCATCTCCTCTTGGGCAACGAACTCGGCGCTGCCATTTTTGATCCCGCCGCCGCCGTCGGCGGTCAATGCGCGCTCCTGGTCGCGTGCGAGATCGTAGACGAACAGGTTCTGGTCGCGGACGTACGCGACATGGCCGCCGCGAGGAGAAATCGACGCGCCAGTCGCAGAGCTCGCCGCCGGCGCGATGCGGCGCATCGCCGCGGGGCCGGTAGCGGCGCCGGAGTCCGCGCTCGCGCCGGCGCTCCCTCCGTCCGCATCCACGTAATACAAATTGCCGTCCAGCGGCACGAGCAATTCCCGCCCGCAAGGGCTGACCGAGTACTCCAAGATCCCGGACAGGGCGGCAACGCGCTGCCGCTCCCGGCGTGCGAGTTCCTCGTCCGCCAATGGTTGCGCCGCGGGGGCGAGGCTGCCGGCAGCGGCGAGACGCCGCGCGCAGCGCCTACGGATCTGGTATTCCCAGAGATCCAAGCGGTTGTCGTCGGCGGCGGAACCGCGCAGAAAGAATACGCGCGAGCCGTCCGGCGCGAGCTTCCAGGCCTCAATTCTCGGACCCGCGAGAGGTGGCTGCGCGAACAGGCGGCCGGCATCCAGCGGCACCTTCTCCGGCACGCTCACTGCGGCTCGGTCGGCGGCGTATCCTCATCGCTGCAGGACTCGGTATCCGGCATCGCGCGCTGCTCGGTCAGCCACGCACCGAGATCGATCAGGCGGCAGCGTTCGCTGCAAAACGGCCGGTATGCCGACGTTTTCGACCACGACACCGGGCGCCCGCACGTGGGACATTTGACGATCGCAGGCATACCAGAGCGGCGAGCCGCCTCAGGCGCAGCAGGTCAATAAAAACGGCACGTCGATTTCGACATGCACCGGCCGGCGCGCGGCGTCGGTCCAATTCAGGAAGCGCACCGTGCAGCGGTGTTGATTGCCGCTGATCTCGGGGAACAGTTCCGTATCGGCAGGCAAGGTGATGCGCACCAATTGGCACGGCGATTCGCGATCGAATGGCAGCTGGAAAACGCCGCCCACGGCGATCTCGGGACGGCGGCGCGCGTTTTGCCGCGTGAGCCACAGCAGTTCGGCGATGGTGTCGCACAATGGCCGGATCATCGCCAGCCAGGAGTCGAATTCGGCGGCGCGCACCGCGGCCGGACGGTTCAACCAATGCGAGTAATCCGGCAGGTCGAAATCGCAGGTGCCGCCCGGGATGGCGCTGCGGTGCTTGATCGCGCTCAAGAACTCCGAATCGCGGAGCGGCGCCATGAAGTTGCCGCCCGCCACCGACAAGTCGTCGCGCAGCTTGTTCAAGTTCGACAGCAAGGATTTCAGCCGGCTTGGATCGACGCCAGTCTTCGTCTGGTATTCCCGCAGGATATTCAGGTGGCGTTCCAGTTCCTTCATCACATCGCTGCGCGCATCGCCGCGACCCGTGATCGCGAGGATCTCGAGCAGGCTTGCAACCGCCGCGCGCGCGCTCCAAGCGTGCGCCAATTCGCTGTGATAAGTGGCTTGGGTGTACAGGAAATCGAGGCGCAGGAAGGTGCGCATGCGTTCGTTGAGCGGTTGCTCATAGACGACCGGATCCGGCTCGGGCGCGGCGTCGAGATCGGGATGCGAGTTCATCCGCGTATTCTGAGCCACACCGAGGGCCAGGGTAAACCTCGGCCGGCGGTAATTTACGGCGGATCGGCCGGTGTGGCGCCGACGGGAGCTGCGGCGAGAGCCAAATAGCGTTGATGCAGGCGATCGACCCGAGCGCGCAATTCCTCCACGCTGCCGTCGTTTGCGAGGATATCGTCGGCTTTTGCGGCGCGCGCGGCGCGGCCCGCTTGCGCCGCCAGGATTGCGCGGGCCTGCGGCGGCGAACAGCCGTCCCGAGCCATCAGCCGTGCGAGCTGCCGCCCTTCGTCGGCGTCGATGACTAGGATCCGGTCGAGCCCGTCGCGTGCGCCGCCCTCGATGAGCAGCGGGATGGCCAGCACGACGTAGGGGCCCCGTGCGGCTGCCGCCAGGCGGCGCATTTCGGCGCCGATCCGCGGATGTAGGATGGTCTCGAGGTCGCGGCGCGCCTCGGCGTCCGTGAATATCAGGTTCCGCAGCGCGCGGCGATCCAAATCGCCTTGAGAGGACATAACGCCGGCGCCGAAGCGCCGGACGACTTCCGCGAGCGCCGGTTGACCCGGCGCGACGACGGTGCGAGCGACCTCGTCCGCATCGATGAGCGGTACTCCGAGCTCCCGGAAGCGCCGCGCGACCGTGCTCTTACCGCTGGCTATGCCGCCGGTGAGACCGATGCGCAGCTGCGCCATGGGGTTTACCGGTCGAGACCGCTGATCGCCAGATAGGCGCCGATCATGCGGTTGCCGTACAGGAGCGCGAGCCACCCGGCCGCGGCGAGGTACGGGCCGAACGGCATGGGTGCGCTGCGCTCGCGGCCGCGCAGCACGATAGCGAGGATACCGAGCGCGGCGCCGGTCGCCGCGGACAGCAAAATCACGAGCGGCAACAGCTTCCAGCCGAGCCAAGCACCCAAGGCCGCGAGCAGCTTGAAGTCACCATAGCCCATGCCCTCCTTGCCGGTGATCAAACGAAACGCATGGAAGACGAGCCACAGCGAGCCGTAGCCCGCGATCGCACCGATGATCGCCTCCCGTGGTGCGACCGGCGCGGCGCTGCCGGCGAGCGGACCGATCGCGACCGCGGCCAGCAATCCCGCCCACAGCAGCGGCAGGGTGATACCGTCCGGCAGTAGCTGATGATCGATGTCGATGCCGGTCAATGCGATCAACGCCCAGGTGACCGGCACCGCACAAGCCGCGGCGGCGCCGAAGCCGAAATGCCAGGCAACCGCGGCCGACAGCAGGGCCGTGGCGAGCTCCACGGCGGGGTAGCGCGCCGATATCTTCGCGCCGCAGGCCGCGCAGCGGCCGCGCAGCAGCAGCCAACTGCACACCGGCACGTTTTGCCAGGCCTTGATCGGCGCCTTGCATGCGGGACACGCCGAGCGCGGCGTCAGCAAATTGAAGGCAGGCGCAGCGGCCGCAGTCGGCCCCGCCGCCGGCAGCGGATCTGCGGCCTGAGCGCGCCAATCGCGCTCCAGCATGATCGGCAGCCGATAGATGACGACGTTCAGGAAGCTGCCGACGACGAGCCCGATCAAGAACACGAATCCTGTGAACAGCGCGGTGTTGCCGGCGTAGACCGCGGCGAGCTCGTGAATCACGGACAGGGCGGCGATCCTCGCGGGGCGCGTCCTTGCCGGCCTAGACGACCGATCCGAGTTTGAAGATCGGCAGATACATCGCAATGACCATGCCGCCGACCAACACGCCGAGGATCGCCATGATCAGCGGTTCCAACAGGCTCGACATGCCGTCCACCGCGGCGTCGACCTCTGCCTCGTAGAATTCGGCCACCTTGCTGGACATCGCATCGAGCGAGCCCGACTCTTCGCCGACCGCGATCATTTGCACGACCATGTTCGGGAACAAGCCGGTGTTCTCCATCGCGCGCTGCAGCCGTTGGCCGGTCGCGACCTCATCCTTCATCCGCAGCGTCGCTTCCTCGTACACGATATTGCCGGTGGCGCCGGCGACCGACTGCATCGCCTCGACGAGCGGTACGCCGGCGGCGAACATCGTCGAGAGCGTGCGCGCGAAGCGCGCGATCGCCGCCTTGACCATGATAGGGCCGATGATCGGAAATTTGAGCAACAGGCGATCGAGCGCGCGGCGCATGTTCCGCGAGCGCTTCTTGAAATACAGGAATGCGTAGATGGCCGCGCCGCTCAAGATCAAAATCCACCAACCTTGGTGCTGCACGAAGCGCGATAAATTGACGACCATCTGCGTGAACGCAGGCAGGTCCGCACCGAAGCCCTTGAACAGGGATTCGAACTGCGGGATCACGAAAATAAGCAAGATCGTCGTGACGATGACCGCTACGACCAGGACCGCGGTGGGATAAAAAAGCGCCTTCTTGATCTTCTTCTTCAGTGCCTCGGTTTTTTCCTTGTAGTTCGCAATTTTGTCGAGCAAGGTTTCCAGGGCGCCGGCCTGCTCGCCGGCCTCGACGAGGTTCACGAACAGATCGTCGAAATACAGCGGATGCTTCGCCAGCGATTCATGCAGCGTGCTGCCGCCCTCGATGTTCGATTTGATGTCGAGGATGAGTTTTTGCATTGCCGGCTTATCATGGCCGTTGCCGACTATTTCCAGCGATTGCACCATCGGAATGCCGGCGGCCATCATCGTCGCGAGCTGGCGGCTGAAGACCGCGATGTCCTCGGCCGAAACCTTGCCGCCCCGGCTGAACGGCCGAGCGTTCTGGGTCTTGACGCGAGTCGGTGCGACGCCCTGGCGGCGCAGATCGGCGCGCAGCGCCGATTCGTTCGCCGCGAGCGATTTGCCGCGGACTTTGTTGCCGCGCTTGTCCTTGCCCTCCCAGAAGAACTGGGTTTCCTTTTTGCCAGCGGTTGCCGATATCGCCATAAATCGATCCTCGCCGTCAGATCGCCTAATCGATCGTGACGCTGTTGATTTCTTCCAGGCTCGTCAAGCCGTCTTTGACTTTTTGCAAGCCCGCACGGCGCAAGTTCCAAATTCCGTCCTTGGCAGCCTGATCACTGATGTTGATCGCACCGCCGCCTTCCATGATGATGCGGCCGATCGTCTCGGTCACCGGCATTACTTGGTAAATGCCCATCCGGCCCTTGTAGCCGTCCGTGCACTGGCCGCAGCCGACGGCCCTGAATACTTGCATGCCGCGTTCGATGTCGCTCTCCTCGAAGCCCTCCTTGCGCAGCGCTTCGGGCGGAACGTCGATGGGCTGTTTGCAGTTTACGCAGAGCTTGCGCGCGAGGCGCTGAGCGATGATCAGGCTCACCGACGTCGCGATCGCGTAGGGCTTGACGCCCATATCGACCAAGCGCGTCAACGTCTGCGGCGCGTCGTTCGTGTGCAGCGTCGACAGCACCAAGTGCCCCGTCTGAGCCGCCTTGATCGCGATCTCGGCAGTTTCCAGATCGCGGATTTCGCCGACCATGATCACGTCGGGGTCCTGGCGCAGGAACGCGCGCAGCGCGGCGGCGAAGGTGAGTCCCACCTTCGGGTTCACGTTGACTTGGTTGATTCCCGGCAGATTGATTTCGGCCGGATCCTCGGCCGTCGAGATGTTGCAATCTTCGGTGTTCAGGATATTAAGTCCGGTGTACAGCGACACCGTCTTGCCGCTGCCGGTTGGACCGGTCACCAGGATCATGCCTTGCGGTTTCGCGAGATAACGCAAGTAGGTCTCGCGCTGGAACAGCTCGTAACCCAAGGCGTCGATGCCGAGCATCGCGTTCGACGGATCGAGAATACGCGTGACGACTTTCTCGCCGAACAGTGTCGGACAGGTGCTGACGCGAAAATCGATCGCACGATTCTTCGATAAGCGCATTTTGATGCGTCCGTCCTGCGGCACGCGCCGCTCGGCGATGTCCAGCCGCGCCATGACTTTCAGTCGGGCGGCGATTTTGATCGCAAACTGGACCGGCGGCAGCGCGACCTCTTTGAGGACGCCGTCCAAGCGCGTGCGAATCCGGAAAATTTTCTCGAAAGGTTCGAAGTGGACGTCGGAAGCCCCCTTCTTGATGGCATCCAACAGGATCTTGTTGACGAAGCGCACGATCGGCGCGTCCTCGACCTCGTCGCGGGCGAGGACATCCGCGTTGGGGTCGTCCTCGCCGCCGGTGACCTCGAGGTTTTCCAAATCGAAATCATCGTCGCCCAAGCTCTCCATCGCCGTTTCGGCTTGATCGATCGCCGTTTCGACGGCCTTTTGCAGCTTGTCGTCTTCGACGACGACGAACTCGATGCTCATCGAGGTTTGGAAGCGGATCTCATCGAGAGCGTGCAGATTGGTTGGATCCGAAACCGCGAGGAAAAGACGCTTGCCGCGCCGCATCAAGGGCACGACGCGATGTTTTTTCAGCAGCTTTTCGCTGACGACCCGGAATACGTCCGTCTCCGGCGTGATGGCATCCAGGTCGAGCAGCGGCACGCCGAACTCGTTCGATGCCGAAATCGCGATATCGCGTGACGTCGCGAGATTCCCCGCAACCAAGTGCGTCACGAGGTTCAGCCGCTTGTCCCGGGCACGGATGATCGCATCCTGCATCGCGGTCTCGTCGAGCAGCCCATCCCGAACGAGGCGCTGCGCAAGCCCGCCCAAGGCGGGGCGGCCGCCGCTGCCAACCGATGCTAACGCGTTTTCATTCATGGACTTAAATGGATGGACTTATAGGGCTATCCGGCATTCGATTAACACCCCAGCGATAAAGGCAACTCAACCCCATCATTATGCTGGTCCCGCATTATGCTCGCACATCGTCGCCGGATGGCCACGTGATTCGGTTCCCATTATCGACGCAAGCCGGGTCAGCGATGCAAGGTGTCGACCTGCAAATCTCGCGCGCGCCATTGAACCACATCAGCCACTCCTGCACATTGCTGCATTGCAGATGGCATTAAAACTCAGCGCAATGCACTGCCGGTCGCGCAACAAAAAAGAAGCCCCTCCGAAGAGGGGCTTCCGCCATTTAGCAGAATCAAGCGTCCGAATTAGCTGTGGCAGGTGGTGGGCAGATATTGTGCCGGGACCGTGGTGACGCCCAGCGTCGTGCCATTGGCGATGGTGAGACCGCCAGCCGGTACAACAGCCGTTCCACAAACCCAGACGATATCGTTATTCGTGTTCGTATAGGGGACCATAAATAGGCTTTTACCCAGCAGATTCGTGTTGGCCTGGTTGCCGTAGGTGATTTGGATTGCACCAGCGGTCACGCCGACTGAAGTCACATATTTACCGGTCGACGCGGAGCTGCCGCTAATGGCAGCGGTATTCAGGGGCATCGTGCCGGTGTTGGCGAAAATTTCCGCCATCTGTGTCTTCCAACCATCGCCCAGGTTCAAGCCTTCCGTCACCTGCGCGCGAATCGTGTAGTTCTGGTACGCCGGAATCGCTATGGCGGCCAAGATGCCGATGATCGCCACGACGATCATCAACTCGATCAAGGTAAAACCCTTTTGAACTTGCTTAAGCATGTGCACTCCTGAGATGAACAAAGCGAAAAATATGGTTTCGGGCAACGGCTTGCGCCAGTGCCCAAGATCTAAGCAAGCGACGTGCCAGAGTCGGTAATACGTGCATAACTAATTGAATGCAATGATTTTTATGTAAGAATCCCAGCGGCGAATGGACCTATCCGCGTCGCCGCTTGGCGTCTGCAGCGGCATCATTGGTCAGAATGTGACATTTTTTGACAGGCGGCCGGCACGCTCGCGCCGCTCATGCGCCCTTGGCGATCTGCTCGTGATAGTCGTCCTCGGCGTTGATCAGCCAAATAGCGGATTTGCCACGGCCGCCGTTGATGATCGAATCGACGGCGCTGTTTGCCGCCAGCATCGAATGATCTTGATTGTTGTAGCGGTGCATGCCGTTGCGGCCCACGGGATAAAGATTGGCGAAATTCTCCAAGAAAGACCGCACGACGCCGAAATCACGGTATTCGCCGAAATACGCGGGGTAGGCCTTGGGGACACGCACGACGGTGCCGTCCAGGATGTCGCGACGGTCGATCATGCCGATTTTCTCCAGCTCGCCGGCGGCGAAATCGATGAAGCGGCCGTCCTGCATCGCCCACGAGTCATCGCCCTCGCGGCAAAAATACTCCAAACCCAACCAAATGGTGTCGGGGTCGGCCACCAGCGCGGGACTCCAGTTGTTGAACACCTGCAGCCGGCCAATTTTGACGTCAGGTTCCTGAATGTAGATCCAGTTGTCCGGCGGCATGCCGTTGCCTGCGGTCGGATCGGCGCGGCGGTCGCTCGTGCGCATTTTGCGCACGAGCAGACCAGCGGTCATGAAGTCGCGGTACGGCAGCCGGTCGGCCACGCGGATCACCCGCGGATCATCCGGCTCGAGCAATGCCGCGAGATCGTGGACCGGCATCGTCGAAACGAAGAAATCGCAAGGTACCCGGCGCACCGAACCGCTCGCTTCGTCGCGAACGCGTACCGCCGCGATGCTCGCACCGGCCCGTTCGAGGCCGACGACGCGATGGCGCAAGTGCACGGCACCGCCGAGCGCGGCGACCCGGCGCGCGACCTCGTCCCACATTTGGCCGGGACCGAATTTCGGATACAGGAATCGTTCGATCAAACTCGTTTCAGTCCGCTTCTGGGCGGTATCGCCGAGGCTGCGCAGCGGGCTCTTGATCGCGTGCAAGAGCGCTTTCCTGATCGATAAGCCCTTGATGCGCTGCGCGCCCCACTCGGCCGAAATCTCGCGGCAGGGCACGCCCCACACTTTCTCGGTGTAGTCCTTGAAGAATGTGCGGTAAAGCCGGTCGCCGAAGCGATTGACGAAAAAATCCTCGAGGGATGCCTCGGCAGACCGGTGCCGGAGCTGCGCCTGCGTATAGCTCAAGCCGATGCGCAGCGTCTCGAGCAGGCCCATGTTCTGCAGTGTGTTTGCGTTGAGCTTCAGCGGATAATCGAAATATCGGCGGCGATGGAAGATCCGCGACAAGCGTTGCCGCACCAGCAGGACCGCGTCGCTCGCTGCCGGCGCGAGCTCATCCGGAGTCAACTCGCGCGAGCGTTGCTGATAGCCGATGCGCAGTGCTGTGCCCGCCTGCGCCTGGCCCTCGGCCACCGGCAAGATCTCTTGCCACCAGTGCATGACCCAGTCGGATTTCGAAAAAAAGCGGTGACCGCCGAGGTCCATCCGGTTGCCGCGGTAATTGACCGTTTTCGAAATTCCGCCCACCTGAGCGTCGAGTTCGAAGACCACGGGAATCACGTCGGAACGGCGCAGCAATTCGAGCGCCGCGGTCAATCCGGCGGGACCCGCTCCGGCGATCACGGCCGTTCTGCGCTGACTCTCGGCGGAGGACACGAGTGCCGGTCCGTTCAGAGGAGCGGGCGCCGGACGAACAATAATTGCCGCCGCGAGAGGAAGTTGCACAGGAACGTGAAGCCGGCGGCAACGCCCTTGGCGGCGAGATAGTTCAGACCCAGATATTTTACGCCGATGAACATGAGGGCCGCGTTCAGCGTCAAACCCACGGTGCCGATCGCCGCGAACGTCGCAAATTCGACGCCTCGATGCGCAAGGCGGCGATGTTCGAACACGACGCGCACCGACATGAAGTATGTCACGACCACGCCGGCCGCAAACGATACAGTCGCCGCGGCCAAGTACCACCACGAAAAAAAGTGCACCAAGACGAACAGAATCGTCATATCGACGAGCAACGCACACGCGGACGCCGCGGCATAGTAGAGCGCTTCTTGTAAGAAGCGGCTCATGCCGCCGGCCGCAGCGCACGTATGTGCCGGCAATCGTAGAGATTCCAATCCTTGAATTTACCGGCGCGCAGATGCGGCATCGAAGCGAAGCCCAGTTTCTCGCGGGCCACGAGAAATCCGAGTTTGGGATCCCGGCACACGCTGACGAGAATCGCCGCGGTCAGCGGGCGCATCGGCGGAGATTTCTTGCGCCCCTTGGCGAGGCGGCTTTGCCGGCGTTTGCTCATTATGCGCCAGTCCGGCGGCATCAGTGCGCGCAACCCGTCCGCACGGCGGCGCACCTCGAGCGCGGTCGCTCGCGAGAAAACGACGCCCGCCGACTGGTCGACCGACAAATAGCTGGGGCGGCCGAGCGTGAACCAGGTGAATATCGGCGAGTCCACGCCGTCGGCGACATAAACGCTGCTCGTCGGCGGGATTCTTGCCCGCCAGTCGCTGAAACCGGCCGGTTTGTACATCCAATCGTGTGCGCAAAACTCCTGCGTGACCACCGGCAGCATCGATAGCAGTACGACCATGAGCGCCGCGCACGCGATCAGCGGTACGAGCGGCGATCGACAACGCCGGAGCCCATACCAAAACACGCCGACCAGCAGCACGGCCGGTATCCGCAGGACGAGTATGTGGCTGATCCACTGCACCAGCACCGGTGCGTCGTGAAAATCGAGGGCCGGTGCGGCGGTTGCCCGAATATTCGCGAATACCCAGGCCAGAATCGTCAGTGCGAGCGCGACGGTGGCCCAACGCAAGGCCAGCGACACACGTTCGTTGAGCCGCGATCGCAAGCACCAGACTATCAAGGTCAGGCTCGCGACGGCGGTGCCGTCGACCGCCGGGAATGTCCATGCCGAGACCAACAGTATCGCGCAGAGCGGACCGCACTTCTCGTCGCGCCACAGGCGCAGCGCGGTTGCCGGTAATAAGACCACGCTGATTAGGCCGGTGAGCCACGTCCAGCGCCACGCCTGACCCTGCAACAGAATCGCGACCGGGCCGATCAAGCTTGCGATCAGCGCGACGCCGAGCCCCGCGGCGCCCACCAGGAGCGCACCTGCACAGAGCCTGCGTATGGTCTTCTCGTCGATCGCGAGCGCCGTGATCGCGACGCAAATAAACGGCCGGGCGTTCACATCCCAGTCGTGAAGGTGCCAATATTGCAGAAACAGGAACTGCGAGCGCTCGCGCACGACCTCGAGCCACACCGGATCAATGACCGACAGGGAATGCCACGGCATCGGTACCGCGAGTGCGGCGAGCGAGATCGCCACTGCGGCGAGCACCCCGGCGGCGGCCCCAAACACGCTCGCGCGGATCGGCACCCAGGAACTGAGCAACAACAACAGCCCGGGGAACGCCATCAACGGATGGACGAGCAACGCCAGGAGCGCAACCAATAGGGCGCAGCGGCGCCAGCCGCTGAAATGACAGGCGAGCGCCGTGACGACCAGCGCCTCGCCGACGGTGCGCGCGGTCAGATAGTCCTCCGAAAAATGAAAGATGTCGTAGGAACCGTAGTGCCCGACGGTGATGATCAGCAGCGCGACCGCGAGCCAGGCCGTGTCGCCATTCGACAGCGCGCGCGCCAGGAACCAGGCCGCGGTCAGAAACCAGGCGGTGAACACCGCGAGCAATAGCGATCCGGCCGCATTCAAGCCGAGCGTTGCGATGCACGCCGCGTACAACGGTGAAAAGACCGTGAAGCGGTCTTGCGAGGTATGCTGCAGATAGAGGTCCGTGGCGAGCGCCGGGTGTATTCTCGCGAGCGCCTGAAAGGCATAGATGTGCGCATCGCGCGCCAGACCCTGGTCGCGGTGCGTCAACGTCCACAGCGCAATGAGCAGCAGCGCCAGCGCCAGCGTGACTGCGCCGCGCCGCAAATTCGCGCGGGTCGAGTCGACGGCGCGGGTGTTTGGACCGAGCGTGGCAAATTCAGCCGAGTGCGTGATCAATGGGTCGTTCCGGTTTCGTGTGCACGCCCGCAAAAGGGGCAAAGCCCGCTTATTATGTCTTGTGGGGCGAATGGCATGTGTGACTAAATGCTCATCGAATGCGTCCCTTCGTTTCCATCATCACAGTATCCCTGAATGCGGCGCCGACGATTGAGGACACGATCGCTTCCGTGGCGATGCAGCGGGCAAATGTGGCGATTGAACACATCTGCGTCGACGGCGGCTCGACGGACGCGACGCGGGCGATCATCGATCGCTGGGCCGAACGGTCCGCCGGCATCCGCCGCCTGTACGGGCCCGACCGCGGCATTTTCGACGCGATGAACTCTGGGCTCGCGGCCGCGCTCGGCGAGTACGTCTTGTTCTTGAACGCCGACGATTTCTTGGTTGGCGCGGCGACGATCGCCACGGCGCTGCGGGGCACTTCGCCGGGCGCCGCGGACAATCCGGGTGTACTCGCCGGCGACGCGTCAATGGGCGTCATCGGACGCCGAGGATTCTGGCGCCACCGGCGCGTTCCGCGGCTGCTCGGCAGGCTCCGCGGCTGCGGTTTTTACCCCGTCCATCAAGGCCAGTTCACGCAGCGCGGTTTGCTCGAGGCGGTCGGCGGCTTCGATGCGAGCCAGCGCCTCGCCGCCGACGTCAACCAGTATTACGATATGGAGCGGCGATTCCGCCCCGCAACGCGCCTGATCAGGGCGGACGTCGCCTTCATGCGCGCCGGCGGCGCGGCGAACACCGGCTGGCAAGCGATTTACGCGGGCAGCGCCGAGATCTTCAGGCACCTGGCGCCGACGCACGGCCGTTGCCGGGCGGCTGCCATGGTCGCCGTCAAAACGCTGCAATCGCTCAGTGAAGTCCGCTATGGCCGCTGCCCGCATCAGCGCTGGTTCGATCGTGCGGTCGCCGATTCAGCGCATCGGTGAGCAATTTGCCCGGGTTCAAGGTATTCGAGCAGGTGCGCAAACACGCGCGGCGCGCCGCTTGGGCCGTCGCCGAGCAGGGCATCAACCCGCTCGTGCAATTGGCGTTGACGCCGTTTCTGCTGGTTCGGCTCGGCCGCCTGGATTTCGGCCTCTGGACGCTCGGGATTGCGGTACTCAGCATGAGCCAACTGATCTCGTTCGGCGCCGGTGCGGCGGCTACCAAGCACGTATCCGCGGATCTGGGCGCCGGCGTCAAGCCGCAGGCGATCGCCGCGTTGCGGGGCGCGCTGACGATAGCGTCGGTGGGGGGATTTGCGGCCGCGATCCTCGCTTGGGCAGCGGCGCCGTTCATCGCCACGCACTTCTTCGCCAACATGGGGAGACCGGAACATATCGCCCCGGTGCTCGCGCTGTGCGGACTCGCGGCAGCCGTACAGGAAATCGACAATGTATTCGCGGGCGCGATGCGCGGCGCGGAGCGTTTCGATTTGTGCGCGAAAGTGGAAGTCGCGGCACGCGTCGTCATCGGTTGTGTTCTCGTCTACTTGGCGGAGCGCGGCGCCGGCGTGCGCACGTTGTTTCTCGCCTTGATCGAGATGATGGCGTGCAAGGCGGCGCTGAAAGCCTGGCAGGCCGCGGTGTTGTTCGGCGACGGAACGTGCTGGCGGCCGTCCGTGGCGCGCCCGGCGCTCGAGCGCGTGCTGCGATTCGGCGTGTGGCAATGGGTCCAATCGGCCGGATCGATATTCTTTTCGGCTACGGACCAATTGCTGATCGGCGGATTGCTCGGCGCGGCGGCGCTGACCCGGTACGGCGTCTGTCTGCAAATCGCGCAATACGTGCACATGCTGCCGAGCGTCATGATGCAAATCATTTTTCCGCGGCTCAGCGCGCTCGGCCGCGCCGTCGATGCGCGCCGCGGCAACGAAATTCTGCGCTCCGCAACGCTGCTCGGCGTCGGCGGTGCGCTGCTGTTGGGCGTTCCGGCGATCTTGATGGCGCGTCCGCTATTGACGTTATGGATAGGCCCCGTGTTCGCCGCGCAAAACCAAGCGCTGCTGGTCGTGCTCGTCCTGGTGCATATCGCGCTGGCCTTCAACGTGGGCGCTTATTTCGTGTTGCTGGGGACCGGCAGGGCGGCGCGCTCCGCGGGAATCATCCTCGCGGCCGGCGCCGCGCAATCGGCGTTCGCGGTCATCGCGGCGCCGTTCGGCATCCTCGCGGTTGCATGCAATCGGTTCATCTATTCGCTATTGACCGCCCTGCTCTACAAGGCGGCGCGGTATAAGGAACGATGAGCCAGCGAACTCCGGTCTGCCGGCTGTGCCTCGCGCCGGAAACAGAGAAATTGGGTACGGTGCCGGCTGGCGATTATTTTGCCGGCAGGGTCATGCAGCGCGCGATGGCGGGCGCCACACTCTGGCGCTGCCGCGCCTGCCGCTCGCAATTCAAGCACCCGGTATTGTCGCCGGCCGAGTACTTGCACCTGTATACCAGCGGCGCGGCGTCGCAGTGGCGCGGAAGTCGCGGCAGGCTCGACTTGCGAGCCGTCCGCGCGATCGTCGATCGCCAAATCGGCGCGCGCACGATCCTCGATATCGGCTGCGGCAGCGGCGAATTCCTCGGATCGCTGCCGCGAAACGTCGCGAAATTCGGCATCGAGCCTTCGGCGGCGGCGGACCACGCCGCGGCAGAAGGCGTCGCCGTATTGGGCGGCGACATCGCACAGCTGCCCGGCGATGCGCGCTTCGACGTCGTCACGGTCATCGACGTGGTCGAACACATAGCGGACGCGGCGGCGTTCTTGAGCCGCGCCTATTCGCACGTAACAAAGGGCGGTATTTTGGTCGTCGCTTCCGGTGACCCCGAGAGCGCCGCCTGGCGTAGAATATTCACATCGCGGTTTTGGTACGTGAGTTTTCCGGAGCACGTCTCATTTCCGTCCGCGGAGTTTTACCGCCGGTGGGGCGCCCAGCATGGCGCTCAGTGCATCACCAAAATTGCGATCCGCTATCGATCGCTGAACATTTGGCGGTTGCCGTTCGATGTTGCGATGCAGGGCGCCTATTGCCTCAGTCCCCCGGCATTCGATCTGGCGGGGCGGCTCGCAGCACGCTTGCGGCGGTCGCCGCGGCCGCACCGCCGGCATTTCGCGCCAGGCATCCCCGGGACGTTCGTCGATCACCATGTCGTGACGATCAACAAGCCGCGCTGAGGCTGCCGGCGTTCTCGCGGTTTGCCGCGGTGTGTCGTCGCGAAAAGAGAAAATCCGCCTGGATGGCTCGCTGGGATGCGCCCATCGACAGATTGGCGACGCACAGCAATCGGAACTTCTTCGCAAACAGATGGGCGATTACCTCGGTGGCGAGCGCTTGACCGACGTACAGTTCGATGAAAGAGGCTTCCACGTAGACGTATTCAAAAAAATCCAACAGCGCGTCGCAGCCCCGCAGCGCGTCCAATTCGAATCCCTGTACGTCGAGCTTCAGCAGCGCGACGCCCGCGATATCAATCCGCGCCAGACTGTCGGCAAGCGGTGCGGTCGAGACGATTTCGCGCGCAGCCTCCTCGGTGAACGGGAAATTGTCGTGCTGGGCCTGCGCGAACGGCAGCAAAGAGGAGGACACGTCCCAGCGCGACACATGCATCGACGCCGGACCGGCCGTGGCGGCGATGGCCGTGTTGAACAGCGTGACGCGGCTGTCCTGCGCGAAAATCCGGCGAAACGCCTGCGCCGGCCGGCGCAGCGGTTCAAAAGAATAAATCCGTGCCTGCGGGAACAGCCGGCGTATGCACAGCGCGAACTGCCCGCGATTCGCGCCGATATCGACGACCGTATCGAGCGCCAAGCCGCCGAGCACGCGGTCGTGCTCGGTAGCCGCCGCGACTCGAGTGCGCAAGAACGCGGCCCGATACTCGGGTATCCAAAGCACTCGGAGAATCTTCGTCAGGGGATGCACGGTGCGTGGGGAGTATGCATCAGTCGGGGCCGACGTGCAGGATGATCGGCCGTTTGGCCGGGACCCTTTAGCCTATATACTGGAATCGATACCCATTTGCACTGCCGTTAATTCGTGATTGCACAGCCACTGAGCGACTCGACCGCCCGCCGCATCGTCTTGATGGGATTACTGCTGTGCGCGTGTTGCCTCGGCTATTTTTACCTGCTCGATCGCGTGCTGTTTACCAGCACGAAGTTCGCCCCGATCTTTCAGCTGCTGTTGTCGGTTTACGACGTGCAAACGGCGTGGCTCGCGGTCGGGGTTTGCCTGTGCGCGAGCCTGTGGAATCGGCCGGCGCCGATGGTGCGGCTCGCCGACCTGTTGGCGCGCCACCCGCACGCCGTTGCGTTGGCGAGCGTCGCCGCGTTCGGCGCGGGCGCGATCTTCGTCTACCACGATTATCCGTTTTCGATGGACGAATATGCGGCGGTGTTTCAAGCGAAGATCTTTGCATCGGGCCAGCTGTTTGCCCGGCTGCCGCCGTCGGTTTTGAACTGGCTCGTGGTTCCCGGCTTCAACGGATCGTTCTTGGTGGCATCGCACCTGAGCGGTCACGCGATCGAAGGGTATTGGCCCGGTTTTGCGCTGTTGCTCGCGCCGTTCGAATTCTTGGGCATACCCTGGCTTTGCAATGCCGTGCTCGCCGGGCTTGCGGTGTACTTGATATTCCGCATTACACTAACCATCAGCGGCGAGGCGCGCGCGGCGGGTTGGGCGATGCTCTTTACGCTCGCATCGGGCGCCTTCGTCGCCAACGCGATTGCATATTATTCGATGCAGGCGCACCTGACCGTGAACCTGCTGTACGTGTGGCTGCTGCTCAGACCCACGAATGCCAGAGCGCTAGCGGCCGGAATCGTCGGCTCGCTGGGCTTGGTGCTGCATAACCCGTTCCCGCACGCGCTGTTCGCGCTGCCGTGGATCGTGGCGCTCGCGCTCGATCGGGACCAACGGCGATATCTAGTGCCGCTGATCCTCGGTTACCTGCCGCTCGGCCTCGTCGTCGGAGTCGGCTGGCTGATCCTGCGCCATGATATTCAATCCGGCGTGCACGGCGCTGCGACCGTCGATGCAATTGTGCACGGCGTGTTCGTGTGGCCGGACGCAACCGTGCTCGACATGCGCGCGGCATCCCTCGCGAAATTATGGATATGGGCGGTGCCGTGCCTGTTGTTGTTCGCGCTATTGGGGCGCATCCGCCACGCCGGCAACCGATCCGTACGCCTGCTGATGCAATCCGCGGTACTGACTTTCGCCGCGTATTGTTTCGTCAAACTCGATCAAGGGCACGGTTGGGGATACCGCTATTTCCACTCCGCCTGGGGCGCGCTGCCGGTGCTGGCCGGCTGCGCGATGACGGGCCAGGACGAAGCTCATGGCCGGTTGAGCGCGTTTGCCGGCGCCGCCGCCGTTTTGAGCGCCCTGTTGATCGTACCGCTGCAATTGAGCCAGATCGACGGGATCATTTCCCGGCATTTGGCCCAGGTGCCCCCGCCGCGGCGGCCGGGCAACAATATTTATTTTCTCGATCCGCGCGGCGGCTTTTACCTGTCCGACATGATTCAAATCGATCCGCTGCTGCGCGCGCCCGACCTGCTACTTGCGAGTCGCGGGGCGAAATTGGATGCGGCCTTGCTGCGCGAGAATTGGCCGCACGCGGTCCTGGTCGACCGGAATCTTTGGCTGCAGCAGTGGTATTTGGGGCCGAACGATCAGCGCCGCACGACGCCGGGACCAACGCACGTGCCTCATTTCGTCTTGGCGTTCACGCCGCACGCCGAGACGCCGGCCGCCGCGCCGCCCTGAATTGCCGGCGATCAGGCCTGCGGCGGCCGAATTGCCAGATACGCCAAGCGCCTGACTTCACGCCGTCCGCGGGCGACTGTGTCGAGAATCATGCCGGCGATGAAGTTGAGTCCGGACAAGAGCACCAGACCGGTCGCGAGTATGGCGGTCGGTTGCCGCGGTACGAGACCTGTCTTAATGAACGTGACGATGATCGGAATGCCGAGCGCCAAGGCGCACAGCAGGAGCGCCGCCGCGACCGCCGAAAAGAATTGAAACGGGCGTTCATTCTTGTAGAGCACGACGATCAATCGCAGGATCCGCAGGCCGTCGACATAGGTCTGCAGCTTGCTCGTCGACCCCGCGCCGCGCATCTTGTACGGGGCCGTGATTTCGGCGACCGGCAGACGCAGTTCCAATGCATGAATCGTCAACTCGGTCTCGATTTCGAAGCCGTCCGACATCGCCGGAAAGGACTTGACGAAGCGCCGCGAGAAAGCCCGGTATCCGGACAGCATGTCCGAGAAACGTTTGCCGAACAGGTTCGCGACCGCGGCCGTCAGCAGTCGATTGCCGAGGCGGTGGCCGCGACGATAGGCGTCATCCGCGGCGGCGAAGCGCGCGCCGACGACCATATCCAATTGTTCGTCCAGCAGCAGCGAAATCATGCGCGTTGCGGCGGCCGGTTCGTAGGTTGAGTCGCCGTCGGCCATCACGTATACGTCCGCCTCGATATCGGCGAACATGCGTCGAACCACGTTGCCCTTGCCTTGCAACGGCTCTTTGCGGACGGCCGCACCCGCCGTGCGGGCGATCTGCGCTGTCGCGTCCGTCGAGTTATTGTCATAGACGTAAATCCGCGCGTCCGGCAACGCCGCCCGGAACGCGCCGATGACCTCGGCGATCGCGGCAGCCTCGTTGTAGCACGGCAGCAGCACGGCGATATCGGTCTTGTGCGCCATGACGGGTGCTTATTCGATCCCGAGCTTCTTGATCCGGTACCGCAGCGCCCTGAACGACATCCCCAAGACCTTGGCCGCGGCGGTTTTGTTGTAGCGGGTCTGTTCCAAGGCTTTGATGATCGCGTCGCGTTCGATGTCCTCGAGGTGATCGCCGAGCGCGGCGGCCGGCGCGGCGCCGCCCGGCGACGGGCGCAGCTGAATGTCGCCTGCGCGGATCTCGCCGCCGGCGCACAACGTGATTGCGCGCTCCAGGATATTCTCCAATTCGCGCACGTTGCCGGGAAATGGGTATGCGACGAGCGAGCGCAGCGCCTCCGGCGCCAGCACCGGCGGCGCGACCTTCATGCGCCGGCCGAGCCGGCGCAGGATGGCCTCGGCGAGTTCCGCGACGTCATCCGGCCGCTCGCGCAAGGACGGCACGCGCAGCTCGATCACGTTGACGCGGTAGAATAAGTCCTCGCGAAACTTGCCTACGGCAACCTCTTGCGCGAGATTCCTGTGCGTCGCCGACAGAATGCGTACGTCGGCCGGGATTTCGCGCTGTTCGCCGACCGCGCGTACGGCCTTTTCCTGGATCACGCGCAACAGCTTGACCTGCATGTGCAGCGGCAAGTCGGCGATCTCATCGAGCAACAGCGTACCGCCCTCTGCCGACACGATCAGGCCCTTCTTGTCGGCGACAGCGCCGGTGAAACTGCCGCGCTTGTGGCCGAACAGCTCGCTTTCCATCAGTTCAGTCGGGATCGCGCCGCAATTGACCGGAACGAAGGGTCCGTCGCGC
>JAYTQR010000250.1:0-1622 GCA_043746615.1 Gammaproteobacteria bacterium | reverse complement strand
TTCAGCTCGAGCACGGCATGGGTCAGTGCGGGGGCGCTGATGAGGGTGAGCGACAGCGGCGTGGTGTGTGCGGCGATGTAGTCGATGCGTCCGCGCGCATCGATGAACACCATGTCGAGGGACATATACGTGTTCTTCATCCACATCGTCAGCGGTTCCGTGCCGGGAAAGACAAACAGCATGCCGGCGTGATCGTTCATGTCGCGGACGAACATCAGTCCCTGCTCGTCGCGGCGCGGGGTATCCGCGATCCAGATGTTGAAATCGACGACGCGGCCGGCCACGGTGCGGATCGCGAGAAGGCTTTGCGGGAACGCCGCTAGCGGTTCCGGAGCATCGCCCGCGGCCCGGGCCGTGCCGGCCGGCGCCGCGAAGCCGGCGGCGAGCGCGCAGAGCAGGGCGCAAAGAGTTGCGTGTCGAGGGGTCCTCGAGAGTTCAGTCGTGCGCATAGTCCACCCCTCCGGCAAAATCGAACCGGCTGACGAGTACGTCGCCGTCGCCGCGCACCGCACGCGCCGGCTGCGTGCAAAAACCGCGCACCTCGACGCGATATAAATGCGCGGCGCCGAGGCGCCGCTGCGTCAGCGAATCGATCGTGCAGCGCCCGTCGCCGAGTGTACCGAATACCCGGCCCGAGCCTTCGTCGATGATCGTCAAATTCGCGCGACCCGCCCGCAACGCCTTGCCTTCCTTGACGCCGGTCAAGCCGAATAGGAACAGCAGATTAAGCTTCGATGCGCGCGTGCGCCGAAAGCTCATGCGTACGCCCGCGGGATGGTATTTCCGTTCACCGGCGCACGCCGTACCGCTATTCGGCCAATCGATGTGCGCATCGATCGCGCCGGCGATCCGGGCTCTCAAGTAGCCGCCGCCGTGCGGCAAACAGGATGCGGCGGTGATCGGTCTGGCGGCAGCGGCCCGGCGCGCCGCCTTGGGCGCCTGCGCCGCCGCGGCGTCCGTGGTTGCAGCGCCGATGCTCAATTGAACAAGGGCGGCTGTCGCCAGCAGCAGACGCACGCGGTCAAATCGTACAGCGAAGCGGAGAGTCGGTATCATTTCAAGCCGTGAACCTCGACGATCAATCATTGGCGATGCGGATTGTGCCATGTACGCGCCGCGGCGCGCTTGCCGGCTCGACGGCGCCGGCACCCGCGCGCCGGGTCCTCTTGTCGATGCTGTGCGCTCTGCTGCTGCCGGCCTGCGCGCTGCTCGCGCCGCATTTTCAGAAACCGGACCTGTCGGTCGTCGGTATCGAAATGCTCGGCGGCAACCTATTCCAGCAGAATCTGCGGATCACGCTGAAAATTCACAATCCGAATGCGCGTCCGCTCCCGATCGATTCCCTAACGGCGGACCTGCGCGTCGGCGGCGAGCCGATCGCGAGCGGTGCGACGAACCGGGCATTCGTCGTGCCCGCCAACGGCGACACCGAGTTCGACCTGATGGTCACCGCGAATCTTGCCAGCGGCGTCGTCAAGCTCGCCCAACTGATGAACGACCGCAGTGCGCCGATCGACTACGAATTGACCGGTGTGGTGCATCTCGACGTGCCCTTGTTCCGTTCGCTGCCGTTCGATCAAAGGGGGTCCTTTTCGATCGGCAACTCGAGCGGCTGAGCCGGT
>JAYTQR010000249.1:0-2192 GCA_043746615.1 Gammaproteobacteria bacterium | reverse complement strand
GACGCACGCGCGGTGCACCGGCATCGCGGCAAGTCGCCGCGCCAGGCGACCTTTTTTTTCCGCAACCCCGAACTGCATTTTCAGGCCGCACAACTGGCGAGCCTGTATCTGATCCACGGGCTGCTCGGCGGCTCGGAACTCGGCCTCGAAGGGCGCTACAAGCTAGGTTCGGTCGAGTCCGGAACGCGCTTGTGTCAGGCGTACGAGGCTTACGTCGATCTACACGAGCCGGCGCGTATCTCGTTCGAACATGCCTGGTTCCTGCTGCTCGCGCTCGCACGGCGTACTGAACTCGGCATGTCGCCCTGTGGCCTATGCGGTGGTGTCAGATTGGTCGATTTGCTGGCGGGGCGCAGCGTCGCGTGCGCGAATTGCCGCCCGGCCACGGCGTTGCCGGCCGCGCCGCGCGCCACGCACCCGTAGAATCGCCCTCGGGAATCGCCTGCTAGAATCGGGCGCATGGAACGCCGCAACACGTTCGCCGGCCCCTACCTCGACCGCGGCGCGCAATTTCGCCAAGATCCGGCATGGTTCGCCGCCGTGCTCTTTGACCCGGGGAGCCGGGCAGTGCCGATCTGGAACTCGCGCAATCTGATCTTCGAGGGCAGCGCGCCGCGCGCGGCGTTGCTGGAGTTGCAGCGGCTGCCGCCGGAGCGCCTCAACGCAGACGAATTGATTCTGCTCGGCCGCTTTGGCGATCACTATTGCTTCGCGTTCGAGATCGACTGCCTCGAGCCGCCGCAGTTGTTGCCCGGCGCACGCTTCGAGGATTTACGATTGATCGCGCCGGATTTGCCGCAGGCGGATGCCGGGCTGCTGGCCTATGCCCGGGCGATGATCTCCTGGCGGCGGCGCCATCGCTTCTGCGGCAGCTGCGGCGCGCCGACCTTGGCGTCGCGCAGCGGGCATGCGCTGATCTGCCGCAACACCTCCTGCCGCACCGAGCATTTCCCGCGCATCGACCCCGCGATCATCGTCTTGGTCAGCGCTGCGGATCGCGCTCTGCTCGGCCGGCAAGCGGCATGGCCGGCCGGCCGCTATTCGACGATCGCCGGCTTCGTCGAACCGGGAGAATCGCTCGAAGATGCCGTCGCGCGGGAAGTATTCGAGGAGACCGGGATCATCATCGATGCCATCGAGTACCACTCCTCCCAGCCATGGCCGTTTCCAGCATCGTTGATGCTGGGTTTTACCGCGCGCGCGGTCTCGACCGAAGTGCGCTGCAACGACCAGGAACTCGAGGACGCGGGCTGGTTCACGCGCGCCGACGTCGCCGCCGGCAACGTACGCTTGCCGCCGACCCCATCCATCTCGTTCCGATTGATCGAACAATGGTTCGATGCGGGCGGCGCGTCACCGACCCTGCGCGAGATCCACGACGCCGCACCCTGGCAAACGTCACGTTAGGCGGGGATATCGTCAGCCTCCTTGTCGTGCTGGCCGCCGCGGGACTCGCCGGCTTCATCGATGCGATGGTCGGCGGCGGCGGCCTCATTCAGGTGCCGGCCCTGCTGGCGAGCTACCCGGCGACCGCGCCGGCGCTGCTGCTCGGCACCAACAAGCTCGCGAGCATCCTCGGCACCTCGAGTGCGTTCGCGCGCTATTCGCGCTCAGTAAGCATCTCCTGGCGCACGCTGTTGCCGGCCGCCGCGGTGGCTTTTCCGGCTGCGCTATGCGGCGCGAGCCTTGCGAGCGCGATGTCGCCGGCCGCGTTCCACTGCGTGGTGCCGTTGATCCTGGCCGCAGTGCTGGCGCATGTCGTCAGCCGCAAAGACCTGGGTGCCACGCATCGGCCGATCGTTATGTCGCGCCGCCGCGGCGCGGCGGCCTTGGCCGGCATCGCCGCGATCGGCTTTTATGACGGATTTTTCGGGCCCGGCACCGGCATCTTTCTGATATTGCTATTCGTACGCGTGTACGGCTTCGACTTCTTGAACGCCGCCGCAAGCGCCCGCCTGATCAACATCGCCACCAATGCCGGCGCGCTGGTCTTTTTCGCGGCGCTCGGCCACGTGCGCTGGCCGCTCGCGCTGGCGCTTGGTTCCTGCAACATCACCGGCAGTATCGTCGGCGCGCGCACAGCAATGACGCGCGGCAGCCGCTTCGTGCGCCGTGTCTTCGTCGTCGTCGTCGCGGCCTTGATCATCAAGACCGCCTGGGATGCCTACCGATACCTGCGGTTTTAGTACGGA
>JAYTQR010000248.1:0-2384 GCA_043746615.1 Gammaproteobacteria bacterium | reverse complement strand
ACGGCGCAAGTATGGTCGTTTCCGACGGCGATCTTCAGTGGCGACCGCAGCCAGCTCGCGGCGATCAACGCGGTGACGGCGGGATATCCTTTGCGCGGCCGCGTGCGCATTGCCGACGCGCCGTTCGGCGCGTCGCGACCGATCGATCACTTGCCGGCGCGCGGCGAAGCGTGGCTCGATGCGCGCATCATCGCCGAGCTGAACCTGCCGATTGGCGCCTCGATGAAAATTGGCGCGGGGTCTTTCCGTGTCGCCGCGGTGCTGGCCTACAGGCCCGACCAGGGCACAAGCTTCGTCAATCTCGCGCCGGCAATATTGATGAACGCCGCAGACGTCGCGGCGACCCAGTTGATTCAACCCGGCAGCCGCGTCACCTACGCGGGGTTGTTCGCGGGTGCGCCCGGCGCCGTCAACGAATTTCGGCGCTTTCTGCGCGCAAACAAGGGCCCGAGCGAGCGGCTGCGCGAAGTCGGCGATACCAGCCGCCAGTTGAATGCCGCGATCGAGCGCGCGAGCCGGTTCTTGAATCTGGCGAGTCTGGCCTCCGTCTTGCTGAGCGCGGTCGCCGTGGCGATGGGCGCCCGGCGGTATGCGAGCCGGCACATCGAGACGGTCGCGCTGATGAAATGCATGGGCGCGGCGCAGGGATTCGTGCTGGGGATATCGATCGTGGAATTGAGCTTGCTGGCGGTCGCGGCGGTGGCCGGCGGCTCGCTGCTCGGCTTCTTGGCTCAATCAGGCATTGCGTGGCTGCTGCGCGATTTGATTCGCGGCGCCCTGCCGCCGGCATCGGCGGCGCCCGTGCCGCTCGCCTTCGTCACGGTGATGGCGATGTTGATCGGATTTGCGCTGCCGCCGCTGCTGCAGTTGAAGAGCACACCGCCGTCGCGCGTGCTGCGCAAAACGGCCGATCCGCCGCCGCTGCGGCACGGCTTCGCCTACGTGCTCGCGCTTGGCGCCCTCGCCGCGATCCTGTGGATTCTGGTTCGCGATGCGCAGCTGGTCGGCAGCGTCCTCGTCGGCGTCTTCGCGGTCGGCTTGGCATTGACGCTTGCAGGCTATGGCCTGGTGCGCTTGACGGGCCGCTTGCGCGGTGGCGTCGGCGTGGCCTGGCGCTACGGTCTGGCGAACGTGTCGCGGCGCGGCACCGCGAGCGTCGTTCAAGTCGTCGCCTTCGGCTTGGGGTTGATGGTGCTGTTGCTGCTTGCGGTCGTGCGCGGCGACCTGCTCGCTGATTGGCGCCGCAGCCTCGGCAGCGACGTGCCGAACAATTTCCTGATCAACGTCCGGCCGCAGGAAGTGCAGCCGTTGCGGCAATTTCTCGGCGCGCATGGCATGGGTCAGCCGGAAATGTTCCCGATGATTCGCGCGCGCATAACGAAAATCGATGCCGCGCCCGTCGGCGCGCTGCATTTCAGCAGCGACCGCGGCCGCCGCTTTGCGGATCGCGAGCAGAATTTGACATGGTCCGCGCAATTGATGCCGGACAATCAGTTGGTCGCCGGCCGCTGGTGGACGCGCGCTGAATTCGGCAGGCCGCTGGTGTCGATTTCGACCGAGTACCGGGACGCGCTGCACTTGAAATTGGGCGATCATCTGAGTTTCGACGTCGCCGGCGAAACGCTCACCGTCGAAGTCGCCAGCATCCGCAAGGTACGCTGGGACAGCTTCCGGCCGAATTTCTTCCTGGTGTTCCCGCCGGGCCTGCTCGATGGAGCGGCGGGCACGTACATGACCAGCGTGTTCTTGAAACCGGACCAACGACCGCAGCTCGTGCCGTTGGTGCGTGAGTTTCCGACGGTTTCCGTGTTCGACGTCGACGCCATTCTCAAGCAGATACGCGACATCATGGACCGTGCTTCGCTCGCCGTGCAGTACGTATTTCTGTTCACGCTGGCCGCCGGCGTCGTGGTGCTGCTCGCGGCGGTCCAGTCGACGCGCGACGAGCGGCGTTATGAAAGCGCAGTACTGCGGACGCTCGGCGCGAGCCGCCTGACCGTGCTTCAGGGCGTGGCCGCGGAGTTCTCCGCGTTGGGTTTTCTTTCCGGCACTTTGGCGGCCGTCGGCGCCACACTCATCGGGTGGGTGCTGGCGCGCCGCTTGTTCTCGCTCGACTATGCGCCGGATCCCTGGGTTTGGTTGACGGGACTCATTTGCGGAACGTTGCTCGTCGGCGTCAGCGGTACGCTGGCGACACGACGGGTCGTCAGCACGCCGCCGATCGCGAGCTTGCGCGAAGACTAGCGGTGCCGGTCGCCGTCCGGCCGGCGCGCCGCTAACGGACGTCCTGGTCTAACGCACATCCAATATCAGCCAGCCGTCGGCGACTGGAGGGCCGAGAAGCGGCAGCGCGTCGATACGGATCTGGTAGCTGCCGCCGGCGA
>JAYTQR010000247.1:0-1980 GCA_043746615.1 Gammaproteobacteria bacterium | reverse complement strand
TGCGCGATGTCTATATCCCGGCCCACAACGCGCGGTTTGCGGTTCCCGCCGAGCAACCAGGAACGGGGTTCGTGGCGATCCCCGGCGTCGATCTCGACGAAGGGCTCTGCGTGCAGGAGGAGCGCCAGGTCGGCAACGACAATCGCGTCTGTAATTGGGGCAAATTACCGGGCCGCTGATCGGACTGCGGCGCTGACGAGGTGTTCGAGCGGCGGAATAGGTCGAGCGGTTTGGACGCGGAGGCGGCATCCGAGGTATTCGAAGAACGAAACGCCGAGCTTTCGGCATGTCTTCATCAGCCCGAGCAGGACGTCGCGAGCTTGGCGGCCGGCCTCGCTGATGGTCCCGCCTGAGATCTTGCGCTTGGTGACGACCGCGCGGATGTCGTTTTCCGAACCGTTGGTGTGGAGCGGGATTTCGGGGCTGTTTAAGACGCGCAACAGGTCAGCCTTGCGCCTGCGCAGACGACGCAACAACTGGTCGAGCAGCGCGAAGCCGGTGACGCGGGAGAAGATGCGGTCGAACCGCGCGCGCATCGCCGCCGCCCGTTTCGGGTGCGGCGCGAGCCGGTAGGCTTTCAGGTCGGAATAGAACCACCAGATCAACTGCCGCGCGACCTCGACGGCGCGGCGTTGAATATCGTTGACAGGGATCAGTTTGTGGACGAGCCGCTCCGCATGGACCCAACACGCCGCATGATCGCCGACGCGGAACTGACCTGCGCCGTCCGAGACCACGACCGTGCCTTCCAGCAACCCCAGATGACGGATAGCGCCCCACAAGGCGCCCTCGGTCGCCACGGCGACGGGATCGGGCGTCACGGCTCGGTCGGCCAGGCCAAGCGCCTCCAGGTGCGCGTTGAACGTTGCCGCATCGGCGAACTCAGTCTGTCCGGCGCGCTCAAGCGCCGCGAGCGTCGCCTCCGGCAGGCCGCGCCGGCGCATGTAGTCGAGAGCGGCGGCGTTGAGGACGTAGAGGCTCGACCCGGCCCGCAAGATCGACAGAAAGTTCGCCCGCGACTTGGACGCAGCTGTCCGGAACGCCGTGAAGCGGTCATCGCCAATTTGCGTCGTGTATCCGTCGCATCGCGCATGCCGCGCGCTCGTGTCATCGACCGTGATCCAGGGCGCGGTCGCCAAGCCGGCGCGCAGAACCTGCGCCTCTTCAGCCACGAACTTCTGCGCGCACTTGGCCAATAGCCGGACGACTTGGCGCTTGGAGATCACCACGCCCATGCCGTTCAGCAGCGCCGTCAGCCGCTCCGTCGTCACCTGGCCCTGGATGTGGAGCGCCAGGATGAACCGCTGAAGGTCGGGACCGAACCCGCCCACGATCCCCGTCGGCAGGGCGCCGCTCACCGTCTCGCCCGACGGCGTCGTCCAACGTTCGCGCCGATATCGCGTCGCTTGCGCCCGCAAATCGAGGTCCTGCACGACGATGTCGTCGTAGCCCTTGAACCGCGAACCGGCCGGCGCCGCCGCCCGCAGCACGACCTCCTGCGTGATCGCAATCCGCGGCAACGTCGCGCCGCGCCGGCACCGTGAGCGAGACTTCTTCTTGGCGATCTGCCCAGCCCCGGTCGATTGCTCCATGCCTGAAGGCCTGTCTGGAGGCCGGCGAGGAAGCTCCTTCAGACGCGCGACCTCGTCCTTCAGCGTCCGGTTTTCCGCCGCCAGCGCGGCCGCCTGCTCACGCACCGTGGTGTTTTCATCCTGAAGCTCGCCAATCCGGCCTTCAAGCCCGACCACCATCACGCACAACGCGCTCAGTTCCGCCGCAAGCCGAACAATCAGGCCGCGAAGGTCGTCCGCCGACAAAGCTCCAAGCGAGGCAACGTCCAAGCTCTCCATCGGCAGCTTGAATCATGCCGCCGATCTTTGCGCTAGCAGGCTGCTGAAAAACTCATTTTCGCCGCAGTGCGATTCCGTTCTGGACTTGGTTTGAATCCGCCTCGTTCATGCTTTCACCCTGTTGATTTGG
>JAYTQR010000246.1:0-7519 GCA_043746615.1 Gammaproteobacteria bacterium | reverse complement strand
ACGGGAACGATCCGCGACGCGCCCGGTCTGTCCGGAGGCGGCTGCGCGAACGCCGCTGTTCTCGCAACCACGGCAGATTGCAACGGAGAGTCATGTCCTTCCCGCCCCTATCGTCGCGATTAGCGCAACGTCTCAAATTCTGGGAGCGCGAATACAGCCTGACTGCGTTGCTGGCGATGGTCATACTGACTTTGTTCGTGTTTACGCCGCTGGCGAGCAGCGCAATCATCAGTTCGGAGAGCATGCTGATTTTTCTTGCCGTGTTGACGATCACTGGAGTCGTCGTCGTTTCCGGCCGGCCGATCATCGTCATTATCGTCGTGCTGCTGGCGGCCTCCGGCATCGCCTTGGACTGGGTCGCGCATTATAGCCATGACCCATCGCTGTGGGTCCTCGACAATCTGCTGCGCCTTGCGTTCGTGCTGATTCTGGCGGTGATCGTAACCCTCCGAGTATTTCGTCCCGGCATCGTCACGGTGCACCGCGTACAAGGCGCGATTTGCGTGTACCTACTCGTGGGTCTGGCATGGGCCTATGCGTACGACATCGTCGGCTTGCTCGACCATGCCGCCTTTCGGGTCGCTCCCTATGATGCGACCGCCGCCGCGCGCGTGGGGATCTTCCGCTATTTCAGCTTCGTGACCTTGACCACACTGGGGTACGGCGACATCTTGCCGATCAGCCCGATCGCGCGAGCCCTCGCCACGTCCGAAGCGTTGTTTGGCCAATTGTATCCGGCCGTCATGATTGCACGGCTCATCAGCTTGGAGATTTTGGACCGGCGCCGAACCTGAAAGGCCGGCGGCGGCGATCAACGATGACTCAACCCGCTGCTCATTCATCGAAACCGCCGTCGAGGCTATTCTGCATCACCGCCGGCACCGAGGCCTCGCGCGCATCGAAAGTGGCGATGCGCTTCAGCCGGCGCATGAACTTGTAGGCGAACTGGACCGGCCTCGGCAGCGGCGTGCGTAAAAAAGCCACTTTGCGGACGTAGCTCTCGACGTACCATTCGGCGCGTGAACCCGCCGGGAAATACACCTTGCCGCCGGCGGTCACGCGTCTCGCGACGCCGCGCTGATCCGTCACGATGACGTCGCCCTCCAGCACGCAGACGGTTTCATCGCATGCGTAAAACCAATTGAAGCGCCCGGCCGTGCAATCCCAAATCACGGTGCTCGCACAGCCATCGGCGCTACTAAAGAGGACTTTGCAGCGCGAAACGGGATCGCCGTCCAACACCCAATCGGCTCTGATCGGCTGCGGACTCGAATCAAATCCAACCGAACTGAACAACACGGCATTGCTAAAACGCGACTTCGACTTTCGCACGATTCAGGTGTACTCCCAGAGTCTGACACGGCACGCGCCAGCATAATGCTAATGCTGCGGCGCGCCGCAGTTCCGTGTGGTACCGAACACTTTGCACAACGGCGCGCAGCCACCCCTGGCGAAACCTCGAGGCTATGTGAGTGAGCGAACCGACCCCAGCGTCGCTCCGACGTTAAGGTGCAGCCGCTAAAGTGCTGATCATACGAACCATCGAGGAGAGTACGGGTGAACAAGGATCAGGTGAAAGGCGCCGCGAAGGATTTCGGCGGCAAGGTGCAGGAAACGGTCGGCAAATGGACCGGAAAGCCGGGGCAACAGGTGAAGGGCTTGAAGAAGCAGCTCGCGGGGAAAACGCAGCAGCAGGTCGGCAACCTCGAGGAAGCGGCGAAAAAGCCGCGCTAATTCTGTAGCGCGGAATCAGTCCGCCACCTCGCCCGCAACGGCATTGCGCAGGGCGGCCGGCCGCACATTCTTGCCGAGTGCCGTGACGACAATCAACCCGATCGCGGCGAGGCCCGCGGTTAAGGACAGGACCAACGCATAGTTGCCGCCATGCGTCTGCGCCATCGCGGCCTGGAACGGACCCATCTTCGACATCGCCAGATTGCCGAGTTGATAGGCGAAGCCCGGCAGTATCGCGCGCACCGTCGGTGGCGATAATTCGTTGAGGTATGCCGGTACGACGCCCCAGGCGCCCTGCACCATGAATTGCATCAGAAAGCCGCCGCACGCGAACATCACGGCGGTATGCGAGTACGCCCACAGTGGAATCATCGGCACGGCAAGCGCCGCGGCCAGCGTGATAGCGCTTTTGCGGCCGGTGCGCTCCGACAGGCTGCCGAAGACGATGCCGCCGGCGAGCGCGCCGATATTCATGGCGATCGCGATCGTGCCGGTCGTTACGGCCGAGAAGCCGTGCTGCAGCTGCAGGAAGGTCGGATACAGATCTTGCGTGCCGTGCGAGAAAGCGTTGAAGAACGCCATCAACAGCACGAGAAACAACAACGTCGGCAGGTAATGCTTCAGCGCCGCGTAAAATTCGGCTGGCGATGCGCGCGGCGCCGCGGCGCCGGCCGCCCACACCGGTGATTCCTCGACCTTGCTGCGGATAAAAAGCACCAATACGGCCGGAGCGGCGCCGATCATGAACATGCCGCGCCAGCCGACATGCACGAACAGGTAAGCGAACACGACGGATGCCAACAAATATCCGATCACATAGCCTTCCTGCAGCAGACCCGAGAAGAATCCGCGGCCCTTGACCGGCAACGTCTCCAGCGCGAGCGCCGCGCCGACGCCCCACTCGCCGCCCATCGCAAAGCCGAACAAGGCGCGCAGGGCGAGCAGGGCGCTCAAGTTCGGCGCGAATGCGCTCGCCAGTTCGCAGAGCGAATAGCTGACGACATTGAGCATCAGCACCGGGCGGCGGCCGTATTTCTCCGCGAGCCAACCGTACGCAAGAGCGCCGAGCGGGCGGAACGCCAGAGTCAAAAAGATACCTTCCGCGACCGATTTGACCTCGGTATGAAAGTCTGCGGCGATCGCCTTCAACGAGAAAATGAAGATGAAGAAATCGAACGCATCCAGCGACCAGCCGGCGAGCGCTGCAAGAAAAGCGTTGCGCTGCGCGCGCGTCAACTGGCGATAGGCGTCGAACACGGCTTACACCTGGTCATCGGATCCCGCGATGGCGGTATCAGCGATAGTCCCGAGCGATTTCGTGGAGCAAGAGTGTCACGTAATCGCTGTACGACCGCCAGCACTCGAGGCGAAAGGTCTCGGCGCCGGTACGCCACAGGACGATCTCGGCCTTCGCGAACACCGTGCGCGTGCAGGCGTCGACCGGAAATTCCGCCGGGTCGACATCCAGCGGACACCCGCCAGCCAACAGCGCTTGCGCGTGCGGTCCGTGGATTTCGACTGCAGTCTGCCGGTGGCTGACGTCGACGAGGGCATGTGAAATCCCGCCGAGCGCGGCCGTCAACTGCGCGCCGATCATCGTGGCGGGTTCGGCGGCGGGCGCGATCAGCAAGTATTCGTCCGGGCCCAGCCATAATACGGCGCGCGGCCCTTGCGTCCGTGCGCGGCAGACTTGTTCGCAGAAGGGCACGCCAAAGGTCTGCGCCGCGGCGGCGCGCGCGGCCGCCGCGCCCCAAAAAATCAGGCGCGTCGCCGGCGCGAGCGGCGTCAGCCACTCTGCGGCAATGACCGCCGGGGGCGTGCGCCGCGCCGAGCCGCCGAGTGCCGCGGTATCAAGCATTGAGGCGCGCTCCTCTGGCATCGTAGAACACCGGCGCGGCCACTTCGACCTCGATGTCGCCGTTCGGCATCGGCACGTAGATCGTCTCGCCGGCAAGGCTGCGGCCGCCTGCGACCAGAGCGAGCGCGATCGGCCTCTCGAGCACGGCGCTGTAATACGCCGATGTCACGTGACCGATCAGCCGCATCGGCGGGCTTTGCCCGGCGCTCGCGCACAACTGCGCACCTTCCTCGAGCACGGTCTTGCCGTCGCGCGACTGCAAGCCGACCAGTTGCTTGCGCGTTGCAGCGGTCATCGAAGTCCGCTGCAGCGATCGTTTGCCGACGAAGTCCGGTTTGGTCTTGCCGATCGCCCAACCGAGCCCCGCATCCTCCGGCGTGACGGTGCCGTCGGTGTCTTGCCCGACGATGATGTAGCCTTTCTCGGCGCGCAGCACATGCATCGTTTCAGTGCCGTACGGCGTGATGCCGTGCGCTTCGCCTGCGGCATGCACCGCCTCCCAGACGGCCGACCCGTAGTCGGCGGGTACGTTGATCTCGAACCCCAATTCGCCGGTGAAGCTGACGCGCATCAGCAGCATCGGCACCCCGCAAATACGTCCATGCGCGACGCTCATGTGCGCCAGCGCGGCCGCACCGAGGTCGACTCCCTCGACGAGTCCTTCGAGCACGCGGCGCGAGTGGGGCCCCTGAACGGCGATGACCGCCCATTGTTCGGTCGTCGACGTGAGCCAAACCTCGAGCTGCGGCCATTCGGTTTGCCGGTAGTCTTCCAGCATCGCGAGCACGCGCGGCGCGCCGCCGGTCGTCGTCGTTACGTGGAAGCGGTCCGGCGCGAGGCGCACGACCACGCCGTCATCGTAGATGAAGCCGTCGTCGCGGCACAAAATGCCGTAACGGGCACGGCCGACGCCGAGATTCGACCAGCTGTTGACGTACATCCGGTCGAGAAATTCCGCCGCGCCGGCGCCGACGACCTCGATCTTGCCGAGTGTCGATGCATCGAACAGGCCGCAGCCGGCGCGCACGGCGCAGCATTCGCGCGCCACCGCCGCATGCAGATCTTCGCCGGCACGCGGAAAATAGCGCGCGCGTTTCCACAAACCGACGTTCTCGAACACCGCGCCCCGGGCCTCGGCCCAAGCGTGCATCGGCGTCTTGCGCACCGGATCGAACAAGTCGCCGCGCGAAGCGCCGGCGAAGCTGCCGAAGCTCGTCGGCGTGTACGGCATTCGAAAGGCCGTGAGGCCGATTTGTGGAATCGGCACGTCGAGAGACTTCGCGACGATCGCGAGCGCGTTCAGATTCGACGTCTTACCCTGATCGGTCGCCATGCCGGTGGTCGTGTAGCGCTTGACGTGTTCGATTGAGCGGAAGCCCTCGCGCGCCGCGAGAGCGAGGTCCTTGGTCGTCACATCGTGCTGCCAATCAACGAACGCCTTGTCCGAACTCGCCCGCGACGCCGCGGGCAGCGCGCCGAGGTAGGCGTCGCTACCGGCGGCGAGCGTCTGCACCGCAGCGCGGCGCTCCTTACCGCTCGCCGCTGGCGCGGCGGCGGCGCCGGCCGCATAGCCATCATCGAGAACGGCGGCAAGATCATAGAGGCCGCGGCAGGCGCCGGCCGAACGCTCCGCCTCGGCCGAACGGTCCGGAATGAACGCCTGCAGCGTCTCGCTCCACGCAAGCTTGCCGCGCGATTGCGAGAACAGGTGCACGCTCGGCGTGTAGCCGCCGGACAGCAACACGACATCACAGCGCAGCGTGCGCGCATGGTCGATCTTGCCGGCCGCATCGACGCTCGCCAAGGCGATTTCGCGCACCCGCAGATCGCCCGAGGTACCAAGCACGGTCGCCGCTGAAATGACCTCGATCCCGGCCCGGCGCGCGGCGCCGGGCAGCGCGCCCGACGCGTGCACGCGCAGATCGGCGATCGCCACGATCGCGACGCCGGCCGCATGCAAATCGAGCGCGGCTTGGTAGGCTGCGTCGTCCGCGGTGACCAGCACGGCACGTGCCCCGACGCGCACGCCGTAGCGGTTCAAGTAGTTACGGGCGGCGCCCGCCAGCATGATGCCGGGCCGATCGTTGCCGGGGAAGACCAGCGGCCGCTCGATCGCGCCGGTGGCGAGCACCACCCGGCGGGCGCGCACCTGCCAGAGGCGCTCGCGTGCAAGTTCAGGGTCCGGATTCGCGAGATGATCGCTCAAGCGCTGGTCGAGGCCGACGAAGTTATGCGGAAAATAGCCGAAGGCGGTCGTGCGCGGCAGCAGCGTGACCTTGGGATTGCGCGCGAGGGTCGCCGCCGCCGCCAGCGCCCACGCGAGCGCGCTGCCGCCGTCGATCAGCGTGCCGGCATCGGCCAGCAAACTGCCGCCGAATTCCGACTGCTCATCGCAAAGGATCACGCGCGCACCGTCTTCGGCCGCCGCCAGCGCCGCGGCCAAGCCCGCCGGCCCCGCGCCGATGACCAGCACGTCGCAATGGGCGTAGCGTTGCGCATAGCGTTCCGGATCGGCGGCCGACGGCGCGACGCCGAGCCCGGCGGCGCGGCGGATCAGCGGTTCGTACAGCGACTTCCACGCGCTTCGCGGCCACATGAACGTCTTGTAGTAGAACCCGGCCGGGAAGAACCGCGACAACCAATCGTTGATCCGCCCGGCGTCGCACCGCAGGCTGGGCCAGCGGTTTTGACTGACTGCCGTCAAGCCGTCGTACAGCTCGACTTGCGTCACGCGCAGATTCGGCGTGGTGCGCGCCGCATCGCGGCTGACGCTGACGAGGCCGTTCGGTTCTTCGGCGCCGGCCGCCAGAATCCCGCGCGGCCGGTGGTACTTGAACGACCGGCCGACGAGGTGCACGCCATTCGCGAGCAGCGCGGAGGCGAGCGTGTCGCCGGCCACGCCGACGAAGCTCGCCCCATCGAAGCGAAATTGGCAGCGCTTCGCGCGATCGATGCGGCCGCCCGCCGGCGTGCGCCAGCTGGTCACTCGGCGCCTCCGCGCGGCGTCGATACCGAGGCAGGTGGCGGCCGCGGCTCGCCCGTCTTATAGGTCGCCAAGAAATGGTCGGTCGTCGTGTCCCGGAGCGCGTTGAAAAACCGCCCGCAGCCGCGCGCATGCCGCCAACGCTCGGCGTACATGCCCTGCGTATTCGCACGCATGTACAGGAAGTCGGCCCACGCCTGATCGTCGAGCTCGCTCGGGCGCGCGGGCCGCGTCAAATGCGCTTGACCGCCATAGGTGAATTCGATTTCCGCACGCTGGCCGCAATACGGGCATTCAATCAGCAGCATCGCATTCCTCGTTCAATGGGCGACGGCGGCGGCCGCGGCCTCGTCGATCAAATACCCATCGCGGAAGCGCTCGATCGTGAACGGCGCATTGATCGGATGCGGCTCATCATGGGCCATCGTCCACGCAAACACATGCGCGGACCCCGGCGTCGCCTTGAAGCCACCGGTGCCCCAGCCGCAGTTGACATACAGGCCCGGGACCGGCGTTTTCGCGATGATCGGCGAGCGGTCCGGCGTCACATCGACGATTCCGCCCCAATTGCGCAGCATGCGCATGCGGCGAAAATTCGGAAACAGTTCGCAGATCGCATCGAGCGTGTGGGTATTGACGTGCAGCGCTCCGCGCTGTGTATACGACGTGTAGGCGTCGGTGCCGGCGCCGATGACCAACTCGCCTTTGTCCGACTGCGAAATATACGCGTGTATCGTATTCGACATGACGACGCAAGGAAAAACCGGCTTGACCGGTTCGGAAACGAATGCCTGCAGCGGATAACTCTCGAGCGGCAGGCGCACTCCGGCAAAACCCAGCACCACGCTCGTATGGCCGGCGGCCGCGACGCCGATTTTGCGCGCACGGATCAGACCGCGCGTCGTTTCCACCGCCTCGACGCGGCCCTGCGCATCGCGGCGAAT
>JAYTQR010000245.1:0-4523 GCA_043746615.1 Gammaproteobacteria bacterium | reverse complement strand
CCGAGAAGCCTTGGCCCTGGCCGCGTTTGACGACGATGACGTTCTTGGCCTTGTCGGCATTCAAGATAGGCATGCCGTATATCGGACTTTGACGGTTGGTACGCGCATCCGGATTGACGACGTCGTTCGCACCGATGATCAAGGCGACGTCGGTGGTGTCGAACTCCGCGTTGATCTCGTCGAGATCGGCTATCAGCTCGTACGGGACACCCGCCTCCGCCAACAGCACGTTCATGTGACCCGGCATGCGGCCCGCGACCGGGTGTATTGCGAATCGCACCTTGACGCCGTGTTCGATCAGCAGCTGACACAGCTCCCACACTTTGTGCTGGGCCTGTGCGACGGCCATGCCGTATCCGGGCACGACGATGACTTTCTGGGAAAACGCGAGCATGACGCCGGCGTCCGAAGCTTCGATCGGCTTTTGACTGGCGCCGGCCGCCCCGACCGCGCCTGACAGCGAAATCTCGCCGAAATTTGCGAACAATACGTTGGCAAGCGAGCGGTTCATCGCTTTCGCCATCAACTGCGTCAACAAGGTGCCGGCCGCGCCGACCACGGTGCCGGCGATGATCATCGCCGCGTTGTCCAGTACGAAGCCTTCGAAGCCGACCGCGAGTCCGGTCAGCGCGTTGTACAAAGAAATCACGACCGGCATGTCGGCGCCGCCGATGGGCAGCGTCATCGCGACGCCGAGCAGCAGCGCGAACACGAAAAATAGCGATACGGCGGCGGGGTAGGTGTGCAGGCCGGACACTACCGCGGCGCCGACGGCGACGGCGATCAACAGGATAGCCAGATTGAGCAGCCTCTGGCCGCCGAAGCGCACCGACTTGGTGATCAGCCCCTGTAGTTTCGCGAATGCGATCAGGCTGCCGCTGAAGGACACCGCGCCGATAAAACCGCCGATTGTTGCGATCGCCAAATGTGCGAGGCTTTGTGCCGTGCCGCCGTACAGTTCGACGGCGGCGATCGCCGCCGCGGCGCCGCCGCCCATGCCGTTGTACAACGCGATCATCTGCGGCATGTCGGTCATCGCAACCCGTTTGCCGCTGACCCATGCTAACGTGCCGCCGACCAGAACCGCGGCGATCACCAGCATCAAGTTGAACGTCGAGGCGCCCATGAATACGAGCGTCGCAAGCGTCGCAAGCAGCATGCCGGCGCCCGCCCAGCGCACGCCGCTGACGGCGGTCAGCGGCGAACTCATGCGCTTCAGGCCGACGATGAACAGTCCTGCGGCGACCAGATAACTCAATTGAGTCAGCGTATGCGCGGTCACTCCCGCGGCGTTCATCAACTCTTTCCCTTCTTGCGGCCGGCCGCGACGAACATTCGCAACATGCGTTCGGTGACGACGTAGCCGCCGACCGCATTGCCGGCGGCGAGGAACACGCCGCCGACGCCGATGACGCGCGCCAGCGTCGTGTCGGCCGTCGCGAGCGCCACCATCGCGCCGACCAGCACGATGCCGTGGATGAAGTTAGACCCCGACATCAACGGCGTGTGCAAAATGACGGGCACGCGGGAGATGACCTCGTAACCGGTGAACGCCGCCAGCATGAAAATATAGAGCGCGATGATGCCGTCGATCATTTACTGTTCCTCCTGCGCCTTGCGGCTGGGTTCGTGCTTGATTTGGCCATCATGCGTCAGCACGGCGCCCGCAAAGACTTCGTCCTGCCAATCGATGACGAGTTTGCCGTTGGCCAGCGCCGGCTTCAAGAAATTGAACAGATTGCGCGAGTACATTTCGCTTGCGTGATAGGCTAAGGTCGCCGGTAAATTGACCGGACCTAAAATGTTGACGCCGGCGTGTACGACCGCGGTTCCGGGGCGCGTCAACTCGCAATTCCCGCCTTGCTCGGCGGCGATGTCGACGATGACCGAACCCGGCCGCATCCGTTCGACCACCGCGCGGCTGATGATGCGGGGCGCCGCACGGCCCGGCACCGACGCTGTGCTGATCACCGCGTCGCTCGCGGCGATGCGCGCATCCAAAACCTCCTGCTGCTTGATTTTTTCCTCGTCGGTGAGTTCGCGGGCGTAGCCGCCGGCGCCTTCCGCACAAACGCCAGTCTCGACGAATTTAGCGCCCAGGGATTTGACCTGATCGCGCGTCGCAGCGCGCACGTCGTAGGCCTCGACGACCGCTCCCAGGCGCTTTGCCGTGGCGATCGACTGTAGGCCGGCGACGCCCGCGCCGATCACGAGGACCGAGGCCGGACGGATCGTGCCTGCCGCGGTCGTCAACATCGGCATGAACTTCTCGAGGGCATTCGCCGCGATCAACGCGGCCTTGTAGCCGGCGACCGCCGCCTGCGAAGACAGCGCATCCATCGATTGCGCGCGCGAGATCCGCGGCACCAATTCCATCGCGAAACTCGTCACGCGGCGGTCGCGCAGCGCACGCACCATGTCGGCACGGGCATAGGCTTGCATGAAACCCAAGGCGACGGCTCCGCTCTTCAACGCACCGACCTCCGCCAGACTGGGCGGCTGGACCTTCAGCAATACGTCCGAGCGCGCGAGAATCGCCATGGGCTCGGCGAAGTCGACGCCGACGTACAATTTGTCGGGAAATTGCGCGGTGGTACCCGCACCGGCTTGCATCAGCACCGTGGCGCCGGCCGCCCGCAATTTGGCGGCAATCTCCGGTACAACGGCGACGCGCGTTTCATTGGCAGCGCTCTCCGTGACGACGCCGACGACGACAGGCATGCGGCAAATCTCCGTAAACGTTGAATTTTAGCCTAGGAGTCGACTATCTTAACCCGTGTATGAAGCCGGCAACAGACGAGGTCAGCGAATTGATGGAGTGGCGGAGCGACGCGGTCGCAGCCGTCAGAGGCTACCCATTGTCGCAGCAAATCTTGCGCACCGACGTGTCGGGCATGCCGCTCGAGTGGGTCGACTACCGGGAAGCTGCGCGGCTCTATCACACCGAACAAGTGGCCTATACCTGTGGATCGCTGCTCTACCGTCTGTACGGCGGAACGTCCGCGGCGACCGGTCTGCGTACGATCGTCGACGTGAATTCCATCATCGCGACGCTGGGGCACACCGGCAACCCGGGGAATCTGCGCGGCGTGGCCTATACGCCGCCGCTCAATAACCAGACGTTGTTCCGCCGCGACGCTTACCTCTGCCTTTATTGCGGCTCGCGATTCACGTATAGCCTACTGTCGCGCGATCATGTGACGCCGTTCAGCCGCGGCGGCCACGACGCCTGGAGCAACGTGGTCACGGCCTGCCGGCGCTGCAACAACGCGAAGGCCTCGCGCACGCCCGAACAAGCCGGCATGCAATTATTGGCCGTGCCGTTCACGCCGACCTACGCGGAATACATCTACTTGAAGGGGCGCCGCGTGCTGGCCGATCAAATGGAATATCTGCTGGCGCATTTCCCGCGATCGAGTCCCCTGCACGAGCGCATCCAACGCTGGCCGATGTGAACGGCGCCGCGCACGCTGGCGTCGTTTACCACGTCGATGCCAGTTATTTCATTTTTCGCGCGTATCATTCGCTGCCGCCCGACATCGTCGACGCCGACGGCAACGCGACGCAAGCCTTGTACGGATTCGCGCGCTTCTTGTCCGATCTGATGGAACAACAGCGGCCAGAACGCATCGCGGTGGCGTTCGATCACGGCCCGACGAATGCAATATCGTTTCGCAACGGCCTTTACCCGGCCTATAAGGCCAACCGTGAACCGGCGCCGGCGGACCTTGCGCGGCAGTTCGGCCTGTGCCGCGAGTTCTGCCGCCACATGGGGGTTGCCGAGTTCGCGAGTGCGGCCTATGAGGCCGACGACATCATCGGCACGTTTGCGGTGCGCGCGCGCGCCGCGGGCTATCGCAACATCGTGATAACGCGCGATAAGGATTTGTCGCAGTTGATCCGCGACGGCGACGTGTTTTGGGATTACGGCGGCAACGCGCGCTACCATTATCACGACATTGGACCGCGGTTTGGCGTCTACCCGGAGCGCATCGCCGATTTTCTCGCGTTGACCGGCGACGCCGTCGACAACATTCCGGGCGTACCGGGCATCGGCCGGAAGACGGCCGTCGCGCTGCTGGCGGCGTTCGGCTCGCTCGACGAGTTGTACGCGAATCTCGACCGGGTGCCCGGTTTGAGTCTGCGCGGCGCGGCCGGCGTCGCCGCCAAACTGCGCATCCACGAGGAAAGCGCCTATCTGTCGCGACGCTTGACGCGCATCGTCTGCGACCTGCCGCTGCCGGCGACGCTCGATGATCTGCGGCCGCGCCGTCCCGCCGCCGCGGAACTCGACCGTTTCTTCGATGCGCACGGCTTCGGCGGCAGCTTGCGCCTGCAGGCACGGCGCATTGCCGGCCTTGCGCATCACCCCATGGGCATATAAAGATCGGCGCTTGGCAGCGCGGACGCAGCCACCAACGGGACGGACACATCCATGAACATGCTGATCGCCGGCTTGATCCTGTTCCTCGGCGTGCATTCGATCGCGATCGTCGCACCGGATTTCCGCGAGCGTGCGCGGC
>JAYTQR010000244.1:0-6215 GCA_043746615.1 Gammaproteobacteria bacterium | reverse complement strand
TCACGGCCCCAGTTGACGCCGGTGAAATGCTGATCCGGTTCGTTCGCGCCGCAGACGAAGTCCGATAATTGTGCCGCCGCATGATCGACGTACAGTTTGCCGGCGAAGCCGATCGGCCCGATAAAGCCCGCCTCGGCGCCGGTTGCCGCGCGCACCCGCTCGGCGCTCGCCATGCGCAGCGGTGCGGCGACGCCCGGCAGCTTCTGCGCCTTGAGCGCGTTCAATTCGTGATCGCCGCGCACGATCAGCGCGACGACGGCGCCGTCGGCGCCGTCGACCAGCAGTGTCTTGATGCATTGTGCGGGGGCTACGCCCAATAAATCGCACAGTTGTTTGATGGTGCGCGCCAGCGGCGTCGCCACCTTGGCGAGCGGCATGCGGGCCGGACCACGCGGCGCGGGGGGCGGCGCGGCGGCCGCCATTTCCAGATTCGCCGCGTAGTCATCGCTGTCCGAGAAGACGATCGCATCTTCGCCGGAATCGGCGAGCACGTGGAACTCCTGCGAGGCGCTGCCGCCGATGCTGCCGCTGTCGGCTTGCACAGCGCGGAATTTCAAGCCGAGCCGCGTGAAAATCCGCGAGTAGGCCTCGAACATGAGCTGATAGCCGGCCGCCAAGCCAGCCTCATCGGCGTGAAACGAATAGGCGTCCTTCATCAGGAATTCGCGGGCCCGCATGACGCCGAAGCGCGGCCGGATTTCATCGCGAAACTTCGTTTGTATTTGATAGAAATTCACCGGCAGCTGTTTATAGCTGCGCAACTCACGCCGCGCGATGTCGGTGATGACTTCCTCATGAGTCGGACCATAGGCGAATTCGCGGTCGTGGCGATCCTTGAACCGCAGCAGCTCAGGACCGAACTCGCTCCAGCGGCCCGATTCCAGCCACAGTTCCGCAGGCTGCACCGTCGGCATCGACAATTCGAGCGCGCCGGCCCGATTCATCTCCTCGCGGATGATGTGCTCGACTTTACGCAGCGTGCGCAGGCCCAGGGGCAGCCAGGTGTACAGGCCGGCGGCCAAACGGCGAATCATGCCGGTTCGCAGCATCAACCGGTGGCTGATGATTTCGGCGTCGGCGGGAACTTCCTTGAGGGTCGCGATCGGGTATCGAGATAGGCGCATGGCCGCACATCTTACATCAGGCCCCCTGGTATCATGGACGCGCATGAACGAGGATCTCGCGAATCACGATGACGATCGACAGCCGCGCCGGCGGGGGGTGTTTTGGCTGCCGAACCTGCTGACGACCGGGGCGTTGTTCGCCGGTTTTTATGCGGTCGTGGCCGCGATCGATTGGAATTTTCGCAATGCCGGCATCGCGGTGTTCGTCGCGATGCTATTCGACGGCCTGGATGGACGCGTCGCCCGCTGGACGCACACCGAGAGCGCCTTCGGCAAGGAATACGACAGCCTCTCGGACATGGTTTCGTTCGGCCTCGCGCCGGCGATCGTCACCTACCAATGGGGCGTCGCAAGAATAGCCGAGTACGGGCCGGTGTGGCGGCGTGTGGGCTGGCTGGTGTGTTTTTTCTACGCCGCCGCCGCCGCGCTGCGCCTGGCGCGCTTCAATTCGCGGATCGCGACCCAGGATAAGAATTATTTCGAGGGGTTGCCGAGTCCGTCGGCCGCCGCAATCGTGGCCGCCTTCGTTTGGCTGGCAAGTGATCGCACGAACGTCGGCTTGCCGGGACTGCTGCTCGCGTTCTGCGTGACCGCCATCGCCGGCGTGTTGATGATCAGCCGCCTGTCGTTCAATAGTTTCAAGCAGGTGAAAGCCGGCGGCAGGGTGCGCTTCACGCACATCCTGTTCGTGCCGTTGGCGTTCGTGTTGCTCGCGGTCTGGCCGCCGGTCACGCTGCTGCTGTTCTTCGGTAGCTATGCGTTGTCGGCGCCGTCGATCTGGGTTTACCGGAAATTGCGCCGCCGCGCACGCGGCGCATCGACGCACGCATGAACACGGTCCGGCGCAAGGCTTATCTCGAATCCATGCAGATCGATTCGTGGACGTTGCGCGCGGCGCCCGCCCGCACGCTGCCGGCCACGCCGGCCACGCCCGCTGCGCCGGCCACGCTCGCTGCGCCGGCCACGCCCGCTGCGCGGTTCGATCCGGCGCGCGCGGATTGGCGTGAATTGCGCACGCAGGTCGCCGCCTGCACGCGCTGCGCGCTGTCGGCCACACGCACGCAGACGGTATTCGGCGTCGGCGACTGTCACGCCGAATGGCTGATCGTCGGCGAGGCGCCGGGTGCGGAGGAGGACCGGCAAGGCGAGCCGTTCGTCGGCCGCGCCGGGCAATTGCTGACCGCAATGTTGCGGGCGATCGGTTTGGCGCGCGAGCAGGTGTATATCGCCAACGTGTTGAAATGCCGGCCCCACGGCAATCGCGATCCGCTGCAGAGCGAAGTCGTCGAATGCTTGCCGTACCTGCGCCGTCAGATCGAATTGCTGCAGCCGAAAATCATGCTGGCGGTCGGACGCGTTGCGGCGCAGTCCTTGCTGCAGAGCACGCTGCCATTGGCGCAGTTGCGCGGCCGGGTTCACCATTTCGGGTCCGTGCGCGTGCCGCTGGTCGTGACGTATCACCCGGCCTACTTGCTACGCACGCCCGCGGACAAGCGCAAATCCTGGGAAGATTTGCGGTTCGCGCGCGAGGTGTTGGCGCGTGTCTAGCGTCAAGCGCGAAGCGGTCGAGGCCGTGGTGGAGTTGCGACCGATGCACGAACTCGACCTGCCCGCCGTCGTCTCGATCGAACGCGCGGGCTACCAGTTTCCGTGGAGCGAGGGGATATTCCAGGATTGCTTGCGCGTCGGCTACGTCTGCCGCATCATCGATGTCGGCGGCGAGATGGCCGGCTACGGCATCATGTCGGCCGGCGCGGGCGAGGCGCACATCTTGAACGTGTGCGTGCGCGATGAGTATCGGGGCCGCGGTCTCGCCCGTAAGTTGCTGCTGCATTTGCTCGGCCAGGCGCACAGCGCCGGGATGCGTGAGGCGTACTTGGAAGTGCGGCCTTCCAACATCATCGCGAGCCGGCTGTATCAGTCCTTGGGGTTCGAACATGTCGGCGTGCGGCGCGGCTATTACCAGGCGGCGGTCGGCCGCGAGGATGCCGCGGTACTGCGCCGAATCTTGACCCGGGACCCGCATTGACCGCCGCGATGCCCGAATTCGCGCGTGAAATCGCGCGCCGCCGTACGTTTGCGATCATTTCCCATCCAGACGCCGGCAAGACGACGTTGACCGAGAAGTTGCTGCTGTTCGGCGGCGCGATCCAAATGGCCGGCTCGGTGAAGGGACGCAAGGCGACGCGTCATGCAACGTCCGACTGGATGCGCCTCGAGCAGCAGCGCGGCATTTCGGTAACCTCGTCCGTGATGCAGTTTCCGTACGGCGATTGCATCGTCAATTTGCTGGACACTCCCGGCCACGAGGATTTCTCGGAGGATACCTACCGCACGCTGACGGCGGTCGATTCCGCCTTGATGGTCATCGACTGCGCGAAGGGGGTCGAGGAACGCACGATCAAATTGATGGAGGTGTGCCGTTTGCGGGCCACGCCGATCATGACGTTCGTCAACAAGCTCGACCGCGATGGACGCGCGCCGATCGAATTGCTCGATGAAATCGCGAGCGTGCTGCGGATTGACTGCACGCCGGTGACTTGGCCGATCGGCATGGGGCGCGATTTACTCGGCATCTACCACTTACTCGAGGACCGGATTTACCTCTATGTGCCGGTCGCGAAGGGGCGTGCCGGCAGCCACGAAACCATCGACGGTCTCGCCGGCGCCGAGGCGCGCGAGTACTTGGGCGAGCGGTACGCATCGTTCGTCGAGGAAGTCGAGCTGGTGCGCGGAGCGAGCCCACAGTTCGATTTGCGGCAGTACCGCGCAGCGCAGCAGACGCCGGTTTTCTTCGGATCCGCGGTCAATAATTTCGGCGTCCGTGAACTGCTCGGTGCGTTCGTCGAGCAATCCCCCGGGCCGCGGCCGCGCCCGGCGCTGCAGCGGATGGTCGCGGCCGAGGAAGCGAAGCTCACCGGGTTCATCTTCAAGATCCAGGCGAACATGGATCCCGGCCACCGCGACCGGATCGCGTTCATGCGCCTATGCTCGGGACGCTACGTGAAGGGCATGCGTTTGTATCATGTGCGGCAGGGCAAGGACGTCCGCGTCGCCGACGCGCTGACTTTCCTCGCGGCCGACCGCAGCCGGGCGGACGAGGCGTACGCCGGCGACATCATCGGACTGCACAATCATGGCACGATCAACATCGGCGATACGTTCAGCGAGGGCGAGCGTCTCAATTTCACCGGGGTGCCGAATTTCGCTCCGGAGATTTTCCGGCGCGCCGTGCTGAAGGATCCGTTGCGGATGAAGGCGCTGCAAAAAGGCCTGGCGCAGCTGTGCGAGGAAGGCGCGACACAACTGTTGAAGCCGCTGCGCAACAACGAGCTGATTCTGGGAGCGATCGGCCAACTGCAGTTCGAGGTGGTCGCGTTTCGTCTGCAGGACGAGTATGGCGTGCAATGCGTGTTCGAGCCGGTCAACGTCGTGCTCGCACGCTGGGTGCGCAGCGCCGATCCGAAGCGCTTGGCGGAGTTTCGCGACAAGGCGCGTGGCCATCTCGCCCTGGACCATGCCGGCGAACTGGTTTATCTGGCGCCGACTCGCGTGAATCTGGGTTTGACCGAGGAGCGCTGGCCGGAAATCGAATTCCTCAGGACGCGGGAAATTTTGGCGGCTTAAACGCACGCACCGCGGCCGTGAATGCGGCGGTGCCGGCATCCGCCCGGCCGCCGCCGTAGCGCAGATCGCTGTACTGCCGGCACAGCGCGCCCACCCGATCGGATAGATCCGGGCGCTGGCCCGATACGCGTGCCGCGTAGGCTTCGGCTCCTTCGTGCGCGCACCGCGGCAGGCCAACCGCCGCGAGCTTCGCGCACAGCCGCGCATAGGCGCGCGCCGGTTCGTCCACGCGCCGCGGGCGCAGCCCGCGCCGCACTTGCCACGTCAACCATGCGAGCGCGAGGGCGAGGGCCGCGGCCAATACCGACACCAGCTTTTCGGCGTTGGGGTTCGGAATCAGCAAATGGGCGAGCAGAGATTGTTGCGACCCCTGGCCGTAGCGCACGATGCGCTCGCTCCACAACTCGCGCAGCGCATCGATCCGCAGGCGCAGATCGGCGAGCCAGGGCGTATGCCGAGGCAAGTCGAGCGAGAATGCATCGCCCGCGAATCGTGCATCGCGCAGATTGGGGTCGACGCGCGCAGCGGCGATCGCCGCGGTCGGATCGACGCGCAGCCAGCCACGCCCGTCGATCCAGATTTCGTCCCAGGCGTGCGCGTCGCTCTGCCGGACGATCCAATAGTCAGCATAGCGATTGAAGGTACCGCCGAAATAGCCGGTCACGACGCGCGCCGGTATGCCTGCGGCGCGCATCAGCACGGCGAAAGCGGACGCATAGTGGCCGCAGAATCCGCTGCGCGTCGCGAACAGAAATCGATCCACCGGATCGGCGCCAAGCGGCGGCGGCGTCAGCGTGTAGAAAAAAGGCTGCGTGTGGAACATGTTGAGCACCGCGGCGGCGTAGGCCAATGCCTGCGGATGCCGGCGGCGCAGTTGCACGGCGAAGGCGGCGGTGCGCACGTTCTGGCCGGCCGGCAACCGCGTGTCGGCCCGGCGCTGATCGGCGCCGAGCGGCGCGAGCGGCGTGATTTTTGAATAGGAGGTCGCCGTAAGGTCGAACGGCGATGACAGCGGCAAGGACTCGAGTAGTACGTCATCGTCCGTCAACGCCGCTTGCGGCAGGTTCCAGGCAACCGGCCAATCCAGCGTCAGCACCCAAGCGTAGCGGGACGCTTCGAGATGCAGCGTGTACCGGTAGGCCGTGCCCGAGGGGCGGAACGGTGCCGCGGCCGAGGCGCCGGCGTGGCGGCGCCAGGTGCGGCCGTCGAAATCATCGAGCACCGGACCGCGCCAGTAGCGCTGGTCGCGCGGCGGCGCCGGACCGATGAAGTGCGCACGAAAGGCGATCTCGTCGGAGAGCGCCAGATCATCGATGTCGCCGGGACTCATCGACTCGCCAAGACCCGTCGCGGCGCCCCGGCCGGCGGCGTCGATCCGCCACAGCGGTTCGGCCAAGCGCGGAAAGAACAACCACAAGACCAGCGCGAGCGGCAGCGCATGCAGCAGGATGCGGCCGCAATAGC
>JAYTQR010000243.1:0-2692 GCA_043746615.1 Gammaproteobacteria bacterium | reverse complement strand
ACCAAGAGATCGTCAATACGACCGACTACGCCGGCGAGATCTACATGCGCCAGGAGCGCGGCGGCGCGCTGATCGGCACGTACGAACCCCACGGCATCGTCTGGTCCCCGGTAAAGACGCCGGAGGATTTTTCGATGCAGCTTCTGCCCGACGATTTCGAGCGGCTCGCAGCGTATTTCGAGGTCGGCTTCCAACATTTCCCGGCGCTCGGGCGCGTGGGCATCAAGAAGGCGATCAACGGCCCATTCACGTTTGCGCCGGACGGCAATCCATTGGTTGGGCCGGTCCGCGGCCTGCGCAACTACTGGGTCGCTTGCGCCGTCATGGCCGGATTCAGCCAGGCCGGCGGCATCGGTCTCGTGCTGTCGCGCTGGATGGCGCAAAACGATCCCGGCCAGGACATCATGTCGATGGACGTTGCGCGATTCGGTGCGTTCGCGACGCCGAAATATACGTCCATCAAGGTGCCGGAAAATTACGCGCGGCGCTTCCGGCTCGCCTATCCCAACGAGGAGCTGACAGCCGCACGTCCGCTGCGTCGTTCACCGATCTACGACAAGCTGCTGGCCGCCGGCGCGGTGATGGGCGCGAACTTCGGCCTGGAGAACGCCTTGTGGTTCGCGCCCGCCGGCATCGCGCCGTCGGAGACGCCGACCTACCGCCGCTCGGAGGCCTTTCCGATCGTGCGGGCCGAATGCCGGGCGGTACGCGAAACCGTCGGCCTGTATGAGACGTCCAACTACGGAAAGTACGAGGTCACCGGCAGCGGGGCGCGGGCGTGGCTCGATCGAGTTTTTGCCGCACGCATACCGCGCCCCGGGCGGCTCGGGCTCGCGCCGATGCTGAATGCCGCGGGCCGGCTGGTCGGTGACCTGTCGATTGCGTGTCTCGCCGATGACCGCTTTATGATCGTGGGCTCAGGCTTTGCCGAAGAGTTCCACATGCGCTGGTTCTGGGCCTCGGAGCCGCCGGCCGACGTATTCGTGCGCTCGGCGGCCTCGACGCTCGCGGGCGTCTCGATCGCAGGTCCCAGGTCGCGGGAACTGCTGCAGCGCCTGGTCAGAGATGATCTCGCCGCGTCGACGTTCAAGCTGTTTCACGTCAAGGAGACAGCGGTCGGCATTGCACCGGCAATTCTGACGCGCGCCGGATTCACGGGCGAATTGGGTTATGAAGTCTGGACGACGCCCGATTATTTCGCGTCGCTCTATGATGATCTGTGGGACGCGGGGCGCAAGCTCGGCCTCGTGCATTTCGGCGGCCGGGCGCTGTCGTCGCTGCGATTGGAAAAAGGCTACGGCTCGTTCAACAAGGACTTCCGCCCTGACCATACGCCGGGCGAAACGGGGCTCGACCGCTTCGTCGACTTCGCCAAATCCGAATTCGCCGGTCGTGCCGCCGCACTCGCCGAGCGCGCGGCCGGACCGAGGCGCCGGTTCGTGGTCATGGAGGTCGCGGCCGCGGACGCCGATGTGATCGGCTACGAGTCGATCATCAAGGATGGCGCGGCAGTCGGCTACGTAACATCTGGTGCGTACGGTCATTGCGTCGGCAAGAGCCTCGCTGCCGGCTATGTGCCGGCCGCGCTCGCGCGCGACGGCGAGGTGTTCGAGATCGACATCCTCGGCGATCTCTGCGCTGCGACGATCAAGCTCGAGCCGATCTACGATCCGCAGGGGCTGCGGTTGCGCGGGTAACGACGGATAGCGCGCGCTCAGCCGCTGTATCCAGCGTCTGCGCGATGTACGCGCGCCGGCAGCCGCAAACCTCACTCCGGCAGCGTGACTCCAGAGCCGCCCATGTCCTTCGGGAAATCCTTGAGCTTCGGCAATCCATCCTTGACGCTCAGCACCTTCTCGCCATAAGAGACGTGCAGCGCCGGCTTGAACGCGAGGGTCGGCAACAGCGCTGCATACACGTCGACCAGTTGCATCGTCGGGTGATCGGTAAACAGATGGCCGCCGCACGTCTTGCACCATTTGCGCGAACTATTCGCCGTCTTGTTGTAGGTGCCGATGTTGTTCGCGCCCTTGATGACTTTGAAAGCCTCCGGTTTCCACAGCGTGAAGGCGTTGACCGGGCCGGCCGACCAGTGACGGCAGGACTCGCAGTGGCAGAAACCCATTGCCGCCGGTGCGCCGCTCACGGCAAATTCAACTGCACCGCAAAAGCATTTTCCCGTGTGATCGCTCATGGTAAGCCTCCGTCGAGTTGGTCGGTCCCGCAAGCTGCGGCGGTCTTCTGCCTGCAGCATGCGAGGTGTGCAGGTCTTATGTAAAGGGTTGCAACAAATAAGTAAAGTTTACGCAACGTTGACTCTCGGGATACGATTAAAAGACATGTCCAATAACGTAGAAGTATCGGCGAAATATCGCACGCGCCGGCACGCCGCATGATGTGCCGTGTCCCCGGCGGCCAAGGCGCGCCTCTGCGGTGAGCCGCACCGCCGCAATCACGGCTGCGGATGACGGCCGCGGCGCTGCAGCGCTGCGCTGGTGGGCGCTCGGACTCGCGGCCACCGCCATTTTCAGCAGTTATTACGAGTCCGATGCGATCGGCCCGATCGCGGATCTGCTGTTCCGCCAGCGCGGATTCACGCAATCGCAGATCGGCGATCTGACCGCCGTCATCAGCCTGCCGAACATTCCGCTTGCGCTCATCAACGGGTTGCTGATCGATCGTTACGGTGCTG
>JAYTQR010000242.1:0-7131 GCA_043746615.1 Gammaproteobacteria bacterium | reverse complement strand
AGCACCTCGGCGAGCGTCTTGCCCGGCGGCAGTGCGGCGCTCGCGAGCATTTCGGCCCGCATTTGCGCGAGATCGACCGCGCCCAAATTGATTTCCATGACGAGTGCATCGGCGTGGGCGTAAGCCTCTTCGATCGTCCGGCCGAGCGGGTAGTCACCGGGCCGCAGTACGTGAATTGAGCCGAGCAGATACACGGTGTTGTGTTTGCCGTGCAGTTCCCACAGGCAATGCAGCGCATGATTCGCGCGGGCGGCCGCGCACAGCGACAGGCAGCCGAGAACGACGGTGATGAGTCTCGTGCGCAGCGCGCGTAGCCGCACCGCCGGCGCCGTCAGCGGACAGCCGTTTGTTGCGCCGCTGCGGCTGCGACCCAGTGCACCCGCGCCTCGATGCGGCCGTCCGCGTGCAACTCGAAGCTGCGGTAGCCCGGCGGGCGCAGATCGACCGCGTAGCGGTCGCTCGCCGGCAAGAACTGCGCGCCGGTCGACGGCGTCGCGTACAAGCGGACCGCGCCGCGCCGGCCGTCATACGCCTGATGCACGTGACCCCAGACGACGCCTCTGACCTTGGCGTGCGCATCGATGATGCGCCAAAACTCGTCGGCGTTCGCCAGCCCGACGGAGTCGAGCCAGCGGCTGCCCATCGGCACCGGATGATGGTGCAAACAGACGACCGCGTGGCTATCGGCGTTCGCGAGCTCAGCATCCAAGCGCGCCAACTCGTCGGCCCGCAAGCGGCCGCCGACGTGACCCGGATCGTAGCTGTCGAGCATCACGAACCGCCAGTTGCCGAACGTGCGCGCGCCACAAATCTGAAACGGCGGCGTGTCAAGCTCACGCGTCATGGCGGCGGGCTCGTCGTGATTTCCCGGAATGCACAGCACGGGGCGGCCCAAATTCCCCAAGATGCTGCGAAACCGCAAATACCCGGCGACGTCATCTTGCACCAGGTCGCCGGTGACGAGCAGCGCCGCATACTCGGGGAATTGGCCGAGGGCCTCGTCCAGTACGCGCCGCAAGCTCGCGTCGGTCGCGACGCCGCGCAGCCGGCCGTCGACGCGGCCGTACAGGTGAGGATCGGTGAGTTGAAGAATCAACATCGGCAAATCCTAGCAAAGCGCGCCCCCGGCGACGGTGAACTGGATCATAGCGGCGCGCGCGCGCACTGCACATAAGGCGACCGCAAACGCGTGGGCGAGGCCGCCCGGACGCGAGTCCGCGCAAAGGGCGAACCAAGTCGCGCTTTCGCGCGGTTCGGCCGACGCCATCGGCGGTCGTTGCTGGCGGCCATGGCATCGGGGAGAATAGCGGGTCCGCGTCCATTATAAAGAAGATCCACATGCCCACCCGCCGACAACTCGCTAATGCCATCAGAGCCTTGGCGATGGACGCCGTCCAGAAGGCCAAATCTGGGCATCCGGGCGCACCGATGGGTATGGCCGACATCGCCGAGGTGCTGTGGCGCGACGTGCTGAAATACAACCCTGCCAACCCGCAATGGTGGAACAGGGATCGATTCGTGTTGTCGAATGGCCACGCGTCGATATTGCTGTATTCAGTGCTGCATTTGACGGGATACCCGCTGGCGATGGATGAGCTGCGCAATTTCCGGCAGTTCGGCTCCAAAACCCCGGGTCATCCAGAGCGTGACCTGCGCTTGGGCGTGGAGACGACCACCGGGCCGTTGGGTCAGGGCATAGCCAATGCGGTCGGTATGGCGCTCGCCGAACGGGCGCTCGCGGCGACATTCAACCGGCCCGGCCACGCGATCGTCGATCATCACACCTACGTGTTTTGCGGCGATGGTTGTCTGATGGAAGGCATTTCGCATGAGATCGCCTCGTTCGCGGGCATGCAGAAGCTCGGCAAGCTGATCGTCATGTACGACGATAACGGCATCTCCATCGACGGCAAAGTCAAGGGCTGGTTCACCGACAACACGCCGATGCGCTTCGAGGCCTACGGTTGGCACGTGCTGCCGGACGTCGATGGCCACGACAGCGCGGCGATCGCCGCGGCTCTCGCGGCCGCGCGAGCCGAGAGCGGCCGGCCTTCGTTGATCTGCTGCAAGACCGTGATTGGCTGGGGCGCGCCGCACAAGCAAGGCACCGCCTCGATGCACGGCGAACCGGTGGGCGTGGACGAAATCGTGGCGACGCGGGCGAATATCGGCTGGACCTCGCCGCCGTTCGAAATCCCCGCGGATATTTGCGCCGCGTGGGACATGCGCGAGAAGGGCGCCCGCGTCGAAGGCGAATGGCGCGCGCAATGGGCGGCCTATCAGGCGGAATTCCCGCAGCTCGCCGCGCAGTTCGCGCGGCGCATGGCGGGAGGATTGCCGGACGCTTTTGCGGACTTCGCGAACGCTCATGTCGCGAGGACTCAGTCCGACGCAGTCTCCGCGGCGACGCGCCAATCCTCGCAGTCCACGCTTAATGCATTCGGTCCGACGCTGCCGGAACTGATCGGCGGGTCGGCCGATTTGACGCCGTCCAACGGCACGTGGCGCAAGGATTCGGTCGTACTCACGCCGGCGGACGCCGGCGGCAATTACCTGCATTTCGGCGTGCGTGAGTTCGGGATGTCGGCGATCCTGAACGGCATCGCCGCGCACGGCGGCTTCATTGCCTACGGCGGCACGTTCTTGACGTTCTCCGACTACGCGCGCAACGCCGTGCGCATGGCCGCACTGATGCGCCTTGGCGTGATTTTTGTCTATACGCACGATTCGATCGGCCTCGGCGAGGACGGCCCAACGCACCAGCCGATCGAGCACTTGGCGAGCCTGCGGGTCGTGCCGCAACTGGATCTGTGGCGCCCTTGCGATGCGGTCGAAACGGCGACCGCGTGGCGGCTGGCAATCGAGAACCGCGAGCGCGCATGCTGCCTGGTGTTCACGCGCCAGCTTGTGGCGCATCAAGCGCGCACTGCCGCGCAGGTCGCGGCGATCGCGCGCGGCGGCTACGTGCTGATCGACAACCAGGGACCTTTGGAGGCCATCGTTATTGCGACCGGTTCCGAGGTCGGGATCGCGGCCGACGCGGTGCGTGCGCTCTCGGCGCAGGGACGCCGTCTGCGGCTCGTCTCGATGCCGAGCACGAACGCGTTCGAACGCCAGGACGCCGCGTACAAGCAAAGCGTGCTGCCGGATGCGGTTACGCGCCGCGTGGCGGTGGAGGCCGGCGTGCGCGAACCGTGGTGGCGCTACGTGGGAGCAAAGGGCCAGATCGTCGGCATCGATCACTACGGCGAATCGGCGCCGGCCAAGGATCTGTTCCAGCATTTCGGCTTCACCGTGGAGAACGTGATCAAGGCGATCGATGCCGTGCTGGCGGGTTGAGACGAAAGTCAATTCAAACGAGCGAGTTTATCAAGAGGGCGCAAGGCAAATGGCAATCAAAGTGGCGATCAACGGCTATGGGCGCATCGGCCGCAACATACTTCGTGCATTGTACGAGAGTAAACGCACGGCCGAGATTCATATCGTCGCGATCAACGATCTTGGCGACGCCAAAACCAATGCGCACCTGACGCGCTACGATACTGCGCACGGCCGCTTTCCGGGCGAAGTCCACGTCGACGGCGATGCGATGGTCGTCAACGGCGATCGGATACGCGTCGTCGCGCAGCGCGATCCGTCGAAACTGCCGTGGGCCGATCTCGGCGTGGAGTACGTGCTCGAATGCACCGGCTTGTTCACCAGCAAGGCGAAGGCCTCCGCGCATCTGACCGCCGGGGCGAAGAAAGTCGTCATTTCTGCGCCCGGTGGCGAGGATGTCGACGCGACGATCGTCTACGGGGTCAACCACCAAATATTGAAAGCCAGCCATACGGTGATTTCCAACGCATCGTGCACCACGAACTGTCTGGCGCCGCTCGCCAAGGTGCTGCACGAGAAGATAGGCATTGTAGCCGGCGTCATGACGACGATTCATTCGTACACGAACGATCAAGTGCTGACGGACGTATACCACTCGGATTTGCGCCGCGCCCGGTCCGCGACGATGTCGATGATTCCGACGAAAACCGGTGCGGCGGCGGCGGTCGGACTGGTGATGCCGGAACTCAGGGGAAAACTCGACGGCTTCGCGATTCGCGTGCCGACAATCAACGTTTCGCTCGTGGACTTGAGCTTCACGGCCGCGCGCAGCACGAGCATCGATGAGATCAACGGCGCCGTCAAACAGGCTGCGCAGGGCGCGATGCGCGGCATAATCGCGTACAACGACCAGCCGCTGGTATCGGTCGATTTCAATCACGATCCCGCCTCCGCGACCTACGACGCCACGTTGACGAAGGTGCTGGAGGGAACGCTGGTCAAAGTTTGCGCCTGGTACGATAACGAGTGGGGGTTTTCCAACCGCATGCTGGATGCGATGGTTGCATGGTCGAAAGCTGCATAAGCCCCGACGGAGAAAGGCCGTGAACATCAACAAAATGACGAGCTACGATCTGAGCGGCAAGCGTGTGCTGATTCGTGAAGACCTGAACGTGCCTATACACGACGGGGTTGTGACCAGCGACGCGCGCATAAGGGCCGCGCTGCCGACGATACGCCTTGCTCTCGAACAAAACGCGTGCGTGCTGGTCATGTCGCATCTCGGCAGACCCGAAGAAGGCAAATACAGCGTGCAAGCCTCGCTCGCCCCAGTCGCGAAGCGCTTGGGCGAATTGCTGGGTGTGCCGGTAAAGCTCAAGCGCGATTGGCTGAACGGCGTCGAGGCAGTGCCCGGCACGGTGGTCCTGCTGGAAAACGTGCGCTTCAACAAGGGCGAGAAGAAGGACGCCGATGACCTCGCGAAGAGCATGGCGGCACTCTGCGATATTTACGTCATGGACGCGTTCGGCACGGCGCACCGCGCCGAGGCAAGCACGCACGGCGTGGCGAAATTCGCGCCTATAGCCTGCGCGGGGCCGCTGCTGGTCAGCGAGTTGACGGCGCTGGAAACGGCGCTCTGGAATCCCGCGCGGCCGCTGATTGCGATCGTCGCCGGATCCAAGGTGTCGACGAAGCTCATGGTGCTTGAAGCGCTGCTGGCGAAAGTGGACGGTTTGATCGTCGGCGGCGGCATCGCAAATACGTTTCTTGCGGCGCTCGGATTCAATGTCGGCAAGTCGTTGTACGAACCGGACATGCTGGACATATGCAAACGCCTGCTGGAACAGTCGCGGCAGCGCGGCATCGAGATTCCGATGCCGACGGATGTCGTCGTCGCCAAGGAGTTCTCCGCGAAGGCCGAAGCCGACGTCAAGCCGACGGCGGCCGTATCTGCCGACGAAATGATCCTCGACATCGGCCCTGATACCTCCGAGCGCCTCGCCAAGATTCTCGCTGCGGCCGGCACGATCATCTGGAACGGTCCGATCGGCGTCTTCGAGTTCGAACAGTTTGGCGAGGGCACGCGAACCTTGGCGAACGCGATCGCGCGCAGCAAAGCGTTTTCGCTGGCCGGCGGCGGCGATACGCTTGCCGCGATCGAAAAATACGATGTCGAAGAGAGTATTTCCTATATTTCGACCGGCGGCGGCGCCTTCCTCGAGTTCGTCGAGGGCAAGAAGCTGCCCGCGGTGGAGATTCTGGAGAGGCGCGCGGGATGAGCGCCGCGCTCAGGCGCACGAAAATCGTCGCCACTTTGGGGCCCGCCACCGACGATCCAGCGGTGCTCGCCGAAATCGTGCGAGCCGGGGTCGACGTCGTGCGGCTGAATTTTTCGCATGGCCAAGCCGCCGACCATCGCCGTCGCGTCGAAATGATCCGCGCAGAGGCCAAACGCGCGGGCCGCTACATCGGCGTGCTCGGCGACCTGCAGGGACCGAAAATTCGCATCGATCGGTTCGTGCAAGGCTCCGTGCGTCTGGCCGACGGCGTCGAATTCACCTTGGATGCGTCGCTCGCCGCCGACGCCGGCAACGAACAGGCGGTCGGCATCGCCTACAAGAAGCTGCCGGAAGACGTCTTCGCCGGCGATGTGCTCCTGCTCAACGACGGACAGATCAGCCTGCAAGTCGAGAGCATCGACGGTGCGCGGATTCGAACGCGCGTGCTGGTCGGTGGCGAACTCGGCAACAACAAGGGAATCAACCGCCAGGGCGGCGGCTTGTCGGCCGGGGCGCTGACGGACAAGGATCGGCAAGACATGGTCACCGCCGCGTCCCTGGGGGTGGACTACCTGGCGATCTCGTTCGCGCGCGATGCGGCGGATCTCAAAGAGGCGCGCACGCTTTTGCGCCAAGCGGGCGGGCATGCGCTGCTGGTTGCGAAAATCGAACGCGCCGAGGCGATCAAGAATCTCGTTCGAGTCGTTCGTGCGAGCGACGCGGTCATGGTCGCACGCGGCGATCTCGGCGTGGAAATGGGCTACGCCGAACTAGCCGGATTGCAAAAACAGATCATTCATGAGGCGCGTCACCAGAATCGCGTGGTGATCACCGCGACGCAAATGATGGAATCGATGATCGTCAATTCTATTCCGACCCGCGCCGAGGTGTCGGACGTCGCCAATGCCGTCATGGAGGGCAGCGACGCGGTCATGCTGTCGGCCGAGACCGCCTCCGGAAAACATCCGGCGAAGGTCGTCGAGGCGATGGCGCGGATCATCATGGGCGCGGAGAAGTATCAAGGCGCGCACGTGCGCATCAGGCAGCGCGACAAAGGCGACTTTCGGCGTACCGACGAGGCGATTGCGGCGGCGGTCATGTATACGGCGAATCACTTGAACGTCAAGGCGATCGTCGCTCTGACCGAATCCGGTTCCACCACCCTGTGGATGTCGCGTGTGCGCTCCGATATCCCGATCTATGCGTTCACGCGGCAGGTCACGACGCTCGGCCGCGTCACGCTGTACCGCGGCGTCTACCCGGTGGCGTACGATGTCGCGTGTGCGGATCCGGCGGCGCTTTACCGCTCGGTCTTTCGTCAGTTGCTGGATCTGCATCTGGTCGCGGAGGGCGATCTGGTGATTCTGACGAAAGGCGAACTGAGCGGCGTTTCCGGCGGCACCAACTCGATGCAAATCCTGCAAGTCACGGCGAGTCATCCGTGAACGCGCAATTCCGCGGTGCCGAGCGTTACATCGCGACCGAAGAGTTGAGGGCCGCGGTCAACGCCGCGATCGTGCTGTCGCGGCCGCTG
>JAYTQR010000241.1:0-8230 GCA_043746615.1 Gammaproteobacteria bacterium | reverse complement strand
ATGTTCGGTACGCCCGCCGCCGCGCGCCGGGGTGCCACCGCGGCTGTGGAATATCGTGATCCTCACGCCGGTCTCGCGCGCCGCCTCGACCAAACGGCTTTGCGCCTCCTGCAGCGCCCAGCGCGACGCCGCGATCCCGCCTTGTTTGTTTGAATCCGAATAGCCGATCAATACCGTCTGCGCGTTGCCCCGCGCGGCGATGTGACTGCGATAAGCCGGCTCGAGCTGGAGCGCGCGCAGTATATTCCCAGCATTTTCCAGCGAGTCGATCGATTCGAGCAATGGCGCGACGTCGAGCGGGCACTCGCCGCTGCGCCGGTCGATGATGTCGGCCCAGCGGGCGAGCAGCAGCACCGCGAGCAGGTCTTCCGGTCCTTGCACGCCGCTGATGATGTATTGACCGATGGAGTCGGCGCCGAATTTGTGCCGCGAGTGTCCGATTGCATCGAACACCGACAAACTGCGCCGGCCAATCGCGTCGAGCTGCATCGACGGACCCTGGTCTCTGTTGAGCAGATCCCGCAGCTGCGACAGCCGTTGCGGCGCCGGCAGCGATGCCCACTCGGGCATGCCGAGCCCTTGCGCGATCACTTGCGCGTGGACGTGTGCGTTCTGCGTGACGTCCAATGCGGCAAGATGGAACCCGAATGTGCGCACCCTGCGGATCAATCGACGCACCAGAAAGTAGCCGGCGTGCCGGCCGCGATGCTGCGCCAAGCTGTCGGCGACGAGCGCGAGGTCGGCCAGCAATTCTGCCGGACTCTGAAAGCCATTCGGCCGGGTCTCGTAGGTCGCCTTGAGCCGCTCGCCGATTTGCCCGAAGAACACCCGGTAAGGCATGCGATCGTGCCGCGCCGGCGTCAGCGCCTGTGCCGCCGGCAGCATCGCCGCGTAATTCTCGATCCGCTCGGCGAGCATGGCGCTGATACCGACGCGGTGCGCGCTCTGACTGAGGCTTTCCGCCAATTGGCGGCATTCCTCGAAATACGTCGACACGATGATCTGCCGGTGCCGCTGCAGGGTTTCGCGAATCGTTTTGCCATGCACGTCGGCATTGCCGTCCATATCGCCGCCGACCCAGGATCCAAACCGTAGAATGTACGGGATGTCGAGCCCGTCGAGCGGCACCGCGTAGGCGCGAGCGAGCCCCGCTTCGATCTCCTCGTAGAACAGCGGCACGACCCGATACAGAATGTCGAGCAAGTAAAACAGCACGTGCTCGCGCTCGTCCGCGACCGTCAAGCTTGCGCGCGGATGATCCTCGGTCTGCCATATCGTCGTGATCTCCATGCGCACGCGCGCCCACAACGTTTCGAGCTCGGCGGGCGTCAACGCGGGATTCAGGCGATCGAGCAAGTCCTGGGCGATGCGCTGCTGCTTGCGCAGCAACGTGCGGCGGGTCGATTCGGTCGGATGCGCCGTGAACACCGGCTGAATGTCCAGCGAGCCGATCAATCTCAGCATCGCCGGCAACGACAGTCCCTCCGCCTGCAGGCGCGCGATGCAATTGGCGATGCCGCCCGGTTGCGCCGTGCTCGAGTCGTTCAGATACTCGCGGCGCCGGCGTACGCGATGGACTTTCTCGGCCGTGTTGACGGCGTGAAACCACGTCGAAAATGCCCGCGTCAGGTCGGTCGCGGTCGCGGCCGATCGACCGGCCGTGCGCGATTGCAGATTGGCGTCGCCCGCTGCGCCCGCTGCGCCCGCCTCGCCCGCCTCGCCCGCCTCGCGGCGCCGGATCGCGGCGAGCCGGTCGCCTTCCACTAAATCGAATAATTGGTCGCCGCCCTGTTCGCGCAGCATTGCACCGATCGTGGTCCCCAAGGCATGCACATCCTCCCGCAGGGCCGCGTCCTTGACCGGAAATTGAATGTTTTGGCGATACATGTTGCGCGGCCCCGGGAAATGCTGGGGGAAATACCAAGGCAAATATTATGAGCTTATTCCCGTGGATCGCACCATTTCTCGCCGCCCGCGCCGGCTGCTGCGGCACCGCCCGGCCGGAATCAGTGCGAGTTCAACAGGACCGTCGTGTCGAACGTCTCGAAAGTGGTGAGCGTGCGCCGATAGGCATTGTGCACGATCCGCTCCGCGCTCTTGTCCGCGCGGGTTCCGAGCAACATGCGTATGACGACATCGTCTGCTGGCCGGCCGACCTCTTCACTGAGGATTTGATAGCTGAAGCGGGCCAACCGCTGATTGATCTCATTGGCGAATTTCAACGCAGTCGGGTCGCCACCGCCGAGTTTCGCTTCGTCCGCAATTTCGCAAACCAGGCGCAGGATGAACCGCGCCTTGTCGATGAGGCCCAGGTCGCTGAAGAACTCGATTTCGGATTGGATGTTCATCAGGCGGGAAAGAAGTCGATTGGTTTGGTCGTCGTCAGCGGAGCAACGTCCTTCGCCGCGAACTTGAACAAGCGGATGCGCGCCAGCAGCTGTTCCTCGAAAGCCGGGTCGTGCAGATCGCTCGATATGATGCGCACGGACGTAACCTCGCCGGACGGCGCGATGCTCAGTTCCACGACGACCTTGCCCTGCAAAGCCGGGTTTTGCCGCAGTGCGCGCGTGTACAGCGCGTAGATCGCGCCCTTGTTCTTGTCGAACACCAAAGCCACTTCGTCCGCGCTGCGCGAGGCTCTGCCACTGCCGCCGCGGCGGGTCGACCGATCGCCGTTCGCCGCCAGCGTCGGATTGCGCACTCGTTGCGCGGTATATCCGCGCAGAGAACCGGAACCCGCGGCCAAACCACTGCTGCTCGGCGCCGAGATGCCGCCGCTGGTGCTGCCGGCCTTGGAACTGATCATCGATCGCGTCACCGTCGCGACGTCGCCGGGATCGTGAGTTCGCGGCTGATTTTTCGCGAATTTGTCCAGATCCACCTGGTCGCGCAGCGCCGCCAGTTCATCGAGATTCGCGAGCAAACCGCTCTTGGCCGCCTTGATGCGTGGATTGACCGGTCTCGGCACCGGGGTCGGTTTGGCATGCTCCGGCATCTTTTCGACCTTTTTCGGCGGCGGCGGCGGTGGTGGCGGCGGGGGCGGTTGCATGACCAATTGCACCACCCGTTCGGGCAGCGAGTTCGTGTTGACGACCTGCTTGTGCTGCGGCAGGAGCGGAATCGCCACCGCGAAGATCGCGAAGACGATCGCCAGATTGCGCAGGATGACGCGGAAACGCCGCTCCATCTCCTCGCTTGGCGACCACGGCAGATCGTAGCGCCGGAAGTGCGGGTTCAAACTGGCGGCCGCATCCATTCTAGGTAGCCGCCCGCTCGCGCGCGATGACAGCGAGCGAAACTTTGCCGTAATCGGCTTCGGTGCAGGTCATCATGATCTTCTTCAGGACTCGGTAGGGCGTCGTCTTGTCGCCCATGATCGTCACCTCGCGTTTGGAGATGTCGATCTTCTGCGCCGCGTTGAGAATCCGATCGTTCTGCGCCATCAGCGCCGCCTTGAGTGGCATGATCACCGGACCTGGACTTGCCATGACCGCGTTGAGCGAACCGACCAGCCGGCCGTCGACGAACAGCGAGTCCTTGGTCACCATGACGACGACCGATGGCTGCGGCTTGCGCTCCGAGAGCGACTGCGGCATCGAGATGCTCTTCGAGTTCGGCAGGATGTCGACATCGGCCGTGTGCGCCAACAGGAAGACGACCAGAATCGTCATCATGTCGATGAACGGAACCAGCACGAAATGATTCGCGCCGAGCTGCCGCTTCCGGTGCCGCCTGATCCGGTAAGGAGTCATTTCGGCGCATCTCCTACCGCAATATCAGGAAACAGCTGCGCCTGCGAAAACGGCGCTACCGGCAGCTGATAGACGCGCACCGCGTCCATGACCTGCACCAGTGCGTCATAGGGCACGTCCGGACCGGACAACACGGTCGCATCGGTCATCTGCGGAAACTGCGACTTCACCGTGCGCATGAACAAGGACAGCGCGCCGTAATCGTAGCCGCCCGCCTTGTTCTCGAAGTCCTGCAGCGGGCCTGAATTGCGGTCGTTGACCAGAATATCGTTCGGGCGAATGATCACCTCGAGCTTGAGCCCTGGCGGCAGCGGCATTGCGGCCGGATTATTCGACGGCAAATTCAATTGCAGAATATTGGTCTTGGAAAACACGGCGGTAAAGATCAGGAAGAACACCAGAATGACCATCATGTCGATCATCGGCACGATGTTCAAATCGTCTCGCCCGTGATGATAGCGGGCGTGGTTGCGCCGAACGAGACGCGCGGATTTTGACTTCATGTCGGAGCACCTTTCCCGTCAGGGGAACCTTCAGATGCTGGCGCGCGCCGTCGCCGCGCCGGCGGGCACGGCGGGCGGACGCACGGGCGGTACGGCAGGCGTTTCCTGCGATTGCCGCTCGATGATGGAATTCAAGAATTTCACCGATGCGATCTCCAAACTGTCGATCAGCGCCGTCGTCTTCGATTCGAGAAACATGTGCGCGAGCAGCAAGGTGATCGCTACCGCGAGGCCGGAAGCCGTGTTGTTCATCGCGACCGAGATCGCAGCCGCGAGCAAATTCGCCTTGTCGGCGGGATTGGCGGTCGCCACGGCGCTGAAGGCGCCGATCAAGCCCATGATCGTGCCGAGCAGGCCGATCAGTAGGCCCACATTCGCGAGCGACGACAAATAGTGCGTGCGCTTTTCGATGCGCGGAATCACTTCGAGCAGGCTCTCATCCATTGCCTTTTCGACGTCATCGCGCCGGCGGGCGTTCGCGACTCGGGCCACGCCGTAGTTCAAAATCGTCGCGATCGAGGCTTTCGAGTTTTGCGTGAGCGCGACCACTTGTTTGAAATTCCCCGCGGCCAACGGCGGCACCAAGGCATCCCACAAACCGCGGTTGCGCAGAGTTTCCCGGGTCAAATACACGTAACGCTCAATCGCGATCGACACGCCGACGACGAAAATCAAGGCGAGCGGGTAGAGAAACACTCCGCCATCCTTGAAGAAATTAACGAAAGAATTCATGGGGTTCATCTACGCGCTCCTAAAAAAGTCCAACTGCTCCGATGTCGGGATTCAACCAGATTCGGTAAAATCGGCTATGACTCACTTCTCACCCTGCGTCGCCGACCCGGCGCCGTGCGCGCCGTTTTGGGACGCCGCGGACGAGAGCGCCTGGTAATAGGCAATTTGGCGCCGAAACACGTCCCGGTCGACCGGCGCCAACACCTCATCCAATAGGCTATTGAGCGGCTTGCCGCCCAGGTCGCCGATATCGGATTTCTTCCATGGGACGATGTACATGACTTTGGGCAACTCCCGGTTGCCGGTCACCGTCGTCGTGCCGAGTTCGATGTGATCGCTTTTTTTGGCGGACGCGGCACCCCGCTCGCGCCGGCCGTGGCGAGCCGACTGCTCGCGTGTGGCCCCCGTCGTGGCGGCAACGGCCGGCGCAGCAGGGGTCGCGGCGCCGGGTGCCGCGCCAGGCCCGTGGTCCTGTGCGGCGGCGGCGCCCGCTGCGATGCCGCATAACATCGCCACGCCGACCTTCTGGAGGATCGAGTTCATACTGGCTCCTTTTTCGCTGCGGGCGGTCCGATCCGTCTACGCAGCTCGATGACCCAGCCGGCCACTTGTTGGTTCGCACCGGCGAGGGCGATATAGCGTTGGTATTCAGCGAGCGCCTTTTGCGGCTCACCGAGATACAAGTCGTACAGAATGCCGAGATTCAGGTGTGCCGGGGCATAGTTCGGATTCGCGATAATCGCGTGCTGATAGGCCACCGCCGCTGCCGCGAATTTGCCGAGCTCGCGCAGCGCGATGCCGAGTTCGTCCGCCGCAACGGCATTGTGCGGATTGCGCGCGAGCGCCGCCCGGAAGGCTGCGGCCGCTTCCGGCAGGCGGGCGTCCTGCAGGTAAAGGAGGCCCAAGTTGACTTCCGGACCGCTATATTCCGGATAGGCGACGGCGAGTTGTTTGAACCCGAGTTCCGCATCGGTCTTGCGTCCCGCTTGCATCAATTGCAGCGCTTGCGCGAACTGCGCCGCTGCGCGCGCCGGCACGGGTGCAGGAGCCGGCAGGGGTGCGGGAACCGGGACGGATGCCGCGGCGGCGGCACCGGTGCCGCCGATAACATTGGCCGCCGCCGCAACGGCGGGCACGGGTTTGGGTGCGCTGGCGTCGACCGGCAGCGTGCGCGGCGGCGCGCTCGAGCACGCGGCGAGCAGCGCGAGGAGCGCCGCGCTAACGAATCGAGTCGACCGACTGTTCACCGACTTCCACCTTGTTGTAGCGCGCGGGATCGAGTTGCGCGAGCGCGGCAAAGCTCTTGCGCACCCACTGATCGTAGATACCCTCTTTGACGCGCGCCGTGTTGATTTCATGCAATTTGATGGCATTGTCCTCGAACGGAATCGCCTGTTCTTCAAGCAATACGTTGTATTCCTCCAATTCGTCCTTCGATAAATTCCGCGGGCGCTCGGAACTCATCAGATCCTTGCTCAACTGCTGGTACAGCTCGGCGCTTTCGTAAGTAGCGGCGGTCGTGACTTCCACTACCTGATAATCGGCCGCTCGAGTGTAGGCCTGCAGCGCCGCCGCCATGGCTCGGCGCTTGTTCGCGAGCGAACGCTTAAGGGGTGCGACCAGCTTAATCCGCCGGAACTCGTCGCGCTCCGGTAGCGCGAGCGTCAAGGTCGCTTCGGCCGCAAGCGCGCGGCTGCGGTCGGTGCGTGCGGCGCCGGCGGCACGGTCGGCGGCGATGATGTCCTTTAACCAGAGGTCTTCAGCGCGCGCGTCGCCCGCTTTTGCGGCGATCACGGCAAGTTTGTTGCGCGCCTCCATCGCCGGGTTCAGCGGTTGCGGGAAATGCTTGACGAACGCCTCGAGCATGACGCGCGACTTGTCGGTATTGCCCGCCTTGTCGTACAGCTGCGCGGCTTGCAGCGTCGCCTCCCGCTGCACTTCCGGCGTCTCATTGGGCGAATCGGCGATTTTTTCAAATTCGACGGCCGCCTCGGCCGGCCGATGCGCCGCGGAGTATGCGACGGCCAGTTTACGGGTCACCTCCTCCTGCATGGGGCTCCGCGGGAAATGATGGCAGAAATCTTCCAACACGCTGATCGCGCGATCCCATTGTTTTTCTCGAATCAACAGCGCCGCCGCGTCGAAATCGGCATTCGCGCGAATCTTCGAAGTCGGCGCCAACTGCGCTACGCGCAGGAAATCGGCAATGGCGGCCGCGCTGTCGCCGGCCGCGTTCTTTTGTTCGCCCTGCCTATATATCGACGCGGCAAGACGCTCGACCACCGCCGGCCGCTCCGGATCGTTCGCGGACATCGACGCTTGTACGTTTGCGTAGGCCCTTTCGGCTTTGGCGAACGCGCCTTGCGCGAAATTCGAGTCCGCGATGACCGTCCAAGCGATCCGCTGCTTTGCCGCATCGACGGCGGGGCGGCGCGCCAGCAGCTTCTCGGCCGCCGTGACCGCGCGCGCGTATTCCTTGGTCTGGTAGAGTTCGGTAATCGCATGCGTCAGCACTTGCGCACTCTGCGGATGCTCGGGAAAAGTGTCGGCGAAGCGCAGCGAACTGTCGACGCTCAGCCGGCGCACCGCCGCCTGCTGCTCGCCGGCAAGCGTCGCCGCCTGCTTGTCGTAGGCGACGATCGCCGCATAGCCCGCCGCCGCCGCCTGCGCGTGGCGGCCATAGCCGTAGGCGGTGTGCTCGTACTCCCGGGCGGCTTCCATGTACTCCTTGCTCTCGAGCAGCGTGTCGGCAAGCAGGAAATTCGTCGCCGCCGCATCCGGGTCGTTCGGGAAGGAGCTCAAGTAGCTGCGATACCACTTGGCGGCGGCCTGGTAATCGGCGGCATCCTTGGTTTTCTGCGCGAGCGCATGGTAGTACTGCGCGAGGTCGTGCAAATTCGCCTGCAACTGCGCGACCACTTTCGGTTCGTTCGCCGGATGCCGCCCCTGCCAATAAGGCGTGCCGAAAGCGTAGTCATCGACGAACTCCTGTTTGCCCTGCAGCACGAGCTGCGGAAAGCCGCCGCGCGCATACGCCTCGATGGCCTTCATCTCGAGCAGCGGCGCTTTTTCGTGCCGCGGATCCTGCGCGACGAACGCGCGATAGGTGTCCGCGGCATCCGTGTAGCGCTGCTTTTCCACGTACAGATCGCCCAGCCGCGAATACAGCAAATAGGCGTAAGGCCGCGGCTTGATGTGCCGCAGAAACGCAGCGATCGTCTTCGGGCCGTCGACATAGGAGAA
>JAYTQR010000240.1:0-3097 GCA_043746615.1 Gammaproteobacteria bacterium | reverse complement strand
CCTATGCATGGGTTGACAGTGATTTTCACCGCGGCGGTCGCGGCGCAGACCGCGGTGCGGCTGTGGCTCGCGTCGCGGCAGATGCGGGCCGTGCGCGCGCACCGCGACCGCGTACCGGAACCGTTCCGCGCCCAGATCACGCTCGCCGACCATCAAAAGGCCGCCGATTACGCGGCGGCGCGTGGGCGCGTCCGCCGTTGGCAGACGCTCGCCGACGCCGTGATCGTGCTGGCGATGACGGTCGGCGGCGGCATCGCGGCGATCGCCGGAATCTGCGCGAGGAGCGCATGGGCGGAGCCATGGCGGGGGACCTTGACCGTATTGGCCGTTTTGTTGCTGGTGCAGTTGACCGCTCTGCCGTTTTCGTTGTGGAGAACATTCGGAGTCGAGGCGCGCTTCGGCTTCAATCGCGTCTCGCCGCGGTTGTTCCTCATCGATGGCCTCAAAGTGCTCGTGCTCGGATTGCTGCTCGGCGGCCCGCTCGTGCTTGCGACGCTCGCGTTGATGGAGCGGGCGGGGCGCTGGTGGTGGATCGGCGCGTGGCTAGTCTGGCAGGGTGCGAGTTGGGGGCTCGCCTGGGCCGCCCCGCGGTTCATCGCCCCACTGTTCAACCGTTTCTCGGCGCTCGATGATCAAGTCCTGAAGAGGTCGCTCGAGGCTCTGCTCGAGCGCTGCGGGTTCGCCGCGGGCGGCGGCGTGTGGGTCATGGACGGTTCGCGCCGCTCGGCTCACGGCAACGCCTATTTCACTGGGATCGGGCGCAACAAGCGCATCGTGTTTTTCGACACCTTGCTCGCGCGGCTCGAGCCGGCCGAAATCGAAGGCGTGCTCGCGCATGAACTCGGCCACTTTCGCTTGCATCACGTGCGCCAGCGGCTCCTCGTGTCGGCGGCATTCACGCTCGCCGGACTCGCTCTGCTCGCCTGGCTCGCGCGCCAGCCCGCGTTCTATGCCGCCCTTGGCGTACCGGCGCCGTCGGCGTCCGCGGCCTTGCTGCTGTTCATTTTGACGGTACCGGTCTTCACGTACTTTACGACGCCGGTGCTGTCGTGGTGGTCGCGGCGGCACGAGCGGCAGGCCGATGCGTTCGCGGCACGGCATGCGGATGCACGCCGGCTCGCCGATGCACTGGTCAAGCTGTACCGGGACAATGCGTCGCCTTTGGCGCCCGACAAAGTGCATTCGGCCTTCTACGACAGTCACCCGCCGGCGCTCGAGCGCATCGCGCACTTGGCGGAACTGGCCGGCAGCGGCTGAGGCGGCACGCGGGCCATAGGTGGACGATGTCTGGGCGATATCCGGGCGGTACTGGCGGTACTGGCAATACTGAGCTCGCGCCGGTCGATCTGCTGGTCGTCGGCGGCGGCATCAACGGCGTCGGCATCGCGCGGGATGCCGCCGGCCGCGGCCTGTCCGTGTTGCTCGCCGAGCGCCGGGATCTCGCCTGCGCGACATCGTCGGCGTCCTCGAAGCTGATTCACGGCGGCCTGCGCTATCTCGAACAATACCAGTTCCGTTTGGTGCGCGAGAGCCTGGCGGAGCGTGAAGTCTTGCTCGCGGCGGCGCCCCATCTGATTTGGCCGCTACGCTTCGTGCTGCCGCTGCACGCCGGATTGCGGCCGAGCTGGGTGCTGCGGCTCGGCCTGCTCTTCTACGATCACATCGGCGGGCGCAAGCAGTTGCCGGCCACGCGCGCACTGCGGCGCGGGCGGGACGTGGAATTACTGCCATTGCAGGATTCGTCCCGGCGGGCGTTCGAGTACTCGGATTGCTGGGCCGACGACGCCCGACTCGTGGTCGTCAACGCGATGGATGCGCGCGCCCGTGGAGCGCGCATCGAAGTCGGCTGGACGCTGACCTCGGCGCGGCGCGAAGGGAGCCTGTGGCGCGTCGAACTCGCCTCTCAAGCCGGCGCGAGCCGCGAAGTGCGGGCGCGTTCGCTGGTCAATGCGGCCGGACCCTGGGTGCAGGACGTGCTGCGCGTCACCGGGGCACAGCGGCGGCGGACCATACGTCTGGTCAAGGGCAGTCACATCGTCGTGCCGCGCCTGTATGAGGGAAACCAGGCCTATACGCTGCAAAACGCCGATGGCCGCGTCGTGTTCATGATTCCCTATGAGGGCGATTTCACGCTGATCGGCACGACGGACATTGCGTTTTCCGGGGATCCGGATCGGCTACGCGCCGACGCCGAGGAAATCGATTATTTGTGCGCGGCCGTCTCCGCCTACCTGCGCCATCCGGTCGCCAGCAGCGCAGTCCTCTGGCACTACGCCGGCGTTCGGCCGCTCTATGACGACGGCCAGCAGGACGCTTCGACCGCGACGCGCGAATATGCATTCGATCTCGATGCCCCGGCACTCGGCGCACCGCTGTTGTCCGTGTTCGGCGGTAAGCTCACGACGTACCGCAAACTCGCCGAGCACGCGCTTGCTGAACTTCTGCCGGTCCTCGGCGTGCGTGCGGCCGCCTGGACCCGCAATGCAACGCTGCCCGGCGGCGACGTCCCGCACGGCGATTACGACGCATTCAGCCGCGACCAACTGGCACGCTATGCGCGCCTGCCCCCGGCCTTGATACGCCGATTGTGCCGCGCGTACGGCAGTTTCACCGAGCGCATCGTCGGCAGCGACGCCGCCGGTGGCGCTCTCGGCGCGCAAATAGCACCGCAGCTGTATGAAGCCGAGTTGCAATACCTTAAGGATCACGAGTGGGCCAGAACGAGCGAGGACGTGTTGTGGCGCCGCTCGAAACTCGGCCTGAAAATCGACGCCGCCGCGGCCGCACGCGTCGCGGCGTGGTGCGGCGGCTGAGCGGACTGCCGCAGTCCCGGGCAATCAGGAGACGTGCAAACCCCGCTGCGCATGTTGTGCGGCGAGATTCAGCACGCCGGCCATGGCTTGCGGCAATTCGGCCTCCGGATCCGCGGCGCGCGGCAAACGCTGCAGCGTCATGGCGAGCCGCTGCGGTGTGCCGAGATCGCTCCAGCCGCAGGCGGGTACCGGCAGGACCCGCAACAGCGCCTCGGCACCGGGCAACAGATGCTGCGAAAAATCAATGTTCTGCAGCCGGAGGTAAAACTCGCCAAGCGCCGCGG
>JAYTQR010000239.1:0-8220 GCA_043746615.1 Gammaproteobacteria bacterium | reverse complement strand
CAGCTCCGGATCTCCAGGGCCGGCGCCGACCAGCGTCACTTCACCGGCCGCGGGCCTCGCGCCTGCGCTCCCCGCCAATAGCCGCAGGGCAATGGAATTTGCGCCGCGCCGATCGCCCGCGACGAAGCGCCGCGCCGCCGCGCCGTCGATCAACGCTTCGAAGAAACGCCGGCGTTCAGGCGTGCCGCGCAGCCGCCGGGCGGCCCCGCGCAGATCCCGCAGCCACAGCGCGAACTCGCCGAAGCGCTGCGGAATCAGCGTTTCCAGTCGCTCGCGCAGCCGCCGCGCCAACACCGGCGATGTGCCTGCGGTCGAGACGGCAACCAAGACCGGATCCCGGTCGATGATCGCCGGGACGATGAAGCGCGAGGCTTCGCGATCGTCGACGACGTTGACCGGAATGCGGCGCGCGTCGCAAAGTTTGGCGATCCAGCGGTTCACCGCGCGGCGCGAAGTCGCCACGATGACCAGCCGCGCCGCGCCGAGGTCGTCCGGCACAAATTCGCGTTCGATGAGCCGCAGCGCACCGCGGGCCGCGCGTCGCCGCAGCTCCGGCGCGACGTCCGGTGCGATGACGGTGATCACGGCGCCGGTGCGCTCCAGCAGACTCAATTTGCGCAATGCGACCTCGCCGCCGCCGACGATCACAACGGGTTGTGCACTCAGGTCGAAGAAAACGGGAAAGTATTTCATTGCGTGGCAGCCGCGTAGCGGCGGTGGTACGAAGCGCATTCGCGGCAGTCTGGCCGTTCCCGGCACCGGCGGCCGGCGTGCGCGACCCAGGACTCGAGCTCGCCGGTTACTGGGTACAGCCGCCGCGTATCGATCGTGAAGTTACCGATTTCCGGCACCGCGGTCCAAATCGTATCCGTCAATACGGCCGATTCGGTCCCCAGGCTGCTGGGGTACGCGACAATTCGATACTCCGCAACAGCGCCACGAAGTTGTTTGATACTGTGCGCCGCATGGCGCTGCAGAGTGTCAGGGAGATCGGCCACGGTGCCCTGCGGATGCCTTCAGTGGGTGAAACGGAGCCGAAACTATATGCGCGGACCGCAGCGACTGGTACGAACTCTCGCGCATGAGGACATGCCGATTCGTCATGGGCCGGCCGCGCGGCGGCCGGCGGTGATCACGGATACGAACCGAGAGCGCGCTCGATCATGAAGTTGCAGCAGCTGCGCTATCTCGTTGCGGTCCACGAAAGCGGCCTCAATATCACCGCTGCCGCCCGGCAATTGCATACCTCGCAGCCAGGCGTCAGCCGGCAGCTCAAAATGCTCGAGGAGGAACTTGGCTTCCAGTTGTTCGAGCGTGAAGGGCGCTCATTGACGCGCACGACGAGCGCCGGAGAGGAAATCATCGCGCGCGCGAGCAACATTCTGCGCGAAATGCACAACATACGGCGCACGTCGCAGGAACTGCGCAAAGCCGACGGCGGCTCGCTGTCGATCGCCACGACGCACACCCAGGCACGCTATGTGCTGCCGCGCGTGATCGGCGCGTTTCGAACGAAATATCCAAAGGTGCGGCTTCACCTGCATCAGGGAACGTCCGAACAGATCGCCGAGCTGGTCGCGCGCGACCGCGTCGATTTCGCCATCGCGACGGGATCCGACGACTTGTTTCCGCATCTGGTGCGCCTGCCGGTGTACCGGTGGCACCGCGCCGTCGTCGTGCCGCGTGGCCACCCGCTCGCCGCCGCCGGCAAATTGACGCTGAAGAAGCTGGCCGAATATTCGATCGTGACCTATGTATTCAGTTTCTCGGGGCGCTCGTCGCTGCCGGCACTGTTCGAAACCGCCGGTCTGTCGCTGGATGTCGCGCTGACGGCGCGCGACGCGGACGTCATCAAGACCTACGTGCGCATCGGTCTCGGCGTCGGCATCATCGCAAGCGTGGCGATCGATCCGGCAACCGATAGCGATCTCGTCGTACTCGATGCGGCGCATTTGTTCGATGGACACACGACTTGGATCGGCTTCCGCCGCAGCGCCCTGCTGCGCGCTTACATGTACGAGTTCATCGAATTACTGGCGCCGCACCTGCCGCGCAAACTCGTGCGCGAGACCGAGAAATTCGCAACCCAACAAGAGGTGGACCGCGTCTTGGCGGGATTGCAGATACCGGCGCGCGATTCTAGTTGAGGACCCGGCGGGCCATGCAAGACCATTGATCGCGGCGCACATAGCCGGCGGCGGCGGGCGTTTTTAGCCGAGATTCCCGTTAAAGTGGCGCTGAACTGCCGGCGCCCGCGCCGCAAGGAGTCGACGCATGCGCTTCGCCAATATTTTTCTCGCTGTTCTGATCGCCGGCTGCGCGAGCGAGCAGCTCGCCGTGGCGCCGCCGAGCGGCATCGATTTGTCCGGACATTGGCGCCTCGACGCGGCCGATAGCGACGATCCGCAGCGCTTGCTGCAGGCCCTGGACGACACCCGAAACCAAGCCGCGGCCGCCGGCAGCAAGGGTGCCGCGCAGGCGGATGCCGGTGCCGTCCGCCTGCCGATCGCCGCGATAGCGGAAGTGATGCAGTGGCCGGGACGGGACCTCGTCATCAAACAAACCGGCGGTGTCGCCGCGTTCAGCTCCGACGGCGAAGACCACGTATACCGGCCGGCGAGCGCAGCGGCGAGGCGCGAGCATCGCCACCGCCGCGGCCGATCCCCTGCGGTGTGCGGATGGTCGGGCAAGAGCCTCGTCGTGCAGGTCCAACCCGACGACGAAGGGCCGAAGTTCGACCTGCACTATGAGCTATCGGCCGACGGCCGACGCTTGCTCGAGCACGTGCTGCCGATTGGAGCCGGCAACAGCGGCGCGGCGCTGTCACGTGTTTGGGACCGGGTCCCGTGAGCCGGCCGATGCTCCGTACGGCATCGTCGGACAGAAAAAAGCCGGGCAATGCCCGGCTCTTAACTTTCCCCCCATGCCTCATTTTCGCGTGGCGCCGTCATCTGGCGCTCTGACATTGGCTGGTCCGCTTCGCTTCCCTAAAAACCCGCATTGCGTCGCTGCAACACTTTAGCCGCAGCGAAGCGCAGAAGCTAGCCCTCTTGCGGAGAAGTTTAAAAATTCATGTTGCGAAAAGACAACGTGCGGGCGCAACCGGTTTTTTGGCCGGCGCAAAGGCAGCGGTCAACTTCGAGTATTCTTGAGGCGCACTGAGCCTAGCTGGGAGACCGACATGACTGCGCCTTCGACGCCGGCTGCGCCGACCGACAGCTCGGTGCGGACACGCCGGGCATATTTCGATTGCCAATTCGGCCAATTGCACGTGCGCACGGCCTTTCCTGCGACAGGCGGCTTCGATGAACAGGTGACGCTGATCTGCGTGCATCCGAGCACGGGCGCGGGCGCAAGCCGGGTGTTCAGCACATTCTTGCCGGGAATCGCCGACCGCCGTTGCGTGTATGCGCCCGATTTGCCGGGATATGGGGAATCGGATCCAGCAACAGCGACCGGGGTCGGCGCCGGTACGGCCGCGATTCTGGATCTCGCGGCGCAGCTGCGTTTGCGGCGGATCGACGTGCTCGGATTGCGCGACGGCTGCCTGGTTGCGATGGAACTCGCGCTCGCCAAGCCCGAGCTCGTACGCCGCCTGGTTTTGACCGAGGCGCCGGCGTCGGCACGCGGGCAGCTCGTAGAGCAACCCTGTCTCGTGCTCGCGATCGGTGCCGAGGCGCGCGAGGCCGGTGAGCGGGGCAAGCCGCTGCCGCCAAACGCGCAGCGGATCGACGTCGCCGAACGCTCAGCGGATCCGTTCGGCGCCGCTGCGCCGGCGCTCGTGCGGCAGTGCGCGCAGTTCCTTGATCGAAAACGGTTGTGAGACTCAACAAATACATCAGCGAAACTGGCGTCTGTTCACGGCGCGAGGCCGACAAGTGGATCGAGGCAGGCCGCGTGACCTGCAATGGCGCACCAGCCGCGCTTGGTACTCAGGTCGGCGCCGCCGATGATGTGCGCGTCGACGGCGAATTGATCGGGCCGAAGCGGGGCCGGATCTACATCGCGCTCAACAAGCCGGTCGGCGTCACGTCGACCTCGGCACACGAGGTCGACCGCAATGTCGTCGATCTGGTTGGGCACGCAGAGCGCATTTTCCCGATTGGGCGTTTGGACAAGGATTCCGAAGGGCTGATCCTCTTGACGAACGACGGTGACATCGTCAACGAGATTCTGCGCGCCGAGAATGGGCACGAGAAGGAATACCTCGTCACGGTCAACCGTCCGATCACGGACCTGACTTTGCAGATCATCCGCAGCGGCGTGCGCATCATGGGCGTCATGACCAAACCGTGCCAGGCGACGCGACTCGACGCGCGCACATTCCGTTTGATCTTGACTCAAGGGCTGAACCGGCAGATCCGCCGCATGTGTTCGGCCTTGGGATACCGTGTCGAACGCCTACAGAGAGTGCGCATCATCAACATCCATTTGGGTTCGCTCGGCGCCGGCGAATGGCGCATCCTGGCACCGGCCGAGGTCGCCGGCCTGATGCCGCAGAATTTTCAAGCGGGGCGCAGCTCTGCCGAGGCCACGCCCTCGGACCAGCGGCGGCCGGTCGCCGCGCGCCAATCCGGGTCGCCGGCGTTGCCCGCGAGCCAAAGGAAAAAATCCGGCCCCTGACCGCGCCAATACGCGTGACTGTAGAGCACGCTGCCGGAGCCGGACTCGACGATGAACCGCCGCCGCAGCCCGAGATTCGCTAGGCTCAGCACGCAGCTGATGCGCGGCGAATTCTCCGACAACGCATATTGATTGGCGCCGATTTGCAGCCGCAAGCGGCCCGCGTGGGCGTAGATGCAGATGTTCGGCTGCGCCGCGCGTATCAGCGCCACGCCGTGCACGAGCGGCGGCGGCACATCGAAGGCCGTCCAGGTGCCGCCGTGAGCGTGCCATTGCAGTACCATGCGCCGGCGGCGGAAATCGACCACCGGGATCACAGTGAGGTCTTCCGAGAGCATGTTCGCCGCCTGCGCCATAAGCACACTAATGACGGCCGCGATCGGGCAGCGCCGCAAATGCGTCGCGAACGATGCGCGCCGTCAGCAATTGCGGCAGCACGAGCGGCTCATCGGAGCCGGGCTTGGCGTTGTAGACGACGTACAAGGGCACGCCCGCACGGCCAAAAGCGGCCAAGGCCGCCGTGATCCGCGGATCTCGGTTGGTCCAATCGCCCTTCATCAGCGTTACGCCCTTGTCTCGCAGCATCGCTTGCACCGCTGGATCCGCGAACGCGTTGCGTTCGTTGACCAGACATGTCAGGCACCAGCTCGCCGTGAAATTGATCAGCAGGGGCTTGCCGGCGGCGCGCACCGCCGCCGCCCGTGCCGGGTCATAAATTTGCCACCCGTCTGAGTCGCGCGCCGCGGCGCGCGACGGTGCATCTGGCGCGGCTGCCGCCGCGCCTTGGAGATTGACCGGCAGCCACAGCGAGAGCAGCGCCGCCGCCGCGGCTGCGGCGATCGCGGCGGCGCGGCCGCGGCCGGCGCTGCTCTTGGATTTCTGATAAGCCCATGCCGCCAGCGCGACCAGCACGACGCCGGCCAGCGCCGCGCCCAGACCGACCGCGGTCGTCTGCTGCGCCAATACCCACAGCAACCATGCTGCGGATGCGTACATCGGGAATGCGAACACCTGCTTCAGCGTTTCCATCCAGGCGCCGGGCTTCGGCAGAGCGCGGCGCAGCCGGGGCGCGAAGCACAACAAAAGATATGGCAGCGACAGGCCGGTGCCAAGCGCGGTGAAGATGACCAACGCGACGATAGGCGCCTGGGTCAACGCCGCGCCGACGGCCGGCGCCATGAACGGTGCCGTGCACGGTGTGGCGACCAGCGTCGTCAGCAAACCAGTGAAGAACGACGCGCGATAGCCCTCGCCTTGCGTCAGGCCGTCGCCGATTCCGGCGAAAGCGCCGCCGATTTCGAACACGCCGGACAGGTTCAAGCCGACGGCGAGCAACAGGTACGTCAGCATGGTCACGAACAGCGGCGACTGCAACTGGAAGCCCCAGCCGATTTGCGCGCCACCCGCGCGCAACACCAGCAAGAGGCCGCCGAGAGCCCACATCGAGCCGATGACGCCGGCGGCGAATATTAAACCCTTGAGCCTCACGCCGCGCGGCGCCATTTTAGCTTGTTCGACTATGCCGATGGCTTTGATCGACAAGACGGGAAAGACGCACGGCATCAAATTGAGTATGAGGCCACCAAGAATCGCCGACATCACTAGAAAGCCAAGGCCCGCGTACGACGCCGTGAAGCGCGCCGCTATCGCCAGCGGCACGCGGTCGGTGCCGCCGCCGTTCTGCTCCGTGATCAGCAGCAGGCCGCGGATCGTTCCCGACGTCGGCGCCTGATAGCCCGGTTTCATCGATAGCTGTAGCGCATCGCCGCTACGGCGGAGCGTTTGCGGGGCAGAATATTCGATCTCGCCATCGACGTACGGAATGAAACTCATGGCAGTGATTTTCGCCAGCGTGCCGCCCCAATCCCGGCCGAGCGAAATGACCAGCCGGCCGTCCTGCATTTGCGCGGTCGTCGCGGCGGGCGCCGCTTGCGGCAATTCGCCGCGCGCAGCCGCGAACAGCACGGCCGCCGTCGGGTCCGGCGCGCCGCGCTGCGCGCTCGGCGGCAGCGTCAACTGCAGATCCGCGCTCTCGGGAATGCAGATGTTCGAACAGACCAGCCAATTCGCCCGCGCCCGCAACGTCAGCGGCGACCGCAATGGAAGATTTTTCGGCGCGGTGATTTTCACCAGATGCACGGCACGCTTGGCGTAGCCGTAATTGACGAGGGGCGCGAGCACGAAGCGCTGCGGCGTCGTCCAGACGATCGGTCCGGCGCTGAAGCCAGGCGGCAAGGTCCAGGACAGCGTCGTCGCTTTGCCGGAATCGCCTGGATTGCGCCAATAGGTGTGCCAGCCGTCGCGGATATCGAAATCCAGCGCGACCCAGAATGATTGTCCGGGAGCCACGCTGCGCACTTCGCTGACGAGGAGCGCCTTGACGTGGTCGGTCGCGACGCTCGGGCCGGACAGAGGATAAGCCGCCGCCGTGGCCAGCATGAGGCAAAGAGCCCAACGAGGGTTTATGCGCATCGTTCCATGTTCCCGAATTCTCGCCGTGACCAGCCGGTGTGGCGCGTACGCCGTGACGCGTCTGGCAGACTGACGAGAGAATACCCCTCCACTGGCGCATCGGCTAATGTAGACACACTGCGACAGCCGGCCGACCATGCAAGAAAACTACCTAGAACGGATCCTCAAAGCCAAGGTGTACGACGTGGCGATCGAGTCGCCGCTGGAACCTGCGCCGCGGCTTTCGCGCCTCCTGCACAATCGCATCCTGTTCAAGCGTGAAGACCTACAGCCGGTGTTTTCCTTCAAAATCCGCGGCGCGTACAACAAGATCGCGCAGTTATCGGCCATTGCGGCTGCGCGCGGCGTCATTTGCGCCTCCGCCGGCAACCACGCCCAGGGCGTGGCCTTGGGCGCGCGCACGCGCGGCATCACGGCCGTCATCGTGATGCCGCTGACGACGCCCGAGATCAAAGTCCGGGCGGTCGCCGATTTGGGCGCCGAAATCGTCTTGCACGGCGAGGACTACGATCTGGCTCACCAACACGCGGTCGAAATTGCGCGCGAACGAGGTCTTGTGTTTGTGCATCCGTTCGACGATCCGGACGTGATCGCCGGCCAAGGCACCGTCGCGATGGAGATATTGCGGCAGCGCCATGGCGATGAAATCGATGCGATCTTCGTGCCGATCGGCGGCGGCGGATTGATCGCCGGCATCGCCGCCTACACGAAGGCGCTGTATCCGCGCATCAAGATCGTCGGTGTGCAGCCCGAGGAGTCGGCGGCCATGTACGAATCGCTGCGCGCCGGCAAACGCGTCACGCTCGACCGCGTGGGGATTTTTGCCGATGGCGTCGGCGTGCGCCGGGTCGGCGCGGAAACCTTCCGCCTGGCGCAGCAATATGTCGACGAGATCGTGCTGGTGTCGACCGATCAGATCTGCGCGGCGATTCAAGACATCTTCGAAGACACGCGTGCGATCGCGGAGCCCGCGGGTGCACTCGCGGTCGCCGGCGTCAAGAAATATGTGGCGCGGGAAAATTGCCAAGACCGCCAATTCATCGCGATCAACTGCGGCGCCAACATGAATTTCGATCGCTTGCGCCATGTGGCTGAGCGCGCCGACCTCGGCGCGCAGCGCGAAGC
>JAYTQR010000238.1:0-2531 GCA_043746615.1 Gammaproteobacteria bacterium | reverse complement strand
TGCGGCGCACCGCCGCGGGGAGTCCGGCTTGAAGACAGTCGAGCGCAGCGCCATCGTCAGGTATTCGGCGCCGCAAATGTACGGTTTGGTCAACGACGTGGCCCGTTACCCCGATTTTCTGCCGTGGTGCCATTCGGCCCGCGTTGAGGAAGTCGCTGTGTTCGAGCGGATTGCCACGCTCGGCATCGCCCGCGGACTGCTGCGTACCCAATTTACGACCCACAATTTGCTCGAGCCGGATGTCGGGATAACGATGAGTTTGGTCGACGGTCCGTTCCGAAAATTGTTGGGCCGATGGTGTTTCGAGGCGATCGGCGCACGCGGTTCGCGCGTCAGTTTCCGCGTCGAATTCGAGTTCAAGAATGCGCTGACTGCGGCCGCGTTCAACGCGATCTTCGAGGCGCTGTGCGGCTCGATCGTCGCCGCGTTCGCCGCGCGCGCGCAGGCGATTTACGCATGAGGGCCGACGGATCGTGGCTGCGTGCCTGCTGATCGAGGTCGCCTACGCGAGCCCGTCGCACAGCGCCGTCAAGGCGTATCGCTTCGACGCGCCAGCGAGCGTCGCCGCTGCGCTGCTGCGCGCCGCGGCCGATCCGGCGTTCGCGGGCATCGACTTCGAGCATTGCACGGTCGGCGTCTTCGGCCGCATCGTCGGAACTGATCAGCCGCTTGCGGACGGCGATCGGGTCGAAATCTACCGCGCCCTTGCGGAGGATCCAAAAAGCGCCCGCCGCCGCAGAGCGGCGCGGTCGGCAGGGCGCCGTTAGGCGATCCGTGCTAGTAAATGCGTCCGTTCTTGATTTTCGCCAGGGATTTTTCTTGCTCTGCCGCGACGGCGTCGGACGGCTTGTCCAGCTTCACGACTTTGTCGCCGGTGAAGTACACGGTGACGCGCCGCGAGTCGATGTGCCGGCTGTAACCCTTCTTGAGGTAATAGATATAATCCCAGCGATCCTTGTCGAACAGGTCGGCGACCAACGGCGTGCCGAGCAGATAGCGAACTTGGCTGCGCGTCATGCCGGCCTTGACCTGGTTGACGGCGGCTTGATCCAAGTAATTGCCCTGTTGGATATTGATGCGGTAAACGCAGGCCGACGACAGGGTGATCAGGCTCACCGCGAGTGCGGCACGGACAAAATTCGTCATCAAGGTGGTGTGCTGCCGTTAAATGATTGATAATCGCCCACCTATCATACCGGATGGCATAGCATGCCGCAGCGCCAAAGGCCTCCGACGAGCGCAGAAAGTTCGGACCTGCGCAATGCGGGCCTCAAGGTCACGGTTCCCCGCCTGAAAATTCTCGACATTCTCGCGGACGGCACGGCCCGCCACATGAGTGCCGAGGACATCTACAAGAAGCTGCTGGAGTTGCACCAAGACATCGGCCTCGCCACGGTGTATAGGGTGCTGACGCAATTCGAAGCCGCCGGCCTCGTCACCCGGCACCATTTCGAAGGCGGCATGGCGGTCTTCGAGCTGAATCAAGGCGCGCATCACGACCACATCGTCTGCGTCGACTGCGGGCGCGTCGAGGAGTTCATGGACGGCGGCATCGAGGAGCGCCAACATGCGGTCGCCAAGCGCTTGGGATTCGAGATTAGCGATCACGCGCTGATCCTCTACGGGCATTGCCGCAAGGCGAACTGCCCGAACCAAAAGCGACCCGAATGATGCGCCGTTAGGCGCGGGCGGCGTTCAGCCGCGCGAACGCTTGCTCTTTGCCCCGCCGCGCGGTGCCGCGCGATCGAGCATCTCGCGTGCATGGGCGCGTGCCTGCGCAGTGATGTCGATGCCGCCGAGCATGCGCGCGATCTCGTCGATCCTCTCGGCATCGCTCAAGGTCTTGATCGTCGTACGGGTGATCGTGCCGTCGCTGAGTTTAGTGACGCGCAACTGACTGTGCGCCTGGCTCGCGACCTGAGGTAAATGGGTCACGCACAGCACTTGCGCCCGCTCGCCGAGCGTGCGCAGTTGCCGGCCGACGATTTCGGCCACCGCGCCGCCGATGCCGGCGTCGACCTCGTCGAACACCATGCAGCCGGCGGCGGTATTGGCGGCCGCGGCCACGCGAATTGCGAGGCTGATGCGCGACAGTTCGCCGCCGGACGCGACTTTGGCGATGCCTTTCGGCGGCTGGCCGGGATTCGCGCTGACCAGGAACTCGATCGCATCACTGCCTTGTGCGCTGATCTCGGTCTCGCCGGCGCTCACGCCGAGCGCGAATCGCCCGCCGCGCATGCCGAGCGCTTGCATCAGGGCGGTGATCTGCGCGCCGAGATCGGCGGCGGCGGCCTTGCGCACCGCGGTCAGGCGCGCGGCAGCGGACCGGTATTCGCCGAACAAGGTGCTTTGCCGCTGTTCGAGTTCGGCGATACCGAGTTGTGAATTCTCCAGCGCCTGCAGTTCACGCTGCAGCTCGGCCAGACGCTCCGGCAGATCGCGCGCCGGCCGATGATGTTTGCGTGCCAAGGCCTCGAGGGTGGCCGCGCGGCGTTCCATTTCGTCTTGCCGCGCCGGATCGATGTCGAGGC
>JAYTQR010000237.1:0-13360 GCA_043746615.1 Gammaproteobacteria bacterium | reverse complement strand
GCCCGCCGCTTCGAGCGCACGCTGCAGTTGTGCCTTCAGGTCTTCGATGCTGCGTTCGCGCTCGGCGCGGCGCGTGTTCAGCGCCGCCGCGATCCGCTTGTACTCCACGGACTGCAGATAGCGGAACGCCAGATCCTCGAGTTCCCATTTGAGTTGCCAGACGCCGAGCCGATTGGCGAGCGGCGCGTACACTTCGCGGGTTTCGAGCGCGAGCCTGCGCTGCGCGGGTCCGTCCAGCAGCTTCGCCGAGCGCATTTTCTGCAATTGCTCGGCCAGACGCACGACGACCAGACGCACGTCGCCGACGATTGCGAGCAGCATCTTGCGCAGCGCTTCGGCCTGCCCCTGCTCGAGGCCGCGCTCCGGCGTCCAGTCCGGCGGCAGTCCGAAGCGGCCGAGTTGGTGTAAATCGCGCGCAAGCCGCGTCGCCACGGCGCCGAAGCGCCGCTCAGCCGCGTCGTGGCTAAGCAATTGCGTGTCCAGCAACGGGCCCAAAAGCGCGGCAACGACGATGTCATCATCGGTATCGAGGTTGCGCAGGATATGGGCGACCTCGACGGCCGCGCGGCGCGTGCCCTCGGCCTGCGGCGGCAAATCCAGCGCGAGCACCGCCGCGATGGCCGCCGTGACGTGCTCGCTGGCCGCCGTCCGGATTGAAGTGTTGGTTTCCAAGGCCTCTGCGCCGTGTGCGGCGGTGGGTTTGGGCGTCTATTGCCGGTATCATACCGGGGATGACACCTCAACGAGTGCGGGTGCTGGGAATCGATCCTGGATCGCAGCGCACCGGATACGGAATTTTGGATGCGGCCGGCCCGCGCTTGACCTACGTGGCGAGTGGCGTGATACGGACCGATCAAGGCGATTTCGGCGCGCGTCTGTGCGAGATTTTTCGCGCCGTCCAGGCGATCGTCGCCGCGTACCGGCCGCAGCAAATCGCGATTGAGCGGGTGTTCGTCAATCGCAATGCCGACAGCGCCCTGAAGCTCGGCCAGGCGCGCGGCGCGGCGATCTGCGGTACCGTGGATGCCGGCGCGAGCTTGTTCGAATATTCGCCGCGGCAAATCAAATTGGCCGTCGTCGGCTCCGGCAACGCCGACAAGGCGCAAGTGCAGTTGATGATGAAGAATCTGTTGAAGCTCGAATGCCGCGTCGCCGCCGATGCCGCCGATGCGCTTGCCACTGCCGCTTGCCATGCGTTGCGCGGCGGCACCGAAGCCGCGATCGCCCGGGCCGTGGCCCGCGCATGATCGGCTTTTTGAGGGGCCGGCTCTCCGTCAAGCAGCCGCCGCTCTTGATGATCGAGGTCGGCGGCGTTGGCTACGAATTGGAGGCGCCGATGTCGACGTTCTACGGATTGCCGGGGGCGGGCGAGAACGTCGCGCTGTTCACGCATCTGCTGATCCGCGACGATGCGCACGTGCTGTTCGGCTTCGGCACGGAAAGCGAGCGGCGGCTGTTCCGCGCGTTGATCAAGGTATCCGGCGTCGGTCCGAAGATCGCGCTCGGCATTCTCTCGGGCGCGAGCGTCGAGGATTTCCTGCGCACGATCGAGACCGAGGACGCCGCGATGCTGACGCGCATACCGGGGATCGGCCGCAAGACCGCGGAACGGGTCATCATCGAGATGCGCGACAACGTCAAGAAGCTCGCGGCGCCGCATGCGGGGGCGGACCGCACCGCGGCGTTCGGACAGCCGGTCTCGGCACAGAGCGAAGCGTTCGGCGCCCTGGTCGCCCTCGGCTATAAAGCGCTGGAAGTCACGCGCCTGCTGAAAGCGGCCGATGAACCGGGATTGTCGACGACCGAATTGATCCGGCGCGCGCTGAAAGCCGCCGCGAAAACCTGAACGCAAAGCGCGGGGATTGACCAAATACCATGGGCATCGAACCGGATCGGATCATTGCCGGCACCGGCGGACGGGACGAGGAAGTCGCCGACCGCACCGTGCGGCCGAAGACGCTCGCCGAATACATCGGCCAGCCGAACGTCAAGACGCAGATGGATATTTTTATACGGGCGGCGAGCAACCGCGGCGAACCGCTGGATCATGTGCTGATATTCGGACCGCCCGGCCTCGGCAAGACGACGCTCGCGAACATCATCGCGAACGAACTCAAGGTGAATCTGCGCCAGACTTCCGGGCCGGTGCTCGAGCGGCCGGGGGATTTGGCGGCGTTGTTGACCAATCTCGAACCGCGCGATGTGCTGTTCGTCGATGAGATTCACCGGCTGAGTCCCGTCGTCGAGGAGGTGCTGTACCCGGCGATGGAGGATTTTCAGCTCGATCTGATGATCGGCGAGGGTCCGGGCGCGCGCTCGATCAAACTCGACCTGCCGCCGTTCACGCTGATCGGCGCGACCACGCGCGCCGGACTGCTGACCTCGCCGCTGCGCGACCGGTTCGGGATCGTGCAGCGTTTGGAGTTCTACTCCACGGAGGAATTGCGGAGCATCGTGATTCGCAGCGCCTGCATATTGAAACTGCAGTTGCAGCCGGGCGGCGCGGACCGGATCGCCGAGCGCGCACGCGGCACGCCGCGCATCGCGAACCGGCTGTTGCGGCGCGTGCGCGACTACGCCGAAGTCAAGGCGTTGGGCATCATCAGTGCGCCAGTCGCCGTCGCGGCGCTCGACATGCTGGAGGTCGATCCGCAGGGTTTCGACACGCTCGACCGCAAACTGCTGCTCGCCGTGATCGACAAGTTCGACGGCGGTCCGGTCGGCGTCGACAGCCTGGCCGCCGCAATCAGCGAAGAGCGCGGCACGATCGAGGACGTGATCGAACCGTACTTGATCCAACAGGGCTTCCTCATGCGCACGGCGCGGGGCCGCATCGCCACCCGCAGCGCATACGCGCACTTCGGTTTGGCCGCACCTGCGCGCGAGCAGGCGCTCGAGCGGGACGCGACGTTGCCGCTGTTCACGGACGAGCCGGGTTCGAAGGGCCGACAATAATGCCGCCGCTGCCGAACTTTTCCTGCTCGTACCGCGTCTATTGGGAGGATACGGACGCCGGCGGTGTCGTGTACTACGCGAATTACCTGAAATTCATGGAACGATGCCGTACCGAATGGCTGCGAAATATGGGGATCGATCAACGCCGGTTGCGCGAGGAACGGCGCCTGCAATTCGCCGTCGTCGGCATCCACGTGGATTTTCTGCAGCCGGCGGTGCTCGACGATGAAATTGCCGTAACGGCCGAATTGGCACGCTTGGCCGGTGCGACAATCGCGTTCAAGCAACGGATTTGGCGCGGGGACGTGCAATTGATCGACGCCAGCACGCGCGTAGCCTGCCTCGATGCGGGCACCTTGAAACCGCGCGCCATCCCCAAGGACTTGTTTTCGGAGTGGCGTCATGAGTAACGACTTGTCGGTCTGGGATTTGGTGCTCGATGCGAGTCCCGTCGTACAGGCCGTCATGCTGCTGTTGATGTGCGCATCGGTCGCCTCGTGGGCGGTCATCTTCGGCAAGCGCAGCGTCATCTCGAAGTCGCAGCGCCAGGCCGACCAATTTGAAACCGCTTTTTGGTCGGGCGGGGACTTGGTCGCCTTGTACCGCAGTATCGAGACCAAGGGCCGCGCCGGTACCGGCATGCAGAGTATTTTCGAGTCGGGGTTCGGCGAGTTCAGCCGCCTGCGCCAGCTCGGCACGCAGGCCGAGCAACTGCTCGAAGGCGCGAGGCGCGCGATGCGGGTCGCGCAAATGCGGGCAATCGACCGCTTGGAGGACAACCTGGCGATGCTGGCGACGGTCGGTTCGACCAGCCCGTACGTCGGCTTGTTCGGCACCGTCTGGGGCATCATGAGCGCGTTCCATAATCTCGGCAACGCCCAGCAGGCGACGTTGGCGGCGGTTGCGCCGGGCATCTCCGAAGCGTTGATCACCACCGCGATGGGCCTGTTCGCCGCGATACCTGCGGTCATCGCCTACAACCGCTTTGCCGATCAGGTGAGCCGCCTGGAGCTGCGGTTCGATACGTTCATGGAGGAGTTTTCGACGATTTTGCAACGCCACGGACAGGTCCGCGGCGCGGCGGCTTGAGACGATGGCCGCGCGCGTCCGTCGGCACAAGATCATGGGCGAGATCAACGTCGTGCCGTACATCGATGTGATGCTGGTGTTGCTGATCATTTTCATGATCACGGCGCCGTTGCTGAAGGAAGGCGTGAAGGTCAATTTGCCGGCCGCCGGCGCGAAGCCGCTGGATCCGGAGTTTCTCGCGAAGCATGAACCGTTGATCCTGACCGTGGATGCCCGGGGACGTCTGTACGTCAATATTGGGCGCGATCAGAATCAACCCGTGTCGCAGGCGACGGCCGAACAGCGCACCGCGGCCGTGCTGCATCGGGATCCGCAGACGCCGGTCCTCGTGAAGGCCGATACCACGGTGCCCTACGGCACGGTGGTGCGCGCGATGCTGCTGCTGCAGCGGGCCGGCGCCGTCAAGCTCGGCTTTCTCACCGATCCTGTGCGCGGCGCGCCGCGGCCGGTTCGCCGCCGCGCCGGCGCCGCCGGGACGCGCTGATGCCGGGCTTTCTGCGCGAACACCCGGGCTCGGTGGCGCTGTCGTTGCTGCTGCACGGCCTGATCGCCGCGGCGCTGATATTGGTGACGCGCATTTCGCTCTATCCGTCCGCTACGGCCGTGCAGCCGATGTCGATCGATGCCACGGTCATCGATTCTCGCGTTTTGCATGCGGCGGCGCAGGCGCAAGCCGAGGCCGCGCAGGCGCGGCAAGCAGCGATTGCGCGGGCGGCTGCCGAGGCGGCCGAGGCCAAGGCGGCCGAGGCCGCGCAGCGACGACAAGCCGCGGCGCAAGCGCAGTCGGCTGCGGCCGCCGAGCAGCATCGCCAGGCCGTCGCTGCCGAGCATGCCGCGGCGGCGCGACTTGCGACCGAAACTAGCGCCGAGGTGCGGCATGCGGCCGCGCTACAGCACGCGGCCGAGGCGCAGCGTGCCGCCGAGGCCGAGCACGCAGCCGAGGTCAAACAAGCCGCGCTGGCGGCAGCCGCCAAGCGTGCCGCCGACGCCAAACGTGTCGCGCAGGCGAAGCTCGCCGCGGCGGCTAAACAGGCCGCGGCGGCTAAACAGGGCGCCGCGGCCGCGATGCAAGCGGATTTGCGCCGGCAAATCGCCGCCGAAGAGCATGCCAATGCGGTCGAGTCCGGGCCGCTGATGGACCAATACAAGGCGAGTCTTGCCAATCGGATCATCCAAGCATGGATCAAACCGCCGACGGCCCGCAAAGGCATCGACTGCAAGGTCGAGGTGACGCAGGTGCCAGGCGGCGAGGTCACGAGCGCGCACGTCACGCAGTGCAATGGCGATGCGGCCGTGCGCCAGTCGATCGAGAATGCCGTGTATCGTGCCTCGCCGTTGCCGGTGCCGCCGGACCCGGCGCTGTTTCAACGCGATTTCGTCTTCGAGTTCAAACCTAATGAATAAACAGTTCCGTTTCCTTGTGCTGTGCGGCTTGCTCGCGTTTTCGGCGGCGGTACGCGCCGAGTTCACCGTCGAAATCACCCGTGGTCAGGACATCGCGATTCCGATCGCCATTGTGCCGTTTGCCTCGCCGCTGGGAGCCGCGGCGCCGTTCGACGTCGCGCAGCTCGTCGCCAACGATCTCGACGGCAGCGGCCGATTCAAGTCGATGGCCCGCAAGGACATGATCGATCAGCCGCATACCGGCGCGGCGATCATATTCGACGATTGGCGGCGGCTGAACAACGACTACATCCTGGTCGGCCAATTGCGCAACGCCGCGGCGGGCCGCTACGACGTCGTCTTCGAACTGTACAACGTGCTGACGCACCAGCGTTTGCTCGGCTATCAGATCAGCACGGACACGGCCGATTTGCGTCTGGCGAGCCACGAGGTCGCCGATATGATCTTCGAGAAGATCGTCGGCATTCGCGGCGCGTTCGCGACGCGCGTCGCCTACATATCGGTCATCGGCCATGTGCCGCACAGGACTTATCGGCTCGTCGTTGCCGACGCGGACGGGGCGAATCCGCGCGTCATCATGCAGTCGAACCAACCGTTGATGTCGCCCGCCTGGTCGCCGGACGGCCGCAGCTTGGCCTACGTGTCTTTCGAAGACCACCTGCCGTCGATCTACGTCCAGATCCTGAAGACCGGCGCGCGCCGCCTGGTGTCGGCGCGCGCCGGCGTCAATCAGGCGCCCGCCTGGTCGCCCGGCGGAAAAAGGCTCGCACTGACCTTGTCGAACCGCAGCGGCAACCTCGACATCTACGTGATGGATCTGGCGACGCCGGCGCTGCGGCGGATCACCCACGATCCCGGCATCGATACCGAGGCGCAGTGGTCGAACGACGGACAGAGCCTGTACTTCACGTCGGATCGCGACGGCGGTCCGCAGATTTTCCAGATCGCGCTCGCGCCCGGCAGCCGGCCGCGCCGCTTGACTTTCGAGGGGTCCTACAACGCCAGGCCGCGCTTGTCGCCGGACGGAACGCACCTGGCGTTCGTGACTCGTCAGCAGGGTGCGTACCGGATCGCGATGCTGGATTTGCGCGGTGGCGGTGGCATGCAAGTGTTGACCAAAGGCCGCTTCGACGTGTCGCCGAGCTACGCGCCGAACGGCGCCGAGATCATTTATGCGACCCGTGACAGCGGCCGCGGCGTGTTGGCATTGGTCAGCACCGACGGGCGCGTGCAGCAAACCTTGAAGTCGAGCGAAGGCGAAGTCGAGGAACCGGCCTGGGGGCCGTTCCGCAGCAAATGACGGCACGCCGGGTCCCAGGGGACCGGGCGTGCCCCGATAGCCAGTGAAACAATGCGAGAAACCGAAATGGAGAAAGTCATGAAGCGAATGGTAGCCATCACCTTGTTCTTATCCGCCGCGATGCTGCTGGCCGCGTGTCACGGCAAGAAGGCCGTCATCCAGCAGCCGGCGACGGGCACCACGGTGCCGGCGAATCCCGGGTCGGCAGGGGGATCCGGTACGACCACGACGCCGCTCGGCGGTGAGGCCGGGAGCGCCGCGAACGCGATCGCGCAAGAAGGCAATAATGCGCCGATCGAGACCCGTACGATTTATTTCGACTTCGACAGTTCGGCAATCAAGCCGCAGTACGACGCTATCATCGCCGCTCACGCGAGTGCGCTGAGCGCGCATCCGGACTTGAAGATCAAGCTCGAGGGCAACACGGACGAGCGCGGCACGCGCGAATACAACATCGGCTTGGGTGAGCGGCGCGCGCAAGCGGTGCGCAGAGCATTGATGCTGCAGGGCGTCGCCGACGGGCAGATCGCGACGGTCAGCTACGGCGCCGAACGCCCCGCCGTCGAGGGCGACGATGAGGCCGCCTGGTCGAAGAATCGCCGCGTCGACCTGGTCTACCTGCCGTGACGGTGCGCGCAGCCGGCTTGACGCTGACATGCGCCGGCCTGGTGGCGCTGGCCGGTTGCGCCGCGACGCCGCCCGAACAGGACCCGGTGCAGATCAAGCTCCACGATCTCGACGCGCGCGTGACGCGGATCGAACGCGTCGTCGCCAATCGCAGCCTGCTGGATATTGCCAACGAAATCGAGGCGATGCGTGCCGATCTGCGCGCCGTGCACAACAGCGTCGATCGGCTCAACAACGATCTCGCGGCCGACCGTAAACAGCAGCGCGATCTGTACGCCGATCTGGACCGGCGACTGCGCACGCTCGAGGCGCAAGGGTCTCCGGCGGGCGCCGCCGGGGCGGCCGCGGGCGCCGCCGACGCGGCAGCGGCGGGTGGCGCGCAGGGCGCACCGGCCGCAACGCACGGCGCGGCGGGCGGCGCGAACGGCGCGCCGGCCCCCACGCCGGCTGGGGACGGCAATGATCAGGCGCATTACGAGGCGGCGTTTGCGCTGTTGAAGGACAGTCAGTACGACAAGGCCGCCGCGGCGTTCGAGCAGTTTTTGGCCGCCTATCCGCACAGCGAGTACGCCGACAACGCCCAGTACTGGCTCGGTGAAACCTATTACGTCAACCGCAAGTTCGCGCAAGCGCTGCAGGCCTTTCAGGGCGTCGTCGACAATTATGCGCAATCGCGCAAGCTGCCCGATGCGCTGTTGAAGATCGGCTATTGCGATTACGAACTGAACCGCATGGATCAAGCGCGACAGGTGCTGACCGGCGTCGTCAGCCGCTATCCTGACACGCCGGCCGGACGGTTGGCGCAGCAGCGCCTGCAAAAAATGCAGAGCGAACGGCATTGATCGAGGCCCCGGAAAAAAACGGCCAAAGCATCGGGCGCACGCGGCGCCTGCGCGTCAATGAGATTTTCCATTCACTGCAGGGCGAGGCCGATGCGGTCGGCTTGCCGACGGTGTTCGTGCGCCTGACCGGCTGCCCGTTGCGCTGCCGCTATTGCGACACGGCGTATGCATTCCACGCCGGCGAGTGGTTCGACGTCGCTGCGATCGTCGATCGCGTGCGCGAATTCGGCGCGGCGCACGTTTGCGTGACCGGCGGCGAACCGCTCGCGCAGCCGAATTGCCTTGACCTGCTCGAGGCTCTGTGCGATCGCGGCTATCGCGTGTCGCTCGAGACGAGCGGCGCCATCGATATCGGCGCGGTCGATGTGCGCGTCGTACGCGTCGTCGACGTGAAAACGCCGGGTTCGGGCGAGGAGCAGCGCAATCGCACCGGCAACTTTGCGTTGTTGCGCCGCGCCGATCAGCTCAAGTTCGTCATCTGTTCGCGGTCGGACTACGAGTGGAGCGTCGCCTACCTGCGCGCGCATGGGCTGGCTGAGCGCTGCCAAATCTTGTTCTCGCCGAGCTTCGGCCAGCTGCCGCCGGCGCAATTGGCCGACTGGATCCTGGCGGACCGTCTGCCGGTGCGCTTTCAGCTGCAGCTCCACAAGATTTTGTGGGGCGACACGCCGGGCAAATGACCATCCGGCGGGCCATCGTACTGCTCTCCGGCGGACTGGACTCGGCGACCGTGTTGGCGCTTGCACGCGCGCGCGGATTCGAGTGTCATGCGCTCAGCGTGCATTACGGCCAGCGCCATGCCGCCGAACTCGCTGCGGCGAAGCGAATCGCCGCCGCCATCGGCGCACACCAACACCGCGTGATGGGCGTCGATCTCGCCGGCATCGGTGGTTCCGCGCTGACGGATCCTCGTATCGCCGTGCCGGAGAGGCCGACGGCCGGCATTCCAGCGACCTACGTGCCGGCGCGCAACACCCTGTTGCTGGCGCTCGCCCTCGCGTGGGCCGAAGTCGTCGCTGCCGAAGATATTTTCATCGGCGTCAACGCCGTAGATTATTCCGGCTATCCGGATTGCCGGCCGGAGTTCGTCGCCGCGTTCGAGAAACTCGCGGCGCTTGCCACCGGGGCGGGCGTCGGCGGCGCGCGGCTTAAGGTGCATGCACCGCTCGTGCGGCTTTCCAAAGCGCAGATCATTCGCACCGGGCTGGATTTAGGCATCGATTTCGCGATGACGGTGTCCTGCTATCAGGCGGACGCCGCTGGCCACGCCTGCGGCAAATGCGACTCCTGCCGGATACGCATGCACGGCTTCGAAGCGGCGGGAGTCGCGGATCCGACACGCTATCGGTGCTGAGCACCGGCGTTGCGCATCGGCGGTGATCTGCGCGATCAGTTCGGCTATCATGCGCGCCTGCAATTGGGACGGTAGCTCAGTTGGTAGAGCAAGGCCCTTTTAAGGCTTTGGTCCTGGGTTCGAATCCCAGCCGTCCCACCAGATCTTAATGTTCATAAATCAATATGTTATTGTATTAATCTCGAAACAATCTGGCATATGGATCGCGTTTGCGCAATGGTCGCCGTCGCGCCTAATGGCTTTTCGCTCGATCACGGAGTAAATACAATGAACCGCAAATTCTGCCGTCCAACTGTGCTCGCAAGCTTGCCGCTGTGCGCACTCGCCGCGTGCGTGGCCGCTGCGCAAGCGTCGCCGGCGCTGCCGCAACGGCAAGCCTACAGTGACACCGAAGTCATTGATCAAGCCTCTAAATTCTTCAGTACTGGCGCGAAAGGATTATCGCAAGTACTTGAAAAAATGCTAAAAGAAAAGGGGCGCCCGGTTGCGATCATCCGCGGAGAGGAAGCGGGTGGGGCGCTTGCGGTCGGCCTGCGCTTTGGTCACGGCGAACTCGTCTTCAAGGGTGCGCCGGCGCGTAAAGTCTATTGGGAAGGACCTTCGGTCGGCTTCGATGTCGGCGCGAACGCCGTCAAGACCTTCATGCTGGTCTACGCATTGCGCAACGCCGGCGGACTCTTCACGCGCTATCCCGGCGTCGAGGGCAGTCTCTACTTCGTCGGCGGTTTCGGCGTCAATTACCTGCAGCGCGGCGCGGTGGTGATCGCGCCGGTGCGCTTTGGCGTCGGTTGGCGCCAAGGCATCGCCGTCGGCTACATGAAGTTCTCGCCGACCGAGCGCGTCAATCCGTTCTGAAGGCCGCGCCGGTTCGTGCAGTCGGCCCCTGTCGCGCGCGCGGCGGGGCCGCGATCCACGGACCTCAGCTTGCCGGGCTGCCTTCCACCTGGATCTGCAGCTGCACGCCCATCTTGAAGCCATAGGCTTGGCCATAGGTCAGGCCGTAGTCGGCGCGGTTGAAACTCGCGGTGGCAGCGGCGCCGCAGACTTGCTTCTTCATCATTGCAACGTACTTGCACATGAACGAATCGATCTTCAGCGTCAGCGGCTTGGCGACGCCGTGCAGGGTGAACGTGCCTTCGGCTTCGATCGGCGCATCGCCTTTGAACTTCGTGAACTTGCCGATGTAGGTCGCCGTGGGATATTTCGCCACGTCGAAGATTTCCGGCGAGCGCGCGTGTTCGTTCAATTTCTCCAAGCCGAAGTCGATCGAGCCGACGTCGACGGTCACATCGATCGAACCGGACTTGGCTTTGCGATCGAGCACGACCTTGCCGGAGGTGTTGGTGAATTTGCCGCGCCAAACGGACAAGCCGCCCATGTGATCGGCGGCAAAACTCGGAAACGTATGGTGGGGATCGAGGCTGTAGGTGACGGGTGCCGCACTGACGCTAAAGGTTGCAAACGCCGCAACCCAGGTCAAGACCAATCGGTTCATCGAGAGCTCCTTGAAAACAAACGGTCGGTATAATGGCCATGCGCCGCGGCGCCGCCATGCATGGTTCGCTGGCCGCAGCGCTGGCGCCCCGGCATCATAGCCGATGCCGTCGGCACTCGCGCGGCGCACCGCCAGGAAGGGTCTCGTTGGAACTAATCGATGCCATTAACACGCGGTCGACCGCGGCGCGGTTGACCGGACCCGGACCGACCCCGGAGCATTTGGCGCTGATGCTGGCGGCGGCTGCACGGGCGCCGGATCATGGCCGCCTCGCACCATGGCGCTTGATCGTACTCGGCGGCGAGGTGCGCGCGCGTTTCATCGAGGCGGTCGTCGAGGCACGCCGCAAGCGCCTGCCGGCTCCGAACGCGGCACAACTGCAAATCGAACGCGACAAGATCGACCGCTCGCCGACCGTCGTCGTCGTCGGTTGCGCGGTGGCGCGCGGCAACCCGAAAGTCCCGGAAATCGAGCAAGTGATCGCGGCCGGAGCGGCGGTGCAAAATCTGTGTTTGGCGGCCCACGCCTTGGGCTACGGGGCGATGTGGAAGACGGGACCCGCTGCGTATGACGCGGGCGTCAAGGCGGCCGTCGGACTGCGGCCCGACGATCACATCATCGCCATCATGCATCTGGGAACGCGGGCGCCGCAAACGAGCGACCGCGCATCGAAACCGCTTTGACCAAGGCCCAAACACGCATGCCGGACCGCAGCCCGAGTTCTCGGGTCGCGGCCGTCGTCACGCGCGCAAGGATTTGCGTGCCGCCGATGTCGATCGCGATCAAATCCGCGTCGGCGGCGTCGCTCGTGACGCCGGCAATGTATCCAGGCAGCACGTTGCGGACGCTCAAATGATGCGGTTGTTCGGTCGCGACGATAACGTCGCGCGCGAGGATTTGCACGCGCATCTTGGCGCCGGCGGCGAGTCCGGCGGCCGGTAGCGCGAGTTCGCCGCGGCCGATCGTCACGCGTGTCAGGCCGCTCGCCGCATCGGTGCCGCGCACGTCGCCGTCGACGATCGCGCCGACCGCGTCGGCGCCGATGATCCGGCGCAGCTCGGGCCGCAAGCTCATTTCGCCGAGTCCGCCCTCGGCGACCGTCGTGCCGCCGTCGATCAGCACGAGGTGAGTGGCGAGGCGCAGGACATCGTCGAATTGATGGCTCACGTAAACCATCGGGACCGCCAACTGATCGCGCAACGACTCCAGATACGGCAAGATTTCCTCGCGGCGTGCCGCATCGAGCGAGGCTAAAGGCTCGTCCAGCAAAATCAGCCGCGGCTGACTCAACAGCGCGCGGCCGATCGCGATGCGCTGGCGTTCGCCGCCCGACAATTGATGCGTGCGCCGTCCGAGCAGCGGGCCGAGTGCAAGCAGATCCGCGACTGCGTCGAAGCCGACGTAGCGCTGGCCGATCGCGCGCCGCTGCGCATAGCGCAGGTTCGCCTCGACACGCAGATGCGGGAACAGGCGCGCATCCTGAAAGACGTAGCCGATGCGGCGCCGTTCCGCAGCCACGTCGGTTCCGCAGGCCGTGTCGAGCAACACCTCATCGTCCAACGCGACGAGGCCGGTATCGGCGCGCAGCAGGCCGGCAATGATGTTGATCAGCGTGGTCTTGCCGCAGCCGGAACGGCCGAACAAGGCGGCGACGCCCGGCGTCGGCATCGCGAATTTCGCATCGAGTACGAAGGACCCCCGCCGCTTCGTGACCGCGACCCGCAGCATCAACGGCCCAGCATGCGGTGCACGCGCCGTGCGAACCATTCGGACAACAGCAGGCCGCCGAACCCGAGTGCGAACGCGACGCCGGCGAGCCGTACTGCGGCGGCCTCGCCGCCCGGAGTCTGCAGCGCGGTGTAGAGCGCGAGCGGCAGCGTACGGGTTTCGCCCGGTATGTTGGAGACGAAGGTGATGACGGCGCCGAACTCCCCGAGCCCGGCAAAGAATGCCATGATCGTGCCGGCCAGAATGCCCGGCAGCATCAACGGCAGCGTGATCGTCGCGAAGCGGTCGATCGGCCCGGCGCCGAGCGTGCGCGCCGCATCTTCGAGGCCGCGATCGATGTTCTCCAGCGAGATCCGGATCGCGCGCACCATGACTGGAAAGGTCATGACGGCGGTGGCGAGCGCGGCGCCGTTGCGCGTAAAAATCAGCGTGACGCCGAACAGGCGCAGCAGCCAAGCGCCGATCGGGCCGCGCGTGCCGAACAGAATCAGCAGCACGTAGCCGACGGCGACCGGCGGCAGCACCAGCGGCAGATGCACGAATGCGTCGAGCAGCGTGCGCCCGAC
>JAYTQR010000236.1:0-1711 GCA_043746615.1 Gammaproteobacteria bacterium | reverse complement strand
ACTCGCCATGGAGCCGACGACGACCAGGACGTCGCAGTGCCCAATCAAACCCTTGACCGCGTCCTGGCGGTTCTGCGTCGCATAGCAGATGTCATCTTTGAGCGGCGCCTTTAAGGTCGGAAACCGCCGACGCAGCACCTCGATGACAATCGCCGTATCGTCGAGGGACAGCGTCGTCTGCGTGACAAACGCGAGATGCAGAGGCTGCCGTACCTGAATTTTCTCGGCATCCGCAGCCGTTTCGACCAGATAAATGCTGCCGCCGTGCGAAACGTCGAATTGGCCGATCGTACCCTCGACCTCGGGATGCCCGGCATGACCGATCAAAAACACCTCGCGGGCCTCGCGCGCATAGCGCGTCACTTCCATGTGCACTTTGGTGACCAGCGGACAGGTCGCATCGAACACGCTCAACCGGCGGCGTTCCGCCTCGCGCTGGACCGCGCGCGACACTCCGTGCGCGCTGAAAATCACCGTCGCGGCATCCGGTACCTCGTCGAGTTCGTCGACGAACACAGCGCCGATCGTGCGTAGTCGGTCGACGACGTGCTTGTTGTGCACGACTTCATGGCGCACATAGATTGGCGCACCGAACAGCGCGACGGCGCGCTCGACGATGTCGATCGCCCGATCGACGCCGGCACAAAAGCCGCGCGGATTGGCCAGCAGAATTTTCATGGCGTTTTGCGCCTCGCATCCATCAGTGCATCCAGCAGTAGGCAGCCGGCGCCGATCGTGATGGCCGAATCGGCGAGATTGAAGGCGGGAAAATACGCCTGATTCCAATGAAAGTGAATGAAATCGATGACGGAGCCCAACCGCACCCGGTCGATGACGTTGCCGAGCGCGCCGCCCAGGACCAACGCGAGGCCCACCGCCAGCAGTTTGTGCGCATCGCGCGGCAAACGCCACAGCCAAACCGCGATACCGAGACTGACGCCGCAGGCGAGCGCGATGAAGAACCAGCGCTGCCAGCCGGAGGCCGACGCCAGCAAGCTGAACGCGGCTCCGACGTTCTGCATTCGCGTGATCTCCAGGATCGGCAACACGCGGATGAACTCGAACTCGCCGAAATGTCTGGCGACATACGCCTTGCTGACCTGATCGGCGAGTACGACGAATGCGGACAGCAGCATCCACCGCCATTCGCCGCCACGATGTTCTTGCACGCTCATGCAAACCTCCGCTGTTCGCCGGGGCCTTCGACGTTCTCCACACAGCGCGCGCACAGTTGCGGATGCCGCGGATCGACGCCGACGTCGCTGCGCAAATGCCAACAGCGCACGCATTTCGGCTGACTCGCTGGATGCACTTGAATCCATACGCCGTCGATGCCGCTGCGCACTGCGTCTGCCGGCGGAATTTCCCGCTCGACGACCCGCGCTTGACTGGTTATCAACAGGAACCTCAATTCGTCTTGCAGGGCCATCAGGCGCGCCGCCTGCGCCGCGCAAGCATGCACGGTGACTTCGGCCTCGAGCGGCGCACCGATCGCGCCGGCGGTGCGCAGCCGCTCGAGCTCGCGTGCAACGTCCGTCTTCAGCGCGATGAATGCCGGCCAATCGATCTCGGCCGCGCGCTCCGCGCCGGCAGGGAATTGATGCCAGTGGCTCAAAAAAACCGATTCGTCACGCGTGCCGGCGAGAAAACCCCAGACTTCCTCGGCCGTGAAACTCAATATGGGCGCTATCCAGCGCACCATCGCCTCGGC
>JAYTQR010000235.1:0-3246 GCA_043746615.1 Gammaproteobacteria bacterium | reverse complement strand
GCCCGCCGTGCTCGACGATGACCGAGACGTTGAGCCGCACGAGCGGACGCACGTCGGCGGCGAGTGTGCCGTCGCTCGCCGCGATCAAAATGATCTCGTGCACCGCGGCCAAGGACGCCATCACTTGCTTGACGCGCGGATCGACGCGGCGCGTCTCGGCATCGATGCGCATCAGCCAAGCCACCTTGTCCTCGTCGCGAATCGCCTCAAGCGGATCGGCCGGCAAGTACAGGCGGCGCGGCGCCGGGCGCTCCCAGGTCTTGACGGCGCCCGTTGCGCCGCTGCGCGCAATCGCGCGCGCGGCATTCGAGGCTTCGAGCAGCGCCGGCAACATCACCTCATCGGTGTAGGCAAAACCCGTCTTCTCGTTGCTGATCGCGCGCACCCCGACGCCCTGTTCGATGCTGTGCGAACCCTCTTTGACGATGCCGTCTTCGAGCGACCAGGACTCTTCGCGGGACGCTTGAAAATACAAATCGGCGTAATCGGCGCCGCGGCTCATGACGCCGTCCAGCACGGCCGTCAAGCGTCCTTCGTCGAGGCCCGAAGGAGCCAAAATCATGCGTTCGGCTATTGCCAGCGGCGCGGCGGTCATGCCGGCGCCGTCGCGGTGCCCGCACGGCCGAGTTGCCGATTCTCGAGCGCCGGGAACCGCGCGCGCGTGTGCGCCTGTGCGGCAAGATCGAAATCCGCGACGACGACGCCATTGCCGCTGTCGAGACGATCGAGCACTCGGCCCCAATAGTCGGCGATCAGCGAGTCGCCGTAGGTCTCGCGCCCGCTGCTGTGAGTCCCGCTCTGTGCCGGGGCGACGACGTAGCAAAGATTCTCGATTGCCCGCGCGCGCAACAGCGTTTCCCAATGAGCCTGACCGGTCGGCACCGTGAACGCGGCCGGCATCGTCAGCCATTGCGCGCCCTTGGACACCAAATCACGATACAGTTCGGGAAAGCGCATGTCATAGCAAACTGAAAGTCCCAAGCGGCCGGCGGGCGTGTCGGCGACGACCGAGCGCCGGCCGGGCAGCACGTGCGCCGACTCGCGGTATTGCTCGTCGCGCCCGGGAATGGCGACGTCGAATAAATGTATCTTGTCGTAGCGCGCAACTCGCTTCCCGGCGGCATCGAACAACAGCGACGCATTGGCGACGCGATCGCCGGCAGCGGCGCGGATATTGATCGTGCCGCCCAAGATCCACAGCCCAAGCCGGCGCGCGGTATCGCTTAGAAAGCGTTGCGCCGGACCTTCGCCGTCAGCTTCGGCCACCTGCAGCTTATCCGCGTCTCGCTGCCCCATGAAGGCGAAATTCTCGGGCAGACACGCGATTTCGGCACCCGCTTCCTTGGCGTCGCGCAGCAGCTGCTCCGCGGCCGCAAGATTCTCGGCGACGATGTGATTCGAGGTCATTTGGACCGCGGCTACTTTGGCCATCTATTTCGGAACCTCCATTTTGCCGGACAAGGCGTCGGCGCTCGTAATGCGTTCGACGATCGGATTGTCCCAACCGCCCGTGATGCGATAATAACCCCGCGCGAGGCCCTTCAGCGGCTGTTTGAACACTTGTGTGAACAACAACACGGCCGCACCGACCACCGGACCGCCGGCCAGCGCGCCGGCGAGCGGCAGCGAATTGCCGAAGCTGCCGGTCACCACGGCTATTTGGTCGTAATCCTTGTTTTTCAAGCCGATTCGTCCGATCAAGCCGATCTCGGCGGCAGGCCCCTTCAGCAGAATGTTGTCCGTGTACGCGTCGCCGCCGCGCAATTTGAAATCGCCGCGAACGGTGTCGAACGCGAGACCTTTGTCCGTCAGGTCGCTGAAATCGAGCGCTAAGCGCCGCGGCAATGCAGCGACGCTCGCGAGGCCGAGCATCCGGCCCGCGCCGGGTTTGATGCCGAACACCTGGCCTTTATCCAGCGCTACCCGCACTTGACCGGTCGAATCGCGCAGCGCATCGGCACTCGGAGCACCCGCCCATTGGAGATCGAAAGCGAGGCTGCCCTGCTGGGCCGCGATGACCTTGGCATATCCCAACTCGGTCAACGTCGCGGCGACGTCGCTGCTGATCAGGGAGCCAATGATGTGGCCGGTGCCGACACCCTCGCCGCGCCAATCGCCGTGCGCATCGACGCTGAACGTGCCGCCCTTCATCGTCAGATGATCGAGGCTCACGCCCTGATCGGCCTGCGACACGGTCGCCTGCACGTCGCCCAATTTGCGCCCGACCCAATGCAGTTGCCGCGCGTGAAATCGGATCGCCGGAAAATTCCGCGGAGTGATCGACGGCGCGGCGGCGCCGTTCGCAGCGGCCCCGGGGCCCGCCGCTTCGACGATGCCGAGCCGGCCGAATCGCAGATCCCAAGGCGCTCCGGCCGCGCCGTCGCGCGGACTGGTAATCGTCCCATCCGTGCTCGGACCGTGGATGCCGAGACGCCAATGATCGCGGTCCGCCGCGAGATCGAGTGCGAGATCGCGCAGCGCGAGGCCATGGTAATACGCCGCGCCGACGCGCAGCCGCGCAGTGCGCAGATACGTCGACAGCGGCGGCCCATTCTTGCTGGCCCCGTAAAGATCTCGCCATCCGGCCAGATCCACTTGGTCGATGCGGCCGCCGATGCTGAATATCTGCGTGTCGCTGAACACCGGTTCCGCTGCGCCAAACTCGATCGCGGCGTGCGCGATCGTCGCGCCGCCGCCGGCCGGCCGCAGCGCCAATGTCGCACGCACGATCGCTCCGATCGCGCCATTGACGAGCGGGCCGCCGTCGACCGGCCAGTCGATCTGCAGCCAGGATGGCAACGAGCGGGCGGAAGGCTTGGCGAACGGCTGCGGCAGGCCGATATCCAGGCCGGCAAGGTTCGTCGTCACCCGCAGCGAGCGCTCACGCGCGGGTTCTGGAGCCATCTTCAGGACCGCGCGCCAATTGGCCGTACCATGGATCTCGGCGCGCGCGGGCAAGCCGATCGCGGCGCGCAGCGCGTCGCCGTCCAACACGCCGCGAAAATCCAGCTGCGTGTGCGTCACGGGCTTATGTCGCGGCGCCCGGGCCCGGACCCTGAAGGTGCCGCCGAGCAATCGGCCGTCGATATCGGCGCGGGCGACCTGCGCGCCGTCGACAACGAAAAGTCCGGTCAGCCCGGTCGCGATCAACGGCAATCCGGGGCGGCTCAGCGTCACGCCGCTGATGGAAGCGTGCACGAGAATGCGCCGTTGATCGAACTTCTGCAACGGCAGGAATAAGTTGAT
>JAYTQR010000234.1:0-1717 GCA_043746615.1 Gammaproteobacteria bacterium | reverse complement strand
GTGCTGGCCGATACCGTCGGCTTCGTGCGCGAATTGCCGCACGAACTGATTGCCGCCTTTCGCTCGACGCTGCAGGAGGCCCGCGACGCGGATTTATTGCTGCATGTCGTCGATGCCGGCGACCTGATGCGCAATGAGCGTGTCCTGCAAGTACGCGAAGTGCTCAGCGGCATCGGCGCGGGCTCGGTGCGCGAATTGCTGATATTCAATAAAATCGATCTGATCGGTGCCGCGTCGTGCGTACAGGACGGCGCGGACGGCTTGCCGGCGCACGTGTGGTGTTCGGCGGCCACAGGCACGGGACTCGATGCATTGCGCGCGGCGATCGTGCGCGCCGTGTGTCCGGACCGAGTCAAGCGGACGCTGCACCTGGAGCTACGCGCCGCGGCCGTGCGCTCCGCGCTATACCAGCGCAATGCCGTGCGGCGCGAACGGCAGCGTGACGACGGCGGCTGGGAGCTCGACGTGGAACTCGGCGCAAGTGAACTCGCCAAGCTCGCCGGCGGACGCGGCATTGCTCTGCTTGAGGACGCGGCGGCGGGCGATGGCGCCGTGGCAGGCGATGGTACGGTGGCCGGCAATGACGCCGTAAAGCGTGTCGCGTAGGCGACTTGTGAGCGCCGTGCGGTCTGCCTAGAATACCCGGTTCGCCCTCACTCATTCGGCTGATTCGCAACCACAACTAGGCACTACGCATGGCTTGGAACGACCCCGGCGGCGAGAAACGCAATCCCTGGAACCGCCAACAGCAGTCGCCGAACGATTTGGACGACATTTTGCGCAACCTGCAGCGGCGACTGGCCGCGCTGTTCGGCCGCAAGAGCGGCGGCGGCGGTGGGACGCAGAAATCGCCGAATCTCGGCAAGGGCCTTTATGCGGTGATCGCCTTGATCGTCGCGGTCTGGATCGGCAGCGGCGTCTACCGCGTCGACGCGCAAGAACGCGCGGTCATCCTGCGCTTCGGCAAATACATTCAAACGACCGGACCTGGGTACAACTGGCACTTACCGTGGCCGATCGAACGGAAAATCATCGTCAACGTGTCGCGCCAATACAGCGTCACGGACGAAGCGAGCATGCTGACCGCGGACACGAATCTCGTCGAAGTCAAATCCGCCGTGCAGTACACGCAGCCCGACCCATTGCGGCTGCTGTTCAAGGTCCGCGACGTTGGCGATACCCTGACCCAGGTCGCCGAGAGCGCGATGCGCGAGGCCGTCGGCCGGGAGTCACTCGACAAGGCGCTCGCGTTCGATCCGACGATCACGGAGCGCGCGAAATTGCTGATGCAGCGCACGCTCGACAGTTACGACATGGGCATCCACATCGTCAGCGTCAATTTGACCGACGTCAATGTGCCGGAGGCCGTGCAGGAGGCGCAGCGCGACGCGATCAAGGCCGACAAGGACCGCCAGCGCTATCAGCAGGAAGCGGAACTGTACCGCAACGACGTGTTGCCGCGCGCGCGCGGCACCGCCGCCAAGACCGTGCAGGATGCGGAAGCCTACCAGGCGCAGGTCGTCGCGTTGGCGCAGGGCGATGCCGCGCGCTTCGACGAGGTGTTGGCACAATATGAACGCGCGCCGGCCGTAACGCGCGAACGCATGTATTTGGAAACGATGGAAGGCGTGTACAAGAACGCGCACAAAGTGCTCATCGACGCGAAGGCCGGCAGCCTGATGTATTTGCCGCTCGATAAGCTGATCGGCGCCGCGCC
>JAYTQR010000233.1:0-3735 GCA_043746615.1 Gammaproteobacteria bacterium | reverse complement strand
GCGGTCGCCGCCTACGATGCCGCCGCCGCTGCATACCGCGCGACGGTGCTGCAAGCCCTGCAACAGGTCGCTGATAGTCTGACGGCGCTGGATCACGATGCCGATGCGCTGCTCGCGCGCACGCGCGCCGCCGATCAAGCGCGGGCGCAATGGGAGATCATCGCGCGGCGGTACGCGGTCGGCGGCGTGAGCGAGCAGACGCTGCTCGATGCGCGCCGGCTGTGGCTGCGGGCGCACATCGAACGCATTGGCGCGCTGGCGCAACGTTACGCCGATACAGCCGTATTGCTGCACGCACTCGGCGGCGGTTACGATGCCGGCTGACCGCTGTCGGTCGCGCAACGGGTGGGCAATACGGTGAAACCGGTCACGGCGGCGGTAAGCCGGCGAAAATCCTTCGCCGAACATCTGATCGAGAAGCGCTCGATCGATTATGTGCCGATCGCCGAGCGCCACGGCAAAGTCTGGCATCTGTGGCCATGCTGGTTCTCCGGCGACGCGCATTTGGCTACCATAGCGACCGGCGTGGTCGGCGTCGCCCTCGGCGGCAATTTGTTCTGGATGGCAGTCGCGGTCGTTCTCGGCTGCGCGTTCGGTACCTTTTTCATGGCGTTTCACTCGACCCAGGGGCCGCAGCTCGGTCTGCCGCAAATGATCCAATCGCGTCCGCAATTCGGCTATATGGGCGCGCTGCTCGTATGGGGCGTCGCGCTGGTCTCGTATATCGGCTACAACGCGTTCAACCAGCTTTTGGCGGCACAGACGGTTCATTCCCTGTATGGCGGACGGCCGGTGCCGACGATGCTGGTGTTCACGGTGTTGTCGGCCGTAATCGCCGTCGCCGGTTACGACGTAATTCACATGGCGCAGCGGTTCGTCGCGTCCGTGCTGATCGCCGCGCTGCTGCTGTTTTCGATCGTCGCGATCAGGTATCTGCATTTTCCGGCCGCCGCGCTCGCAACCGGCGATTTTCGCGCGGTGGCCTTTCTCGCGCAGTTTTTCGCGGCCGCTTCCTATCAAATTTCGTGGTCGATCTATGTGTCCGATTATTCTCGGTATTTGCCGCGGAACGTCGGCGTCGGCGCCTCGTTTTGGTGGACCTATCTGGGCGCATTCGTCGGCGGCGCCTGGACGATGCTGGTCGGCACCGTGGCGGCGGCATTGTTTCCGACACTCGACGTGGCGGGAGCCGTGCGGGCCGTGGCGGATGCGGCGTTGCCGGGATTCGGCAAACCGCTGCTGATCTGTTCACTGTTCGGCCTGGTGACGATCACTTCGCTGAATTTCTACGGCGCGTCGCTGACCCTGCTCAGTGTGGCCGATTCGCTGCGGCCGGTGCACCCCACGGTGCCGAAGCGCATATTCGGCTTGCTGATGACGGCGGCCGCCTCGACCGTCATCGCGCTGACCTCGACGCGGCATTTCGCCGAGAGTTTCGCCGAATTTCTGTCGGTGCTCTTATACCTATTCACGCCTTGGACGGCGATCAATCTGATCGACTTCTACGTGGTGCGCAAAGGGCATTACTCGGTGCGTGAGATCTTCAACGCGCACGGCATGTACGGGCGCTGGAATTGGCGCGGACTCGCCGGCTATTTCATCGGCTTCACGGCGATGATTCCGTTTTTCAGCACCGCGATGTACACAGGCCCTATCGCCGCCGCGCTCGGCGGCGCAGATATCGCGATGCTGATCGGTTTGCCGGTGTCCGCAGGCGTTTATCTGCTGGCCTGCCGCTCGTTGGATCTTGAGTCCGACCGTGCGCGCGCGGCGCAGGCCGACATCGGCCTGGATCCGGATGCGTGCGTCGCCGCGACGCCGAGGCTCCAGCGATGACTGATGAATCCACTACGCCAAACCCGACGCAGCTCCGCTATCTCGACGATCTGCGCCCCGGCGAGCGGTTCACGAGCGGCGCATGCGCAATTTCCGTGGCGGAAATCCAGGCCTTCGCCCGCCGCTTCGATCCGCAGTTGGTTCATCTCGACGAGGAGCTCGCGCGGGCCGGCTTCTTCGGCGGCCTCGCCGCGAGCGGCTGGCACGTCGCCGCGGTCACCATGCGCCTGCTGGTCGACGGCGGGTTGCCGTTCGGCGGCGGCATGATCGGTATCGAAAACCACATCAAGTGGCCGCGGCCGACGCGGCCCGGCGACGTGTTGCACGTGGAATCCGAGATACTGGAGGTTTCGCCGTCGCGGTCGCGCCCCGACCGCGGCGTGGTCGAGGTACGCAGCCGCACCCTCAATCAGCGCGGCGAAGAGGTGCAATCGATGGAAAGCAAAATCCTGGTGTTCCGCAAGCCCGGCTTCAGCTCTTCAGTCGGTAGCCGGTCTTGAAGATCCAGGCGACGATGCTGCAGCAAACGGCGAAAAAGCCGAGCGTGAATCCCAGACTCACGCCGATGCTGACGCCGCTGCTTTGGTAAAAGCTCCAGCGAAACGCGCTGATCAAATACACGACCGGGTTGAACAGGCTGAACGTCCGCCACGCCGGCGGCAGCATATCGATCGAATAGAACGCGCCGCCGAGAAACGTCAGCGGCGTCAGGATCAGCGCCGGTATTACTTGAATGTGTTCCCATCCCTTGGCCCAAATGCCGATGATGAAGCCGAATAAACTGAATGTCGTTGCGGTCAGCAGCAGCAGTGCGAGCATCGCCGCTGGGTGCAGAATACGCAGCGGCACGAACAATGCGGATGTCGACAGGATGATCAGGCCGAGGGCGACCGACTTGGTCGCGGCGGCGCCGACGTAGCCGATGACGATTTCCATTGGCGAGACGGGCGCAGACAGCAGTTCGTAGATCGAGCCGGTGAATTTCGGATAGAAGATGCCGAACGACGCATTGGCAACGCTTTCGGTGAACAGCGCCAGCATGATCAGTCCCGGCAGGATGAATGCCCCGTAATTCATGCCGCCGACCGCGTGCATGCGCGCGCCTATCGCCGAGCCGAACACGATGAAATACAGTGAGGTCGTAAGTACCGGAGTGACCAGGCTTTGCACGAGCGTGCGCAGCGCCCGGGCGAGCTCGAATTTGTAGATCGCCCAGACACCGTGGCGGTTGAACCGCGCCGGAATGAATGGCGTACTCATGTCCGTTTGCTCACGAGGCTGACGAAAATGTCTTCCAGAGAGCTCTGCTGGGTATGCATGTCGGTGAAGTCGATCGACAATGCGGTCAAGCGGCGCACCAGCGCGGAAATATCGATGCTCCGGTTCGCATCGTAGGTGAACGTCAGCTCGCGGCCGTCGGCGCTCGGTTCGAGCCCCCAATCGTCCAACTCGGCCGGGACGCGCCGCATCGGCTCGCGCATTTGGAGGATCAAGCGCTTCTTGCCGAGTTTCTTGATCAGCTCGCGCTTCTCCTCGACGAGGATCAGAGAGCCGTCGTTGATGACGCCGATGCGATCGGCCATCTCCTCGGCTTCCTCGATGTAGTGGGTCGTCAGGATGATCGTAACCCCTTGATCGCGCAGCGCCCGCACGAGATCCCACATGTCGCGCCGCAGTTCGACGTCGACGCCCGCCGTCGGCTCATCGAGAAAGAGAATCTCGGGTTCGTGTGACAACGCCTTCGCGATCATCACGCGCCGCTTCATGCCGCCGGACAGCGACATGATTTTGGCGTCGCGCTTGTCGGACAACGACAGATCGCGCAGCAGTCGCGCGACGTAGCCCGGATCCGGCGCCCTTCCGAACAGTCCGCGGCTGAAATTCACCGTCGCCCAAACG
>JAYTQR010000232.1:0-1834 GCA_043746615.1 Gammaproteobacteria bacterium | reverse complement strand
CCTCCGCCACCGCGCTGCCGGCGCCGCCGGCCACGACATTCTCTTCGAGCGTGATGATGTGTTGATTCTTGGCGGCGATACGATTGATCAGCTCCGCATCGATCGGCTTGACAAAGCGCATGTTGACGACCGTGGCGTCGAGACGCTCGCCGATGCGCGTGGCGCTCGCGACCATGCTGCCGAAAGCGAGCAGCGCAAGGCCGCTGTGGCCTTCGCGCACCATCAGGCCGCGCCCGACCGGCAATGCGCGCATCTCGGTCTGTACCGGCACACCTGGGCCGGCGCCGCGCGGATAGCGCACCGCGGCCGGCGCCTCGATCGTCGTTGCCGTATAGAGCATTTGCCGGCACTCGTCTTCGTTGCTCGGCGTCATGATCACCATGTTCGGAATGCAGCGCATGAACGACAGATCGTAGCTGCCCTGGTGCGTCGCGCCGTCGCCGCCGACGAGTCCGGCGCGATCGATCGCGAACACCACCGGAAGATTTTGCAGCGCGACGTCGTGCACCAGCTGGTCATAGGCGCGCTGCAAGAAGCTCGAATAAATCGCAACAACCGGCCGCACGCCCTCGCAGGCAAGTCCCGCGGCGAAGGTCACGGCATGCTGTTCGGCGATGCCGACATCGAAATAGCGCTCCGGAAAGCGCTTTTCGAACTCGACCAAACCTGAGCCCTCGCGCATCGCCGGTGTTATGGCGATGATCTTCGGATCGCGGGCCGCCATGTCGCAGAGCCATTGGCCGAAAATCTGCGAATAGGTTGGGCCGGCGCTCTTTTCCTTGAATATCGTGGCGCTCGCCGGATCGAACGGACCCGGACCGTGCCACTTGACCGGATCCGCTTCGGCCGGCGCATAGCCCTTGCCCTTGCGCGTGACGACGTGCAGCAGCTGCGGCCCCTTCAGATCGCGCATGTTCTCGAGCGTTGCCAGCAGTGCGTGCAAGTCATGGCCGTCGATCGGGCCAATATAGTTCAAGCCCATTTCCTCGAACACCGTGCCGGGCAGTACCATGCCCTTGATGTGCGCTTCGGAGCGACGAGCGAGTTCCCACACGGTAGGCATCTGACGCAGCACTTTTTTCCCGCCTTCGCGCAGGCCGGCGTAAAGTTTTCCGGAGAGGACTCTGGCGAAATAATTGGACATTGCGCCGACGTTGTTCGAAATCGACATGTCGTTGTCATTCAGCACGACGAGCATATCGACGTTCAGACTGCCGGCATGATTCAGCGCCTCGAAGGCCATGCCGGCCGTCATCGCGCCATCGCCGATGATCGCAACGGCGCGCCGCCGCTCGCCGCGTGCGGCCGCACCGATGGCCATGCCGAGCGCCGCGCTGATCGATGTGCTCGAGTGGCCCACGCCGAACGCGTCGAATTCGCTTTCGGAGCGTGCCGGAAATGGTGCGAGACCGCCATGTTGTTTGATCGTCGGCAGGGATTCGCGGCGGCCGGTCAATACCTTGTGCGGGTACGCTTGGTGGCCGACATCCCAGACCAAGCGGTCGTGCGGAGTGTCGAACACATAGTGCAGTGCAACGGTCAATTCAACCGTACCGAGACCGGCGGCGAAGTGGCCACCCCTGCGGCTGACCGTGTGGATCAGATACTGGCGTAATTCGTCGGCCAATGCGCTGAGATCCGCACGCGGCAACGCGCGCAGATCAGCCGGCGTTTCGATGCGGGACAGTAAAGGATAGTCGTGAATAAGCGTCATGCGGCAGCTAGTCTACAATGACGGGCGGCTAAACTCGACGATCAACGACGTCGGTGGCCAGCCAGGCCCACATCCTCTGCGTATCCGGCCAGCGCCTGCCGCTGCATGCTCGTCAGTCCA
>JAYTQR010000231.1:0-6599 GCA_043746615.1 Gammaproteobacteria bacterium | reverse complement strand
CCGAGCGCTTGGGGCGGCCGGTGACCGCGATCAATGATGCAGACGCCGCCGGACTCGCCGAACTGCGCTACGGCGCCGCAAAGAACCAGCCCGGAACGGTTTTACTGCTGACCCTCGGCACGGGCATCGGCAGCGCCTTGTTCGTGGATGGCCGATTGGTGCCGAACACGGAACTCGGGCACCTGCAGGTCGACGGCCGCGAAGCGGAACTGCGCGCGGCGGCGCGCATCAAAGTGGAACAGAATATGAATTGGGACGCGTGGACCGGCGAGTTGAACCGGGTCCTGGGGGAATTGCACGCCTTGCTGTGGCCCGATCTGATCGTGCTGTGCGGCGGGATCACCGAAGAGTCTGAGCCTTTCCTGGGTAAATTGCGCTGCGCGGCGCCGTTGCGCATCGGCTTGCTGCGCGCGCAGGCCGGTATTGTCGGTGCGGCCTTGGCGACTGCGCAGGCGCTGCCCGCCGGCGCTTGAACGCGCGCCGCCGGCGCTGCAAGCCAAGTCTAGCTCAGCCGATCAGCGCTTCGGCGCCCTGCTCGCCGGCCACTCGCTCGGCGCCGCCGTTCTGATCCTCGCCGCCGGAGTCCGCGCCAGTTGCACCGAACTGCAGCGCGGCGAGCCGCGCATACAGCGGACTCTGTAGCATCAGTTCCGCATGCGTGCCGACGGCGACCTTGCGCCCATGATCCATAACGACGATACGATCGGCCTTCAGCACGGTCGCCAGCCGGTGGGCGATGATGATCGTCGTGCGCCCCTGCGTCAGCCTCTCCAGCGCTTGCTGCACGAGTCGTTCCGATTCTGAATCCAGCGAACTCGTCGCCTCGTCGAGCAGCAGGATCGGCGGATCCTTGAGTATCGCCCGCGCGAGCGCAATGCGCTGGCGCTGGCCGCCCGAAAGCCGCGTGCCGCGCTCGCCGAGAAACGTGTCGTAGCCCTGCGGCAGCTTGCGCAGGAATTCATCCGCGGCGGCAGCCCGCGCCGCGGCCTCGATCTCGGCATCGCTCGCGCTCGGCCGCCCGTAGCGGATGTTCTCGCGCGCGCTCGCACCGAACAACACGGTGTCCTGCGGGACGAGTCCGATCTGCGCTCGGACCGCTTCCGGCCGCAAATCAGCGAGCCGCCGTCCGTCGATCAGCACGCTGCCTGAATCCGGATCGTAGAAGCGCAGCAGCAGCTGAAAGGTCGTACTCTTGCCCGCGCCCGACGGCCCGACGAACGCGACCGTCTGCCCCGGTGCGACCTCGAAATTGAATTTGTCGAGCGCAGCCGCGGCCGGCCGCGACGGGTAATGGAACACAACGTTCTCGAAGCGGATGTGCCCCTGCACCCGCGCAGGCAGCTCGAGCGGGTGAGGGGGCGCGGCGATTGTCGGTCGGGCCTCGAGCAACTCCGACAACCGTTCCATCGCGCCGGCGGCGCGCTGCATCTCGCCCCACATTTCAGTGAGCGCAGCGGCCGAGGTGCCGACGAGGCCGGCATACAGCAGAAATTGCCCCAGTTGGCCGCCCGTCATCTGGCCGGCCAGCACGGCATGGGCGCCCATCCACAAGACCAGCGTAATGCCGCCGAAGACCAGCATGATGCCGAAGGCCGTCAAGAACGCCCGCACGCGCGTGCGGCGAACTGCAGCCGCGAAGCTGTCCTCGACCGCGCACCGGTATCGCTCGCTCTGCAGCTCTTCCAAGGTGAAGGCCTGCACCGTCTGGATCGCGTTCAGCGTCTCATCCGCGAGGCTGCTCGTATCGGCGATGCGATCCTGCGACGAGCGCGACAAGCCCCTGACGCGCCGCCCGATCAAGATCAACGGCGCGACCACGACCGGAATCAAGACCAGGATCACGCCCATCAGCTTCGCACTCGTCAGGCCGAGCATGACCAGCGCGCCGACGAGGCTCAAGGTCGAACGCAACACGATCGACAGATTGACGCCGGAAATCGCTTGCACGAGCGTCGTGTCGGCGGTTAAACGCGAGAGGACCTCGCCGGTGCGCGTGATCTCGTAAAACATCGGGTCCATGCGCACGACGCGCCGGTACACCGCCGTGCGCAAGTCGGCGACGACACGCTCGCCGAGCCAGGTCACCAGATAAAAACGCATCGCCGCGAATAGCCCGTACAGCACGGCGGCGGCGAGAAAGCCGATGAAATACCGATTGATCGTCGCGGCGTCCTTGGCCGCGAGACCGTGATCGATCAGCTGGCGCAGTGCGACCGGCAGGGACAGTAGCGCCGCCGAGGCCAACAGCAGCGCGACGATCGCTGCGGCGAGCGTGCGACGGTACGGATGCAGGAACGGCAGCAGCGCCCGCAGCGGATTCAAGGATTTGGCGCGCGGGCGCTCGGCAATGCTGGTCATCGTCCAATGATCCCATAAACCCCGCGGCCGTGCGTCCGCTCGCCGGACCCGCGCCGCGGCGCGGCCGCGCGGGCCGGCTTCGCGCCGGCGGTTGCACATCCGCAACAAATAGCTCCGCTCCCGTTCACGATAATTGCCTTTCCCGATACCGGGCGCTATGGTGCCTTCATATTGTCGTCACGCAGTCCGTCAGCGCGAGGCAATCAACTAAAATCTGAGGATGCATCATGCTGGGATACAAACAAATTCGTGCCTCGCGTCACAACCACGGCCGGCGGCCAATCGCCACAATCCTGCTGGTCTGCGCCGTGGCGGCGGTCGTGCCGCGCATCGTCTCGGCCCAAGCGGCCGCGAGCGATCAATCCGCCGGCGGCCCCCTGCAGGAAATCGTCGTGACCGCGACACGCCATGCGGAAAACCTCAGCAAGGTCCCGATCAGTGTCACAGCCTTGACGCAGCAAGCTCTGGATCTGCGCGGCATCAAGGATTTCGCCGACGTCGCCAAATTCACACCCGGCGTCGACATCGACAACTCCGGCACCAACAACATCTCGATCCGCGGGATCGCTTCGACCGGCGGCGCCGGCACGACCGGCATTTATCTCGACGACACACCGATCCAGATGCGCGCGCTCGCCTTCAACCCGGACGAGGCCTTGCCGAAATCGTTCGATATAGAGCGCATCGAAGTGCTGCGCGGGCCGCAAGGCACGCTGTTCGGCGCCGGCTCCGAAGGCGGTACGGTGCGTTACATCACCACCCCGCCGAGCCTGACGAGGGACAGCATCTATAGCCGCAATGAGATCTCGTACACCCAAGGCGGCGATCCGAGCTACGAAGCGGGCGTCGCCGCGGGCGGCCCGGTCATCGATGGGACCTTGGGCGTGCGCGCGACCGTCTGGTACCGCCGCGACGGCGGCTATATCAATCGGATCAATCCGGTGACGCTCGGGACCGAGCAAACGAACGCCAACTACGACGAAACCTCGCTGGTCCGGCTGGCTGCCGTCTGGGCGATGAGCAGCCGCTGGCAAGCGACGCCGAGCTTTTACTATCAGGACCGCTACCGCAACGACGTCGAGAACTATTGGCCGCTGTACTCGAATCCCGGCAACGACCGTTTCGTCAGCGCCAATCCGACGCGGCGCTCGGATCCGGACCGCTTTTATTTGCCGGCCCTGAAGATCGATGGCGATTTCGGCGCGGTGCGCCTGATTTCGAACACCTCGTATTATCACCGCCAGGAGGAAAGCGGCTACGACGGCACCCTCTACAACTTGGGCTTCTATCAGGCACAACCGGAACTGGCGACTCCGGGTGCCACGCCGGTCATTCCCCTCGGCGCGTTCCTGCCCGGGACGTTTCCTCTGATCGATGGCAACGGCGTGCATTTGCCGCCGGGCGCCACCGACTACCGCGCACCGGCATCGGTCGATAATGGACAACAAAACTTCACGGAAGAAGTCCGCCTGCAATCCAACGACCCGAATGCGTCGCTGATATGGACGACAGGAATATTCTATAGCGACGACCGTCAGACCTACCTCGAACAGATTCACGATCCATTGCTCAACGAGCTCGTCCTCGCCGCCACCGGCTCTCCGGCGTCGGCCTTTTTCACCGACATCAACGGCAATCCGGTCGGTTACGATCCGCGCTTTCCCAACGATTCGTATTTCCTGCAAACGAGCGCGAGGGACAAACAGCTCGCTTGGTACGGCGAGGGAACCTATAGTTTCACCGAGCAGTACAAGCTGACTTTGGGCGCGCGTTACTCAATGACGAAATTCTCGTTCGATACGCTGACCGGGGGGCCGCAGCTGTTTTCGGCGCCGACGACGGGCAGCGGCGACAAAAAGGAAAACTCGTTCACGCCGAAGGTCAGCTTCGCCTACCAGTACGATCCCCACAATCTTTACTACGCGACGTATTCGAAGGGGTTTCGTCCGGGCGGCGCCAATAACCCGCTGCCACCGATCGCCTGCGGCACGGATTTTCAGAATTTCGGCATCACCAATGCGCCGGCGACGTTCAATTCGGACACTGTCGCCAGTTATGAGGTCGGCGCGAAAAACAATTTCAACAACCGCGTGAAAATTGCCAGCAGCATTTATTACATCAAGTGGAACAACATCCAACAGACTGTCGTTCCGCCGATCTGTCAAATTTCGTTCATCACGAATTTGGGCGCCGCGGTCGCGAAGGGGTTGGACATTCAAGCCGATGTCGCGCTGACCGACAATTTCACCGCCGAACTGACGGCCGGATACACCGACGCGAGGTATACGCAGGATTCACGTCTCAGCCCGGCCGAGACCAGTCCGATCGTCGCGAGCGGGGATGCCGTCACCGGCCAAAGCGGACAGCCGGGCGCGCCGATCACCGCGTCGCTCGGACTGGAATACCACTTCACCCTGCTGAACCACGCCTCCTTCGTGCGGGCCGACGACGAATATCAAGGCCGCGCGAAGTGGCAGTCCCCGCAGCAGGATCTATCGACGCTGCAGGGCGATCCGGTGAACTACACGCTCAGTACGACGAACTTCGCCTCGCTGCGCGCGGGCATGACGTTCGGCGGGTGGCAGATCGCGGCATTCGTCGACAATCTGACCGATAATCACGCGGTCACGAACTACAACTGGACGATCAATCCGGGCACCGGCAACAGCCGATTGGAGCGCCAATTCACGTTCCGGCCGCGCACCATGGGCCTGACGTTCACGTTCCGCGACTAGGTTGGCGCAGCTAGGTTGGCGCGGTCAGGCGCCACCTCGCCGGCGGCGGGAGGCGCGGCCGCTTGGCGGGCCTTCAATTCGGCGGATTTGGCCATGGGCGGCTCCTCAACCTGTGGCGGTTGCGGCGTGGAACGGTATCATTGGCCCAGCATGGCGAGCAAACCGATCCAACTGAACAAGGGCGTGCCGGCAGTTCGCGGCGGCACTCACGGCGTGCGCGTGTTGCGATTGAGCCGCAACGGTGATCGCGAGAGCGAGGATCGCGTCGCGGTCGAGGCACCGCTGGAGTTTCAACTGCATCATCCGGCGCTCGGCGGCAAACCGGTCTCCTTCGGCGCGACCATGCGCACGCCCGGCGACGACGAGCACCTTGCGGCGGGCTTGTTGTTCGGCGAGGGACTGATCAACGGCGCCGTCGATATCGGCGCGATCGAGACCAGCACGCGGCGCCCGAATGTGGTCAATGTGCGCCTGCAACCCTCCGTGCCAATCGAGGTTCCCGCCCTCGCGCGGCACTTCTCGGCCGGCTCGAGTTGCGGCGTCTGCGGCACGACCGGCCTCGATGCGGCGATCGCCCGGGCCGCGGCGACGCGCATTACCGCGGGCGCGACTGCGGACCTCGCCGTACTGCTGTCGTTGCCCGCGCGCATGCGCGCGGCGCAGTCGCAGTTCGGCGATACAGGCGGAATACACGCGGCCGCGGTATTCGATTTGTCCGGGTCGATGCTGGGGATTGCGGAGGACGTCGGCCGCCACAACGCGTTGGATAAATTGGTCGGCGAGAATTTGCTCGCCGGGCGCTTGCCGCTCGCGCAGCGCATCGTGCTGCTGAGTGGCCGCGCGAGTTTCGAATTAGTGCAAAAAGCTTTGCGCGCCGGTGTGCCGATTCTCGCCGCGATCGGCGCGCCATCGAGCCTTGCGGTCAAGTTGGCCGCCGCCGCCGGACTGACGCTCGTGGGTTTTTTGCGCGACGCCCACTGCAACGTCTACGCGCACGCCGAGCGCATCGTGCACGCCGATACGGCCTATCCCACCGTATAGCCGCGCGCCTCCAGACAGGCGCCGATCGCCCGCCGGTAGGCCTGGAACTGCGCGCGGCGGGACGCGTACGTCGCGTTCGCCTGCTGCTGCGCCTGCGCTCGCGCGCTCGCGTCCGCCGAGGAGCCCAAGATCGCCCCGGTGGCGCCGCCGACCAGCGCACCGGCACCCGAGTTATAAGGACCGGCGAGGATCGAGCCGACGATCGCTCCGCCGATGGCGCCAGCCACGGTGGCCGCCCCCGGCGCCGGCCGCACGATCACGCGTTCGTAGGCCCGGGCATCGGGGCTGGCCGGGTCGATTCCCGTCTGCTGCACCGCCCAGACGTGGCATGCGTAACGATCCTTATCCTGCTGGTCCGCAGACTGGCCTCTGGCCGGATAGACGAAAATACGCGGTGGGGGCGGCGGTGGCGGCACCGCAACGGTGCGCACCGGCGGCGCAACCACGCAGCCGCCCAGCACTGCA
>JAYTQR010000230.1:0-2032 GCA_043746615.1 Gammaproteobacteria bacterium | reverse complement strand
GTCGCCGGAAACGCCGAACTCTCGGCGGTGTCGACCGTGAACCCTTGGGGCGATACCAACAGCGCGGCATTGATTTTGCCCACGGCGGCGCCCGAGGAGAATTGAATGCGCGCAGTATCGACGGCGACGCCAGCGGTGAAATGATTGCCGTGAGCGAACAGCGATTTCGAGCTGCTGACCTGCAAGGAACCGCCGAGGCCCCGGGAATCGATGGCCTCGAAATCATTTTCGCCGATCGGCAGCGTGCCGCCCGATGAAATGTCGGGAATGATGGCACCGGCCGCGTCGACGAGCGGCGTCCGGCCGTCGGCTTGGCATAGCGCGCCGACGTACAGCGCCGACAGGCAAGCCGTGAATTTCGTCGAATTGCCGTTCGCAACGCTTTGGTCGTAATTGCGAGCGTACAGCGCGCTCTGCAACGACCACCGATCGCCCGCGGCAAACGCGGCGTCGAGCGTGAAAAAATTGAGTCGGTCTTCGTTGCCCTGGGGGCCCGTAAAGTCCAGCCTGCGGCTGATCGCGAGTTCTTGAACCGGCGCCGCGCCTTGGCCGAACAGGCGGTTGTTCGCGTAAACGAGGCTCGCGTCGACGGTCGCCCTTCGGCTGCGGACGCTGAAGTCCGCATACAGCCGATGCACCGAATCGCTTGCAAACCGGCGCCAGCCGTCTTGATTCTGGACATTAGCCGCCGCGTAAAATCCGAAGCGGCCGTCGTTTGCGCCGACTTGCGCGGCGACGGCGCGCTGGTTGAAGGAGCCGCCGGAGAGTTCGGCCTCCCTGCCCTGAAAGTTGAAGGCGTTCTTCATCGTGATCGCAATCGCGCCGCCCAAGGCATTGAGTCCGAACGAGGGGTTGGCGGCGACCAGGTCGATCCGGCTGATCGCCAAATCCGGAATGAGGTCCCAATTCACGGCATCGCCGAACGCCTCGTTGATGCGGGCACCGTTCTGATATACGGCGAGGCCCTGAGGCGATCCGAGTACCGGGGAGGCCTCGAAGCCTCGATAGAGAATGTCCGGCTGAAACGGATCGGCCAGCGTATCGGTGATGCTGATGCTGCCGAGCCGGTTATTGAGCGCGGCACTGAGGCTCGCCGAACCGTCCTGCGTCAGGTCGGCGGCGAGAATCGTCTGCACGTTGCTCGGTATCTTGGCCGCATCGATACCCGTGCCGGGCACAGGCGTCGTGCCGATCACGACGATCTGTTGGAGCGTGGATGATTGTCCGGCCGTCGCCATGGCGCTTGTGCGGAGCGGGCAAACGGCAGCAGCCGCGGCGACGGCCATACCAGGAATGCACGATCGATACCGGCTGCGGCGCGAATCGTCACGATGATACATGCAATTTCCGTCTGGAATCCGCTCCACCCGTGCGCCTCCGGCCGTACCGGCCGGCGCCGCGTGCTGTCCGCGACAGCGCGGCTCGCCGTCTACTCGGCCTCGACGATCTTCTTCAGATTGTCCAAGCCGGCCTGGTACACGGCGCCGATCGTATCAATCGCGGTTTTGTCATCTTCCTTAGGCGCCGGATGATCGCTCAAGTCCTTGCGCTTGAACCACCCTGTCCAAGTAACCGCCGCCTCGTGCTTGCCGACGGATGTCACGACGAACGCCGAGCGGTAGTCGCTTACCGGCAGTACGCCCTCGAGAATCTTGTAGCGAAATTTTCGCTTCGCGGCGTCAAACGATAGCAATTCTTCCTTGATCGTTCCGCCGCCTTTCAGCGTCAGCAGGCGTACCGCTCCGGCGGTGTCGTTCTTGCCTTTGATGATCTCGTCCGTCGCGACCGCGGGATGCCAGGCGTTCAGTCCGTCGAAACTCTTGGCAACGTCCCAAATTTTGGCCGCGGACGCATCGATGACGACGGTCTTCTTGGTGCTGAGCAGGTGCGCCGCCGCCAAGCCGTATCCCGACGCCAGCGACGCCGTTGCAGCGATGAACGCAGTGATGATTTTCATGATCGCATGCCTCCCATGTTGATGTTCGTGCTCGCCAGTTCGCCTTACGTCTCAACCGAATCAGCATTAGAACAG
>JAYTQR010000229.1:0-16187 GCA_043746615.1 Gammaproteobacteria bacterium | reverse complement strand
CCGGCATGTCGCTCGGCGCGCTGTCGCCGGAGGCGCACGAGGCGCTGGCGATCGCGATGAACCGACTCGGCGCGCGCAGCAATTCCGGTGAGGGCGGCGAGGATCCGGCACGTTACGGCACCGAGAAGACCTCGAAGATCAAGCAGGTTTCGTCAGGCCGCTTCGGCGTCACCGCGGCGTACTTGATCACGGCCGAGGTGTTGCAGATCAAGATCGCGCAGGGCGCGAAACCCGGCGAAGGCGGTCAGCTGCCCGGTCACAAGGTGGACGCCACGATCGCGCGGCTGCGTTACGCCAAGCCGGGCATCGGCCTGATCTCGCCGCCGCCGCATCACGACATCTATTCGATCGAGGATCTGGCCCAGCTGATCCACGATCTGAAGGAAGTGAATCCGACCGCGCTGATATCGGTGAAGCTGGTCTCGCATGCCGGCGTCGGCACGGTGGCTGCGGGTGTGGTCAAGGCCGGCGCCGACTTGATCACCATCTCCGGCCACGATGGCGGCACCGGTGCCAGCCCGCTCACCTCGATCAAGTACGCCGGTACGCCATGGGAACTGGGCGTGGCCGAAGCGCAGCAGACTCTGCGTCGAAGCGGCCTGCGTGGTCGCGTGCGGCTGCAGACCGACGGCGGCCTGAAGACCGGCCTCGACGTCATCAAGGCCGCGATCATCGGCGCCGAGAGTTTCGGGTTCGGCACGGCGCCCCTGGTTGCCCTGGGTTGCAAGTATCTGCGGATTTGCCACCTCAACAACTGTGCGACCGGCGTCGCCACGCAGCACAACGTGCTGCGTGCGAAGTACTTCATCGGTCTGCCGGAAATGGTCGTCAATTATTTCCAGTTCGTCGCCGCGGAATGCCGCGAAATCATGGCCTCGATCGGCGTACGCAGCATCAGCGATCTGATCGGGCGCACGGAGTTGCTGGCAATCCTGCCGGGTGCGACCTCGAGGCAGCGCAAGCTCGATTTGCGGCCGCTGCTCGCGAACGCGGGCCTCGTCTCCCACAGTCCGCAATATTGCGTCGACCCGCACAATCCGCCGTTCGACAAGGGCGCACTCGCCGAGAAGATGCTGCTGGACATGCGCGAGGCGATCGCGAAGAAAACAGGTGGCGTCCATGCCTATCCGGTCAAGAATTTTCATCGCGCGATCGGCGCGCGCATCTCCGGCGAGATCGCGAGGCGCTGGGGCGATCACGGCATGAGCGACGCGCCGCTCATCGTCACCTTGAAGGGCTCCGTGGGGCAGAGCTTCGGCGCTTGGAACGCCGGCGGACTGCACCTGCATCTCGAAGGCGAGGCGAACGATTACGTCGGCAAGGGCATGGCGGGCGGCAAGATCGTGCTAAAACCGCCGGCGCTCGCGACTTATATTGCGCGCGAGACCGTGATCATGGGCAACACCTGCCTGTACGGGGCGACCGGCGGCGAACTCTATGGCGCCGGCACCGCCGGCGAGCGCTTCGCGGTGCGCAACTCCGGCGCGCTCGCGGTCATCGAGGGCACCGGCGATCACTGTTGCGAATACATGACCGGTGGGGTGGTGTCGGTGTTGGGCCGCACCGGTGTGAATTTCGGTGCCGGTTTCACCGGCGGCTTCGCCTATGTACTCGACATGGACCGCGATTTCGTCGACCGCTACAACCACGAGTTGATCGACATCCACCGCGTGTCTCCCGAGGGCATGGGCACGCACGTGCAGCATCTGCGCGGGCTGATCGAGCAGCATGTCGCCGAGACGGGGAGCGTCTGGGGCGAGCAATTGCTGAACGATTTTCGCAGCTACATCGGCCGTTTCTGGGTCGTCAAACCGAAGGCCGCGGCGATCTCCTCGCTGCTCGAGAACCTGCGGCGCGCGGCTTGAGCGCGCGCGGAACTTGAGCGATGGCCGACAAAAATCTGCAATTCCTGGAACTGCCGCGCAAGGATCCGGAGAAACTCCCGGTCGAGCAGCGCATCCGGCATTTTCGCGAGATCTACACCGAGTACAGTGCGCCGACGGCTGGGCAGCAGGCCGGCCGCTGCCTCGATTGCGGCAATCCGTTCTGCGAATGGAAGTGCCCGGTGCACAACTACATTCCGAATTGGCTGGTGCTGATCGGTGCCGGCAAACTGTTCGAAGCCGCGGAACTGTCGCATCAAACCAATTCCTTGCCGGAGATGTGCGGGCGCATTTGCCCGCAGGACCGCCTCTGCGAGGGCGCCTGTACGTTGAACGACGGCCTCGGCGCCGTCAGTATCGGCGCGATCGAAAAGTACATTACTGACGAGGCCTTCAGGCTCGGCTGGAAGCCGGACCTGTCGCGAGTCCAGCCCACCGGCAAGCGCGTCGCGATCGTCGGCGCGGGTCCCGCGGGCCTCGCCTGCGCCGACGTCCTCGCGCGCAACGGCGTCCGTCCGGTCGTCTTCGACCGCTACCCGCGGATTGGCGGACTGCTGACTTTCGGAATACCGCCGTTCAAGCTCGAAAAAGCAGTCGTCGAGAAGCGCCGCGAGATCATGGAGGGCATGGGCGTCGAATTCCGCTTGAGCGTCGAGATCGGCCGCGACCTCTCCTTCGAATCGCTGTATGCCGACTTCGATGCCGTTTTCCTCGGCATGGGCACCTACACCTACGTCAAGGGCGGCTTTGCCGGCGAGGATTTGCCCGGCGTTTTCGAGGCGCTGCCGATGCTGATTGCCAACGTCAATCGGCAACTCGGCATCGACGACCAGGTCCCGCCGTGCGCCGACTTGCGGGACAAGCACGTCGTCGTGCTCGGCGGCGGCGACACCGGCATGGACTGCAATCGCACGGCGATCCGTCAGGGCGCGGCAAGCGTGACCTGCACCTACCGGCGCGACGAGGACAACATGCCGGGCTCGCGGCGCGACTACAAGAACAGCAAGGAAGAAGGCGTCATGTTTCTGTTCAATCGCCAGCCGGTCGAGATCGTCGGAACTGACCGCGTGCAAGGCGTCAAGCTCGTCGAGACACGGTTGGGAGCGCCCGGCCCGCGCGGCCGGCGCATTCCCGAGGTCGTCGCCGGCACCGAGGAGACGATCCCCGCGGATGCGGTCATCGTCGCGTTCGGCTTTCTGCCGAATCCGCCGGATTGGTTCGGCGAGCAGCGGATTGCGCTGCACGCCAACGGCCGCGTCCGCGTGTCCGCTATGCCCAAGACGCGATTTCAAACGACGAATCCGAAAATCTTCGCCGGCGGCGACATGGTGCGCGGGTCCGATCTGGTCGTCACGGCGGTGTTCGAGGGGCGGGAAGCCGCGCAGGGTATCCTGCGGTATCTGGGTCTGCGTGCGCCGGACGCTTAGGGAAAGAATCGCATTGATCCATCATGCAACGATCGACAGCCCGATCGGCAGGCTCACGCTGCGGACCGACGGCAGCGCGTTGACGGGGCTCGATCTGGACACCTCCGGTGGTGCGATCGGCGCTGATGATCGCCGCCGCATGCATGACCTGCAGGCTCCGCCTGCCGGCGTGCTGCGGCTCGTCATCCGCCAGCTCGAAGAATATTTCGACGGCACGCGCCGCGTGTTCGACGTGCCGCTGGCGGCCCGCGGCACCGAGTTCCAGCAGCGCGTTTGGCGGGCATTGGCGGGCATTCCCTACGGCGCAACCGTGAGCTACGGCGCGCTCGCGCGCCGCCTCGAGAATCCCGGCGCGGCGCGCGCCGTCGGCCGCGCGAACAACCGCAATCCGATCGCGATCATCGTGCCCTGTCATCGCGTTATTGGCGCCGACGGTTCCCTGATCGGTTACGGCGGCGGTATCGAGCGCAAGCGCTGGCTGCTCAGCCATGAGGCGCGGCAGCAGCTGCAACGGCCATCACCGGTCGGCAAGGGTCGCAAAACCTTCAACGCACTGTAAACCTTGGCATCTCTGACCTGCGGGCTCATATGGCCGCACTGCTGAACAATAAACACCATTCGATCCGCCACGTCGACGCGCAGCGCTTGCGCCGGATCCTAGCCGCACCGCGCTACGCAACACACATGCGGAAGGTGCGCGGCTTCGGCTGTCGTTTCGGGTAACATGACGCCACAATCGTGATGCACAGCGGCAAGGATTATTGGGAGGAACCACCCATGGTGGAGCGCAAAGGCTTCGCACCTCTGAAGATCCGTTCAGTCTTCATCTCGGACATCCACTTGGGATTCAAGGGATGCAGCGCCGAATTGCTGCTCGACTTCCTGCATAGCGTCGAGATGGATTATCTGTTCCTCGTCGGCGACATCATCGACGTCTGGAGGATGCAAAAGACGATGTACTGGCCGCAGTCGCACAACAACGTGCTGCTTACGATCCTCGGTAAGGCGAAGGGCGGCACGAAAGTGATCTTCGTGCCGGGCAACCACGACGAAGTGTTCCGCGACTTCGACGGCGCGGTGTACGGTAATTTGGAGATTCACCGCGAATACATCCACGTCGCCGCCGACGGCCGGCGTCTGTTAGTGCTGCATGGCGATGAGTTCGACAGTATCGTCAAATGCAGCCCCTGGCTCGCCAAATTGGGCGGCAACCTGTACGCCTTGCTGCTGGCGGTGAACCCATACATCAATTGGGTGCGGCGCAAGTTCGATCTGCCGCATTGGTCTCTGTCCGCTTATTTGAAGCACAAAGCGAAAACGGCGGTGCAATACATCGGCAGCTTCGAAGAGGCCGTTGCGCAGGCGGCGCGCAAGCGCGCCGTCGATGCGGTGGTCTGCGGACACATTCATCATGCCGAGATCCGCGATATCAATGGAATGCTCTACTGCAACGACGGCGATTGGGTCGAGAGTTGTTCATCGCTGGTCGAGGACATGAACGGCTACTTACGGCTGATTGACTGGCCGAAGCTGCGCGCGCAGCTTCGCGAGGAACCGGTTGCGTTGCCGGTTGGTCAGGCAGCGTGAACTCGCCGCACTGTCAGTAGTCGAATCTCCATGTAACCTTCATCGGTTTGTCACCGGCGATGTGTTCAATGGCCGGCATGGAGGTGCAGCAATGAACGAGATTTTTGCAGCTTGGAGCCTGCCGTGGCATGAGCTGCAGTGCCGCCTCGCGGATTGCCTCTTGGTGGAATCGGCTGCGTCCTCCGGTCAGCGGCCGCCGGCCGGCGAATCGCAACGGTCGGCCCCTCCTCGTACCTGGCTCGCACGAGCGCGCGCAGCCGCTGCACGTCGCGCATCGACGACGCTTTGATTTGAGTATCTGTCCGGCGGTCTCGTCAGGGCTGCGATTCGGCTAACGACTGGCGACAGGAGCCGGAAGTCGCTGCAACTCATCGTCGACGAGCGCGGTCAGGTCCGCGTAGGACACCGCGCCGTCGATAAATCGTCCGTTGACGAACGTGGTCGGCGTGGTGGACAGCCCCAGCTGTTTGGCGGCGTCCAGATCCGCTTTGATGGCCGGTAATGTCGCGCCGGAGTCGAGGCATTGGTCGAACTGCTGGGTATTGAGGCCGATGCGCTTCGCCTTGTCCTTCAGCGCAGGCACGGTCAAGGCGTTCTGCTCGGCAAACATCAGGTCATGCATTTGCCAGAACTTGCCTTGCTGGCCGGCACAAACACCGGCTTGCGCGGCAGACATCGCATTGGGGTGCAATGATTCGAGGGGCAGGTTACGGTAAACCAGCCGGATCCGGCTCGGATAGGCTTTCAATAGGTGCTGCAGCTCCGGCTCCAGCCGCCCGCAAAACGGACACTGGAAATCGGAGAATTCGACGATCGTAACCGGCGCATTCGCCGGTCCGCGCGCCGGACCCGTCGGCTCTACGTGTTCGCGCATCGGTGCGAGCAAGACTTTCACGCCGTATTTCTTGCGCAGCGATGCGTATAAATTCCGGGTCGCCTGTACCGACGCTTGGCGCTGCAGGTATTGCTTGAGTTGCGGTTTGATCCGCTCGTAGGGTTGGCCGATCATGGCGCTTTGCGCCTTGTAAAACGCTTGCATCATGGCGTCGGTGACCGGCGGCACCGTAACGGCAGACAGCAACGCGCCAGGGGTCGTTTTCTTCGATGCGGCATCGAGGGCCAGGAGCTCTTCGTCGATCAGGGAATTCAGCTGCGCATCGACGTATGTGGCTCGATCGCGCGCCGTTGCCAGGGTTATTTGCCGCACCTCGGCATCGCGCTGCGCGTCGAGTTGCGCGAGTTTCGCCTGCGTCCTCGCTTGCAGGGCCGAGTAGAGCAACGAGTGTCCGCCGACCGTTGCAACCGGCATATTCGCCGGCTGCACGGCAGCGTCGGCCGCGGCAGCGAACACGGCGCAAAGCGGGAAAAGCAGGCAAGCAAGGGCTGCTGAGATCGCGCGCTGGTCGAAGGAGGTCATGCCATGGGCTCCGCAGAGTTGATTGTAAAGGTCCGCAACGATACGAGACCTCAATAACGAATCAGGTGCAGGGCCAGCCGTCGCTTTGCGCAATCTCTACCGCGCCCTGGGCTCGGCAACTGGCTTCACGACACTCGCCGGCTGCGTCGCTAGGGCAGCGCCGGCGGCGAATCCGGAATAATCGCAATCTATTCCCGTAACGTCCGGATCCGCATAGAGGTTATGCCGCGCAGCATTTTACATCAGCGCATGTACCCGGGTGACGATAGAGGCGAAATTTGTCGCTGAACTGCCGCTGCCTTGACACGCGACTCGGTGCGGGCTGCGGTCCTGATGCTGGGCCTAGCGCTCGCGGCCTATTGGAAGAGCGTCGCGATGCCGGGCCAAGGCTGGTTCAGCGCCGAACCGTTGGCGCGTCCCTATGCGAAGGGCCGATAAACCGCGGTTCCTGTACGATTGCCGCGGGCCACGCGCCGGGCTCGCTACGGCGTAGTTGCTGCGTCTCGTCAACGTCGTTTAGAGTTTCTGCAGCGTCCCGTCTACCTGGCGATTTGTGAGGGTTACTTCAATGCGTCACGCGAATAGTGGTCCTCGAGTGTTTTTGCCGGCGGCGTTGTTCGGCGCGGCCGTGCTGAGCGGCTGCGGCAGCGCAGCATCGAGCGAGGCCGCCCACCTGCGCAATGGTCAAGCATTTCTCGCGGCCGGCAATTACGCCAAGGCACGCATCGAATTCCGCGACGCGCTGCAGATCGCGCCGAACGACAGCAATGCCCGCTTTGAAAACGGCGTCGCCGAGGAAAATTTGGGCAATGCACGCGAGGCGGCGCAATTTTACCAGGGGGCGATTGATATCAACGCGGACAATGTGCGCGCGCGCGCGGCATTGGGGCGCTTATTCCTATTAACCGGCGCCCCAGCGCGGGCGCTGGAGACGATCAAGCTGGGACTCGTCAAACATCCCAACGACGCCGGCTTGCTGACCGTGCGCGCCGCGGCCCGCCTGCGGCTGAAAGATCAAAGCGGTGCGTTACAAGATGCCGAGCGCGCGGTGCAGCTCGATCCCGCGAATCAAGACGGCATTGCCGTGCTCGCCGGCATTTACCAGGCACAAGGACAAGGCGACAAGGCAGAGGCCGTGCTGCAAAGCGGGATCAAACGCATACCGAACACGGTCGACTTGCGCCTCGCGTTGGCGCAGCTCTATGCGGTTAAAGGTGAACGCGACAAGGCCGAAGCTTTGTTGATCGACCTGGTGCGGTTGCAGCCGAATGTGGCAGCGAACCGGCTGCGCCTGGCCCAATTTTACGCACGCTTGAACCAGGACGAGGCGGCGGAGGAGGTGCTGCGCGACGGCATCAAATCCCTGCCACAGGATCGTCAGCTGAAAGTGTCCCTGGTCGAGTTCCTCGCGGCGCGGCGCGGTCGCGATACCGCCGAAAAGCAGCTCAAGGAGTTCATCGCCGCCGCCCCCAAGGATTACGATCTTATTTTCGCCCTTGCGAGTTTCTACGAACAGGGCAAGGACTTCGCGAAGGCCGAAGCCGTTTACCGGCAGGTTATCGCGGCCGAGGGCTTGAAGCCTCCCGGGCTGACCGCGCGCAACCACTTGGCGGAACTGCTCGTGCAGCAGAACGACGTTCCGGCAGCGAAAAAACTCATTGCCGAAGTGTTGGCCAAGGACCCGGGCAACAACGACGGGCTGATTCTGCAGGGCAATTTGGCATTGGCCGATAAAGATCCGCAGACGGCCATCGCTGACTTGCGCGCCGTATTGCGCGATCAGCCGAACGCCGTCGGCGTGATGCGCACGCTGGCGCGCGCGCACTTGGCGAACGGCGAGCCGGAACTTGCCGAGCGGACGATGCGCAGGGCGGTGGCAGCGAATCCGACGGATCCCGGCGCACAGCTGGATCTCGCACTGCTATTGGTCCAGCTCGGCAAACCGGCAGAGGCCAGACCCGTCATCGATGAACTCGTCAAGCAGCATCCGGATGATATGCAAGCCCTAGACATGCAATTTAAGGTCGCCGCCGCGAACAAGGATGCGGTGGCCGCCAAAGCGGCCGCGGATGCGATGGTGGCGACGCAACCTAAGCAAGCGCTGGGCTATCAGTATCAGGCGGCGGTCGCGGAATCCCAAAAGCGTTACGATGAGGCGATCAATCTATATGACAAGGCGCTGGATTTGGCGCCGCAGGCGCCGCAGCCTCTGCAAGGCGTGACGCGAGTCCTGATCGCGGCGCATCGCGTGCCGGAGGCGTTGAAGCGCCTGGATGGCGTCATCGCGGCCTATCCGAAACTCCCCTTCGCGGCGAACCTGAAGGGCGAGGTGCTGCTGAATTCCAAACGCACGGCGCAGGCGATAGCCGCGTTCCAAATGGCGATCGCGCGCGCTCCGCAATGGCTGCTTGCCTACCATGATCTGGCTCTCGCGCAGTGGGTCGGCAACCACGACTCCGCCGCGGCCATCGCGACGCTGCAGACGGGTATTGCCAAAGTGTCGATGCCTGCGGCCCTGGTGACCGACTTGGCGGAGTTGGATGTGCGCTTGGGAAAACCGCAGGACGCGGAACAGGCCTATGAGGCGGCGCTGCGCCGGGACCCGCAGGGCGATGTGCTGGCGAATAATTTGGCGATGCTGCTGGTGACTTACCAGACCGATAAGGCGAGTCTCGACCGCGCCAAGGCGCTGGCCGCGCGCTTTGCGACGTCGAACAATCCCGCGTTTCTGGATACCTATGGCTGGGTGCTGTACAAGCGGGGCGAAACCTCGGCGGCGATCGGCGTGCTGCAATCGGTCTTGAGCAAGAATCCTGAAGCCGCAGTGACGTTGTACCACCTTGGCATGGCGCAGGCGGCGGCGGGCCAGACCGCGTTGGCGCGCGATAATCTCGCACGGGCGTTGCGGGAAAGCGCTCACTTCGAAGGTGCAGCCAAAGCGAAGGCGGCGTTGGACAAGCTGGCGAAGCCGGCGCCGGTCGCCGCGCCGCGGCCGAAGTCGTAGCCGCTAGAACGCTGACAGTCCGGTCAATTCCCGGCCGACGCTGAGCTGATGAATGGACTCTGTCCCTTCATAGGTCACGACGCTCTCCAAGTTCAGCATGTGCCGGATTGGCGCGTATTCGGCGCTGATGCCGGCGCCGCCCAGCATGTCGCGGCAATCGCGCGCGATGGCCAAGGCCATGCGTGTGTTATTCCATTTCGCGAGCGAGACCTGCACCGGCGCGAGTTCGCCCTGATCCTTAAGCCGGCCGAGCTGCAGCGCGAGCAGTTGCGCGGTCGTGATCCGGCGCGACATGTCGGCGAGGCGCGCCTGGATCAGTTGCGTCGCGGCGAGCGGTCGGCCGAACAGCACGCGCGTCTTCGTGTAGTCGATCAGTTCGGCGAGGCAGGCCTGCGCCGCACCGATGACGCCCCAGGCGATGCCGTAGCGGGCCTGCGTCAGGCAGGACAGCGGACCTTTGAGGCCCGTCACGCCCGGCAGCCGAAGCTCATCCGGCACCACCACGCCGTCAAAAAACAGGGCGCCGGTCGCGGACGCGCGCAGGCTGAATTTATGCTGGATCTCGGTGGCCATGAAGCCAGGCGCGCCCTTTTCGACCAAAAAGCCTTGCACTCCCTCGTCGCTCATCGCCCAGACGACGCAGAGGTCGGCGATCGGCGCGTTCGTGATCCACATTTTCGCGCCGTTGACGACCCAGTCCGAGCCGCGGCGTTTCGCATGGGTCTTCATGTTGCCCGGATCGGAACCGCCATGCGGTTCGGTCAAGCCGAAACAGCCGATCAGTTCGCCGCGCGCCATCGCCGGCAGGAAGCGCTGTCTTTGCGCATCGGAGCCGTAGGCGTGGATCGGGTACATACATAAGCTGGACTGCACCGAGACGAAGCTGCGCAGCGCCGAGTCGCCGCGCTCCAACTCCTGGCAAATGAGTCCCGAGGAGACGGCATTGAGTCCCGCGCAGCCGTAGCCGTGCAGCGAGCTGCCGAGCAGGCCCATCGCCGCCAATTCCGGCACCAATTCGCGCGGAAAACGGTGTTCTTCGAAGGCCTTGGCGATGATCGGCATCACCTTCGCCGCCACCATCCGCGCGACCGAATCCTGCACCATGGTCTCTTCGTCGCCGAGCGCGCCGCGGACATTGAACAGGTCGAGCGGATGCAAAGTATGTTTCGCCATTCGGTTCTCCGGGCCCAGGTGCCATGCTAGCTGAGCGGCAGCGCTTATGTTTTGCTGGCGCGCCGCGCTCGCGCACGTCATCCGCGAGGCAGTGGCCTATCAGCACAGCGTGGGCCGCCGGTGGCGGGCGGCGTTAAGCCGCCATCAACGCCTTCAGCTTGGTGATCGCGTTGACTTCAACCTGGCGGACGCGCTCGGCCGAGATGCCGTATTCATCGGCGAGTTCGTGCAGCGTCGCCTTGGCGTCGGTCATCCAGCGGCGCTTCAAGATGTTGCGGCTGCGCTCATCGAGCCGCTCGAGCGCGGCGCCCAGGCGATCGGCCGAGTCCTCATCCCACTCTTCGCGCTCGACCTCGACGGCCGGATCGGCATTGCTCGCCGGCAGGTACATCGCCGGCGAATAGGTGTTGTCTTCGTCGTCCGTGTCCGGCGTCGGGTCGAACGACATGTCGCGGGCCGACAGCCGCTGCTCCATTTCGCGCACGTCGCTCGCCTCGACGCCTAGGTCGAGGGCGACGGCTTGCGTTTCCGCTTCGGACAGCCACGCGAGATTCTTCTTCTTCTTGCGCAGATTGAAGAACAGTTTGCGCTGGGCTTTCGTCGTCGCGACCTTGACGAGACGCCAATTGCGCAGCACGTATTCATGAATCTCGGCGCGGATCCAATGCACGGCGAATGACACCAGACGCACGCCGACCGTGGGGTCGAAGCGCTTGACGGCCTTCATCAGGCCGACGTTGCCTTCTTGGACGAGATCGCCCATCGGCAAGCCGTAGCCCAAATAGCCGCGCGCGATGTGTACGACGAAGCGCAGATGCGACAGTACGAGCTGGCGCGCGGCATCCAAATCGCCGTCGGTGCGAAAGCGCGTCGCGAGCGCGATTTCTTCGTCCTTCGACAGAACCGGTATCTGCGAGACGCGGCCGATATACGCATCCAGGCTCCCGACGGGGCCCGCAAATACGAGGCCGGTCTGCTTGGCAACCAATGCTGACGTCATCAACTACCTCCAGGAATCGGAAACCAATAATAGCACTCCTGAGGTTGGAGTGCTAAGCGTGAGCGTCGTTCAGCATTGCCGATAGATACAATGAAAACAATCAGTTAAGTCGGTTGAATGGCACGAATATGCCGCGAAGCAGCAATCCAGGAACCGGCCCAACCGAGCAAGGCCGCGGCCACCAGCAGCGCCGCCGCCGGGCGCAATTCGAGCCCCGACAGGCTGAACGGGCTGACATACAAGGCGGCGAGACGCGCGACCGGACTGGCGAGCGCCGCCGTGACGAGACCCACGATGATCAATGCGATCAGACCGCCGCCGAGGCCGTACCACAAGCCGCTATATAGGAACGGCCGGCGCGCGAAACGGTCGGACGCGCCGACCAATTTCATGACCTCGATTTCCGCGCGCCGGTTCAAGATATCCAAGCGGATAGTATTGCCGACGATCAGCACGACGCCGATGCCGAGCAGACCGCCGGCGAGCAGTACGACGCGCCGCAACAGCGCGAGCATTGCGATCAAGCGCTGCACCCATTCGCCATCCAACTGCACCTTGTCGACGTCCGGAATAGAGGCGATCGCCATTTTCAGTGCCTGCGTGCCGCCGGCGGTGCTCGCGCCGATCGCCGGCGTGACGATCAATGTGTTCGGCAGCGGATTCGTGCCGAGCGCATCGAGCGCCGCGCCGAACCCGGAGTAGCGGCGGAATTGCGCCAGGGCCTGCGTCGACGTGACGACGCGCACCGCGGCCACGTCCTCGCGCGTACGCAACTGTTGCGCGATGTCCTGCGCGCGCGCGCTGTGCGCGGTCTGCGCGAGATACACCGACAAATCGAACGCATTGCTCCAATCGGCCGTTGCGCTGCGCGCGTTCTGCAGCAGGACATACAAGCACAGCGGCAGCGCGAGCGCGACGCCAATGACGGCCATCGTCATCAGCGCCCCGAAGGGTGCGGCAGCGATGCGGCCGAGCGAGCCGAGCAGCGTCTGCGCATGACGCGCAAAATAGGCGCCGACCTTCATGCGGAAGCCTCGACGGTCACGCGGCCGTCGACCAGGACGATGCGCCGCGCGCCGAACTGCTCGATCAGTTGCACGTCGTGGGTCGCGATGACGACCGTGACGCCGACCTCGTTAAAGCGCTTGAACAGGCGCATGACTTCGAGCGCGAGCTCGGGATCCAAATTTCCCGTCGGCTCGTCGGCGATCAACAGCGGCGGTTTGGCGACGACCGCGCGGGCGATACCGACGCGCTGCTGTTCGCCGACCGACAGTTCCAGCGGCCGATTGCGTTCCTTGCCGAGCAGGCCCACTTGATCGAGCGCCGCGCGGACGCGCTTGTCGATCTCGCGGCGGCTGACGCCGGCGATGATCAGCGGCAGGGCGACGTTGTCCGCGACCGGCCGGTCGTGCAGCAGTTTGTGGTCCTGGAAAACGACACCGATGCGGCGGCGGAACTCGGGTATGGCGCGCGGTTTGATGCCGCTTGTACTGCGTTCGTCGACGATCACTTGGCCGCGCGTAGGCCGTTCGATCAACGCGATCAATTTCAGAATGCTGCTCTTGCCGGCCCCTGACGCACCGGTGAGGAACGCCATGTCGCCGCGGCCGACGTTGAACGACACGCCGGCGAGCGCTTCGCGGCCGTTGGGATAACGCTTGTAGACCTGGTCGAACCGGATCATGCGGCGCCCGGCGGCGCCGCTTTCAGTAACGCGGCGACGAAGTCCGCGGCCTTGAATGCGCCGAAATCCTCGAGCTCCTCGCCGACGCCGACGAAGCGGATCGGAATATTCAGCTTTTGCGCAATTGCGAGTACCACGCCGCCCTTCGCCGTGCCGTCGAGCTTCGTAATCGCAAGGCCTGTGACGCCGATCGCCTTGTGGAATTCCTCGGCTTGCGCGATGGCGTTCTGGCCAATCGTGCCGTCGAGAACCAGCAGCACCTCGTGCGGCGCGGCCGGATCCAGCCGGCCGAGAACCCGCTTGATCTTCTTCAGTTCCTCCATCAGATGCCCTTGCGTGTGCAAACGCCCCGCGGTGTCCGCGATCAACACGTCGATGCCGCGGGCGCGCGCTGCTTGCAGGCCATCGTAGATGACCGCGGCGGGTTCCGCGCCTTGAGCTTGCGCAATGATCGGCACGCAATTGCGCTCGGCCCAGGTCGTCAGTTGTTCGCGCGCCGCCGCCCGGAACGTATCGCCCGAGGCGAGCATGATCTTCTGGCCTTGCGCGATCAGCCGGTGGGCGAGCTTGCCGATCGTCGTCGTCTTGCCGGCGCCGTTGATGCCGACGACGAGGATGACGTAGGGCTTGATGCCGGGGTCGATGACGAGCGGCCGCTCCACCGGCGAGAGTATGCCGAGCATCGCGGTGCGCAGTGCGCCGAGCAGCGCGTCAACATCACCGAGCTCCTTGCGAACGACGCGCTTGTGCAAGTCCGCGAGGATTCGCGCCGTCGCCTCGACGCCGACATCAGCGGTGATCAGGCGGGTTTCCAATTCGTCCAAGATATCGGCATCGATCTTGCGGCCCGGCAGCAGTTCCTGGATGCCGCCGGTGAGCCACGAGGGACCCGCGCTGAGCTTCGAGCGCAGCCTCGCGAGAAAGCCCGGTGCCGCCGGTGGCGTAGTTTCGATCGTCATGGAGACGGGAGCTTAGCAGAGCTGCCTGTCGCGGTGACCGCGGCGGCGGCGCGGCAGCGGCAGCGGAGTATCATCGACGTGGTGAGGACAACCAAACCGAGACCGCGCGCGCGCGGGCACGGCAACTCGATTCGCATCATCGGCGGCCGCTGGCGCGGCCGGCGCATTGCATTCCCCGACGTGGAGGGCCTGCGGCCGACGCCGGACCGGATCCGCGAAACCCTGTTCAACTGGCTGCAGGTACCGATCACGGGTGCTCGCTGCCTCGATCTGTTCGCTGGATCCGGCGCGCTCGGCCTCGAGGCTTTGTCGCGCGGTGCGCACTCCGTGGTATTCGTCGAAAAAGCGCCGGCGGCGGCGTACGCCTTGCGCGCACAGCTGCTGCGCCTCGGTGCAGCGGCGCGCGCCGAGGTCCGCGAACTCGGCGCGGCGCGGTTCCTGCGCATGCCGGCCGAGCTGTTCGACGTGGTGTTTCTCGATCCACCGTTCGGTTGCAACGCACTAACCGAGTATCTGCCGATGCTCGAGGCGGGAGGTTGGCTGGTGCCCGGCGGCCTCGTTTACCTCGAGAGCGAGCGGGCCGCCGGAATCCCGCGGTTGCCAGCGGCGTGGGCATTGCTGAAATCCAAGTCGGCGGGCGAGGTGGGGTATCATTTGGTGCGCAGCGCAACGATCGAGCGCGCCGCCACTCAAAGGCCAACCCATGCATAAAAGAAACGCTGTGTATCCCGGCACGTTCGATCCGATCACGAACGGGCATCACGATCTGGTGCGCCGCGCGGCCAGCATCTTCGATCGGCTGGTCGTCGCGATCGCCGCGAACCCCAACAAGGCGCCAATGTTCACGCTCGAACAGCGGGTCGACATGGCGCGGCGGGTATTGGTGGACGTCGATAACGTCGAAGTGCTCGGCTACGGCGGTTTGACCGTCGAATTTGCCCGTCAAAATGGTTTGTCGGTCGTCGTCCGCGGCCTGCGCGCCGTCTCGGATTTCGAGTTCGAGTTTCAGTTGGCGAATATGAGCCGACACTTGTCGCCGGACATCGAGTCTGTGTTCATGACGCCGCAGGAACAGTACACGTTCATCTCCTCGACGCTGGTCCGCGAGATCGCAGTGCTGGGCGGCAACGTCTCGGAATTCGTGCACCCGATCGTCGAGACGGAACTGAAGAGGCATCGCCAAGTTTGAGTCGGCGCTGGCGCTGGCGCCGGCTACGGCGGCGGCGGTCAGCCGCGCTGACAGTGCGGGCACCAATACGTTGCTCGTTGACTCTGGCGGCGCTGCTCGATCGGCGTGCGGCAGATGCGGCACGGCTCGCCGTCGCGCTCGTAGACGTACAGCCGTTGGCGGAAATACCCGGGTGCGCCGCTCGGGTTGACGTAGTCCCTCAACGTCGTGCCGCCCGTCCGGATCGCCTCCGCGAGGACTTCTTTGATCGCCTGAGTCAGCGCGAGCGCTTGCGCGCGGCTGAGGCGCCTGCTGCGGCGGGTCGGGCGGATCCGCGCGCGAAACAGCGCCTCGCTCGCGTAGATGTTGCCGACGCCGACGACGAGCTGCGAATTCATCAGCAAGAGCTTGATCGCGACCGCACGCTTGCGCGTCGCGCGGTACAGGTAGGCGGCGTCGAACGCGGCACTGAGCGGTTCCGGCGCGAGTTTCGCGAGCAGCGGGTGCAGATCCGGATCGCGCTCGCTCCAATGCAGGCTGCCGAAGCGCCGCGGATCGTGAAAGCGCAATGCGAGCCCGCTGTCGAGGACCAGGTCCCAATGATCATGCCGGGCGATCGGCGCCTCGGCGGCGAGCACGCGCAGGCTTCCCGACATGCCGAGGTGCACGATCGCGGTGCCGGCATCGAAGCGGAGCAACAGATATTTCGCGCGCCGCTCGACGCGGCGGACGGTTTTTCCGCGGACTTGCGCTTCGAAGGACGGCGCGATCGGCCAGCGCAGCCGCCGTTCGCGGACGATGCAATCGACGATCCGGCGGCCGACGAGCACCGGGGCGATGCCGCGGCGCGTGGTTTCTACTTCGGGCAGTTCGGGCATGGAT
>JAYTQR010000228.1:0-5646 GCA_043746615.1 Gammaproteobacteria bacterium | reverse complement strand
GCCGCGCCCTGCACGATCGCCTGTTCGGCTCCGGAAAGTACCGCATCGCTCAGATCGATGCGCGTTTGCGGACAGGCCACCTTCAGCGCGAGGAGCGCGTCGAGCAATGGGCCGCGCGGGAACGCGGCGTCGACCACCAGTTTCAGCACCGGCTCAAACCCGCGCCCGAGACTGTCGGCGTACAGCTCGAGTGCGCGCCATTGGTCGAGCAGGCTGCGCGCCCGATCGAGCAGCGCGCGGCCACCGGCCGTCAGGACGGCCCGGCGCCCGTGCGTCTCCAGCAGTGGACAGCCGATGGCCCGTTGCAGCCGGCTGACCTGATAACTGACCGACGACAAGCTGCGGCTGAGCGACTCGGCAGCGGCCGCAAAGCCGCCCGTATCGATGACTGCCACGAGTGCGGCCCATTGCTCGGGCGAGGTCCGCAATGGTTTTATCATGATATTTCGATATTATCGAACATATTAAGCAGTATTTTACTCTTTATCTTCGAATATTTCGATCATAGACTAGGATCGATCGATTATCAGGAGGATCGGACCATGCTGGAAATCAGACGCAGCGATGAGCGCGGCCATGCCGATCACGGCTGGCTGCAGTCGCGGCATACGTTCGCGTTCGCCGACTATGTCGATCCGCAGCACGTCGAGTTCGGTGTGCTGCGCGTCATCAACGAAGACTACATCGCACCGCAAATGGGGTTCGCGACCCACGGCCACCGGGACATGGAAATCCTCACCTATGTGCTGACGGGACAGTTGGCGCATCAGGACTCGATCGGCAACGGCTCGCTGATCGTGCCGGGCGACCTGCAACGGATGAGCGCCGGCACCGGCGTGCGGCACAGCGAGCGCAATCCGTCGTCCACCGATTTGGTGCATTTGCTGCAGATCTGGATCCGCCCGGCGGTTCTGGGTATCGCACCGAGCTATCAGCAAGAACACTTCGCCGCGGCAACCAAGCGCGGCCGGTTGCGTCTCGTTGCCGCACCGGACGCGCTGGAGGGGGCCGTCCTGCTGCATCAGGACGCGCGGTTGTATGCCGGACTGCTCGATGGCGCGGAACGGGCGGCGTTGCCGGCGAGGAGCGGCCGCTCTACGTACGTACACCTCGCCCGCGGTACGCTCGGGGTCAACGGCGAGCGACTCGCCGCAGGCGATGGCTTGCAGTTGACGAGCGCCGCGGCGCTCGAGTTTCACGACGGAACCGGCGCCGAAGTATTGGTGTTCGATCTGCCGGGACACACAGGGCGCTGAGCTGAACTGAGCTGAGCTAAACCTCGCCGGAGCCGTGCGTCTTGCGGCGGGAAGCCGCGACTTGCGCCGTGATGCTGATCGCCGTTTGCAACGCCAATAGCCCGTCCTCGCCGCTGACCGGCGGCGCGGTGCCGTCGGCGGCGGCCGCCAGAAAGGCCTCGATTTCCGCGCGCAGCGCGTCGCCCTGTTCGTAGTTGGTCTCGTCGATTGCGACTTGCGGTATGCCGTCCGCGCCGACACCCGCGCCCTTGCGAATGACGGTCAGCACCTTTTGATGCAGGTCAACCGACAGATAGGCGTCGTCCTGGAACAAGCGCAGTTTGCGCTCGGTCTTTAGGCTGACCCGGCTTGCGGTGGCATTGGCGACGCAGCCGTTCGCAAAGCGCAACCGCGCATTCGCGATGTCGACTTCGCACGAAAATACACTGCTGCCGATCGCATCGACGGCGACGACCGGCGAGCGCACGATCGAGAGGATCAAATCGATGTCATGGATCATCAGATCGAGCACCACGTCCACGTCGGTACCGCGGTGCTTGAACGGCGCGAGCCGCGCCGATTCGATGAATCGGGGCGCCGTCAGAATCGGCTGCACCGCCTGCACGGCCGCGTTGAAGCGCTCCAAATGCCCGACTTGCAGCACGCGCCCGGCGCGCGTGGCGATGTCGATCAGACTCTGACCTTCGCTGCTCGTGAGCGTCATCGGCTTCTCGACGAGGACGTGCGCCCCGCCCTCGAGAAAGGCCTTGGCGATTGTATAGTGGGTCGGCGTCGGCGTGACGATGCTGACCGCATCGACGCGGCCGATCAGCTCGCGATAATCCGCACAGGCCGGCACGCCCAATTCGGCCGCGACCGTGCAGCGCGCGGCATCGCTCGGATCGGCAACGGCCACGAGCCGTGAATTGCGCAGAGTCGCATATTTCTGTGCGTGGAAGCGGCCGAGATAGCCGACACCGATGACCGCTGTGCGCATCAGCGGCAACGCACGCGCTGCGGCATGCCGCGCCTACGGTGGTACCAATGCCCTGCAAAATCATCCATCGCAGAATTCTACCGCGCCGGCCCGCTCCGCGGCCGGATTCGTTTACAATTTACGCTCAATGACTCTCCCAAGGTATGCGCGGCAATGATGGCAATCGAAGACTCTTCCCGCTGGATCCGGGAACTGAAAATCGCCGTGGGTTTGTTGGTGATCGGGGCGTTGCTGCTGCCGTTGCTGATTTTTCTGTGCGGAGTCACGTTTCTCGGACGCTACGACGGCGCGAGCCTCGCCAAGACCTATGCGACGGTGTTCGTCGGCCTGGGCTCCGGGTCGATCGCCTCGTGGGTCGTGGTGCTGGGTCCGTACGCGCTGATTCAGCTGTTTCGCGCATTGCATCTCTGGTGGAACGTCGGCACCTGATGCGCCACGCGAGCTAGTCGCCGGCTTCCTCGCGGCTGCGGGTGCGAATCGCCCGAAATTCACTGTTCGGGTACCAATTCGGGAACCTCCGGGTGTCGGCCAAACGCATGCCGACGGCGTAGTACAGACGCAGATCCTCAAGCGTTCCTCGCAGGTTCCAGTCCGGCGCGTACTGATCGCCGATTTGGCAAAAGCGGTGCAGCCGGTAAGCGTCGAGCTGCGCTTTCCCCCAAATCGGCCCACGCGCATCATCGTCGATTCCGCCAACCGCGTAGAGCGCCGGGACGCCGTGCTCGGCGAAACTTAAAGCATCCGAACCGAAATACAAACCTTGCTGCGGATTCGGCTCCGCACGCACGGTACGTCCCTGCAACAGCGCCGCGGCGGACAAATAACGTTCCAGCTCGGACTGACCGAAGCCGATCACGCTGACGTCGCGCGTCGGTCCGCCGATGTGCAGCATGTCCAAGTTGATGTCCGCGACCGTGTCCGCCAGCGGGTAGGGTGGATGCTCGACATAGTATCTGGATCCCAGCAGACCGGATTCGCCGCCCGTCGGCGCCAAAAATACCATCGAGCGTCCTGGCGGCGGCTGCGTCGCGCTGAACGATTTCGCCAGCAGCAGCAGACCGGCGACGCCTGAGGCATTGTCGACCGCGCCATCGAACACGGCGCCGCTGGGCCGGCCGCCCGCTCGGCCCAGAGAATCCCAATGAGCCGAGTACACCACGTATTCGCGGCGTTGCTTGTGGCCGGGCAGCAGCGCGATGACGTTCGCGGACGCGAAACGGCGAATCGCATTGTGGATTTCGGCGTCGGCAACCAGGTGCAACGCTATGGCCCGAAAACCGGGGCGCGATGCCGCAGCCGTCACGGCGCCAAAATCGACACCGGCCGCGGCGAACAGCTGCCGCGCGGCGGCGGCACTCAGCCACCCTTCGATCGCGGCGCGCTCCCCACCGCCGTTCACGGCTGGCGCCTCGAGCTGCGGTCCGCTAAAGCGGTTGACGACGACATCCCAATCGAAGCCTGCCGCCGCCGTGTCGTGAACCAACAAGACGCCGGCGGCGCCGTGCCGAGCCGCTTCGTTAAGTTTGTATCGCCAGCCGCCGTACCGCGTCATCGTACCGCCCATGAACACCTTGGGGTCGCGGGTGGCGTACCCCGGGTCATTGACGAGCGCGACGACGGTCTTGCCGCGCACATCGACTCCAGCATAGTCGTTCCAACCGTATTGCGGTGCGACGATGCCGTAGCCGACGAACATCATCGGACTGTGCACGAGCCCGGCTTCGGCAAGCTCGCGCCGGGTCCAAATGACCATGTCGTGGCGGTAAACCAGCGAGCGGACCCGTCCGTGCCCGGCAAAGGACAGCACGGCTCCGGGTTGCGCGGTAATTTCCACGACCGGCACCGGCTGCAAATAGCTCGCGCCGTTGCCGGGCTTGAGACCCATTCGCTTGAACTCGGCCACCAGGTATTGCAGGGTTTTCTGCTCGCCGGCGGTGCCGGGCCGGCGCCCGTCGAAATCATCGGCGGCCAGGGTGCGGATTGTCGATCGCAATGCGTCCTCATCGAGTGGCGACGGGCGCGCCGGATGCGAACCGGTGGCGGCGCACGCGGCCAACAGCAGCACGGCGCCGACTAATCCGACGCCTATACACGCGCGCCGCATCATTGAAGGCGCGCGATCAACTGCCGCTCGGCCAAAACCAAATGACCATGCCGGCGAGTATGGCGACGGTCGCAAGATGCGCCCATGGACGCCAGGGACGGCTGCGCAGTTGACCGGCGAAACTCCCGGCGCTGGCGGCAGTCAATAGCACGAATGCCAGCAGCGTGGACAGTACCTGCGGAACCTCCTCGGACAACTCGGGGTGCGTGCGGGCCAGCACAGCCGAAATCATCGCGACGACGCTGAGACTGAACGTGATCGACAACGACGAGCCCAACAGAATTCCCAGCAGAATCGTGAACGGACGCATAAACCTCGGCGCATTGACACTTGCGAGTTGACCCGGCTATCTCTAGCCTAGCGCGGCTGAAGGTGCAGTTTACAGGAGAAGCGGTACGGTGATGATCAAAGGGCCGATGGCCGAGCGCTCGCGCTGGAAGGCTGGAGTCGTGGTTTGCGTGTGCGCGGTCGGGCTCGCGGCGCTGCTTGGCGCCGCAATGACCGCGCCGACGGCGGTTCCCGCGCCTGGGACCCTGCAGCCGACCGAACAGCAGGACTACGTCGCCAGACGCGTGGCCGACATCGTCGCGCGCGAACATTACCGGCGCGAGCCGCTTGACGATTATCTGTCGAGCCTGATCCTGGACCGCTATCTGGATACCCTCGACGGCGGCCGCAGCTATTTCTACGCGAGCGACATCGCTGATTTCGAACGCTATCGGTACGAGTTGGGCGATGCGATCAAGGGCGGCGATGTCGAGCCGGCGTTCGCGATCTTCAAGCGCTACCAGGATCGCACGCGTGAGCGCATACAGTATGCGATCGGTTTGCTCGCGACCAAACCGGATTTCAACATCGACGAATCGTTCAATTTCGATCGTGAAAAGGGTCCGTGGCCGGCCGACACCGCCGAGATGAACGAATTGTGGCGCAAGCGTGTCAAAAACGATGCACTGTCGCTGGTGATCGCCGGCAAAAAATGGCCGCAGGTCGTCGAGATTTTACAAAAGCGCTACGAGCATGTCGCCAAACGCATGGATCAGACCAAGCCGGAAGACGTGTTCGAAGCGTTCATGAACGCGTTCGTGTTGTCACTGGATCCGCATTCGAATTATTTCTCGCCGCGTGACTCCGAGGAATACAACATTCAGATGAGCCTCAGTTACGAGGGCATCGGGGCATCGCTGCAGCTGCTAGACGATTACGTGACGGTCATCGACGTGATCGCCGGCGGTCCGGCCGCAATAAGCGGCAAGCTCGCCGCGAACGATCGCATCACGGCCGTCGGCGAAGGCAAGTCCGGGGAGATG
>JAYTQR010000227.1:0-1740 GCA_043746615.1 Gammaproteobacteria bacterium | reverse complement strand
TCGGCGCCCGCGGCTATCGGCCGTCCGGGCGCGAGCGCACGACGCGCATCCTCGCTCTCGGTGCGTTGCCCGCACACGCCGGCGCCGGCGCGCGGACCGGCGCAAAGCTTCGCCTCTGCGCGACGCGCCTGGGTACGAACGCACAGCTCGCCGGCGTGAAGTCGCTGAACCGCCTGGAACAGGTCATGGCGCGCCTGGAGTGGCGCGATGCGCGTATCCTCGAGGGCCTGATGCTGGACGCCGATGCGAACATCGTTTGCGGTACGATGTCCAATGTATTCGTCCGGCGGGGCGGGCATTTGCTGACTCCGCCGGTCGATCGCTGCGGTGTCGCCGGCGTCATGCGCCGGTGGGTATTGGAGCAGGCGGCTCCGCTCGGCTTGCGGCCGTCCTTGCGGCGCTTGCAGTTCGAGGACTTGGTCGGCGCCGACGAAGTGTTCATCAGCAACGCCGTCGTCGGCGTCATGCCGGTGGCCGTGATTGCCCACCGGAAAATCCGCTTGCGGCTGCCGTGCCGGGCGGTGGCGCGCTCGCTGCAGAAGCGCTTGGAGGCGGTATGACCCGCTTGCGCCGGGCATTGGCGCTGTGGTTGCCGCTGCTGCTGGCCGCGGCGGCCGCCACCGCCGTTTGGCGCGGCGTGCGCAGTATCGATTTACCGCTGAACCTCGCCGCGCCGCTCGTCTACAAGGTCGTGCCCGGCGTGCGCTTTGCGCGCGTCGCGGCCGATCTGGCGGCCCGCGGCGTGCTCGCCCAGCCGCGCGCGTTGGTGCTGTATGCGCGTTGGCAGGGGCTCGCGGCGCGAGTCAAGGCCGGCGAGTACCTGCTGCTGCCACAGACGACGCCGCGCGCTATGCTCGAAAAAATGGTCCGAGGCGAAGTCTTGCTGCACTCATTCACGATCATCGACGGTTGGCAGGTGCGCGACTTGCTGCGGGCACTGCGCCGCGACCCGAACATCGAGACGACGCTGCCGCTGCAGCCGGTCGACTTGATGGCAAAATTCGGCGCCCCGCAGCAGAGTCCCGAGGGGCAATTCCTGCCGGAAACCTACCGGTTCGCCGCCGGCGCCACCGATATCGAACTGCTGCAGCGGGCGCACGCCGCATTGACGCGCGAACTCGCGGCGGCGTGGAAAACCCGCGACACAGGCATAGCGCTGCACGACCCGCAGGAACTGCTGATCGTCGCATCGATCGTGCAGAAGGAAAGCTCGCTGCGGCAAGAGCGGCGGGAAATCGCCGGACTCTATTTGCATCGCTTGGCGATCGGCATGCGCTTGCAGGCGGATCCGACCGTCATTTACGGACTCGGCGAACGGTATGACGGCAGTCTGCATAGCGTGGATCTGCGCACCGACGGACCCTACAACACCTATACGCGCGCCGGATTGCCGCCGACGCCGATCGCGTTGCCCGGTGCCGCGGCGATACAGGCGAGCGCCAATCCGCACAAGACCGATGCACTGTATTTCGTCGCATCCGGCAAGAGCGACGGCAGTCACGTGTTTTCCGCGACGCTGCAGGCGCAAAACGCGGCGGTCGCGCGCTATCTGGCACGACTGCGCCGCAAGCACGCCGACGAGGCTGCCAAATGACTGCGGCAGCGGGGCGGTTTTTGACCGTCGAAGGCATCGAGGGCGTCGGCAAGTCGACACAGCTTGCGCGCATCGCGCAGGCGCTCGCCGTGCGCGGGGTCGACTGCGTCGTCACGCGGGAGCCCGGTGGCACGGCGCTCGCGGAG
>JAYTQR010000226.1:0-1985 GCA_043746615.1 Gammaproteobacteria bacterium | reverse complement strand
AGAGCGGCAACGAGCGCGCCGATCTGCTCGCGAACCAGGCGATCGACCGGTTGCTCGCGGAGCGCTGAGGCGATGCGTCAAGTCGTACTGGATACCGAGACCACCGGTCTCGAGGCCGAGCAAGGCCATCGGATCATCGAGATCGGCTGCGTCGAACTCCTCAACCGGCGCATCACCGGCCGCGTGTTCCACCGCTACTTGAATCCCGAACGCGACATCGACGAGGGCGCGCAGCAGGTGCACGGTCTGACGCGCGAACGCTTGGCAAGCGAGCCGAAATTCGCCGACATCGGCGCGGAGCTGCGCGGGTTCATCGAGGGTGCGGAGCTGATCATCCACAACGCACCGTTCGACGTCGCGTTCTTGAACGCCGAATGGCGGCGGACCGGCGCCGCGGCGCCGGCGGTCCGCGATCTGTGCGGCGTACTCGACACGCTGACGCTCGCGCGGCAAATGCACCCCGGGCAGCGCAACAACCTGGATGCGCTATGCAAGCGCTATGCGGTCGACAACTCGCACCGCGATTATCACGGCGCGCTGCTCGATGCGCGCATCCTCGCCGAGGTGTATCTGGCGATGACCGGCGGGCAAGCGAAGCTGACCCTCGGCGCCGAAGCGCCCGAGGCGCGCGGCGCTGCGGGCCGCGCCGCGCCGGCGCCGCGCGCCGGCGCGGCGATGCGGTCGTTCACGATCATCCCGGCAAGCGCTGCGGAGTTGGCCGCGCACGAGCGGATCCTGGCGCTGATCGACAAGGCTTCGGGAGGCGTCACCGTGTGGCGCAGGTCATGAAGCTGTTGGTCACCGGCGCCGCCGGCTTCATCGGCTTGCACACGGCGCGCGCGCTGCTCGAGCGCGGCGATGAGGTCGTGGGGCTGGACAACTTGAACGCGTATTACGATCCCGGCCTGAAAGCCGCGCGGCTCGCGATCCTGCAGCGCCATCCGAGATTCCGCTTCGAGCGAGCCGAACTCGCCGACCGCGGTGCGATCGAGGCGGTGTTCGCGCGCGAACGCTTCGAGCGCGTCGTGCACCTCGCCGCGCAGGCGGGCGTGCGCTATTCGCGCGAGAATCCGCATTTGTATCTCGACAGCAACGTCACCGGCTTCCTGCACGTTCTCGAGGGCTGCCGGACAGGCGGCGTCGAACACTTGGTGTACGCCTCGACGAGTTCAGTATACGGCGCCAACACGCGCATGCCGTTTCGCGAAACGCAAAACGTCGATCATCCGCTGACACTGTATGCCGCCAGCAAAAAGGCCAATGAATTGATGGCGCACAGCTACTCGGCGCTGTACCGGTTGCCGACGACCGGCTTACGCTTTTTTACCGTTTACGGCCCGTGGGGGCGGCCCGACATGGCGCTGTTTCTGTTCACCAAGAACATTCTCGCGGGCCGGCCGATCGAGGTGTTCAACGGCGGCCGCCACCAGCGCGACTTCACCTACGTCGAGGACATCGTGCAAGGGGTCATCGGTGCCGTCGATCACGTCGCGCGCGCCGATCCCGGCTGGAACTCCGACGCGCCCGATCCCGGCACGAGTTCGGCGCCGTATCGGATCTACAATATCGGCAATCAACAGCCGGTGCAGCTGACGCGCTACATCGAAGTGCTGGAGGAGTGTCTCGGCCGCAAGGCCGAGAAGCGGCTGTTGCCGATGCAGCCGGGCGACTTGCGCGATACCTGGGCCGACGTCGCGGCGCTGGAAAGAGACGTCGGCTACCGGCCGAGCACGGCGCTCGAAACGGGTGTGCGGCGATTCGTCCAATGGTATCTTGAATATTACCAGCCGATGGCCGCTTGACGATGACGCTGCGATGACTACGCCTATTTCGACGAGCTACGCGTGGCGGGCGCTGGTGCGCCATGCGCAGGCAATGCGTGTCCTGCATTTGCGCGAACTGGCCGGGACCGACGATCAGCGCTACGCGCAATTTCATTTTGAACACGGCGCGTGGCTGCTGGATGTTTCGCGCCAGCGGATCAC
>JAYTQR010000225.1:0-15224 GCA_043746615.1 Gammaproteobacteria bacterium | reverse complement strand
GCATGTATTGCTACACCTGTTACCGCTCGACTTGCATGTGTTAGGCACGCCGCCAGCGTTCAATCTGAGCCAGGATCAAACTCTTCAGTTAATTACACTTGACTGAAGCAATCACGATCCCGAACTCTCCGCTGTTCATTGCTGAACAACTGGTCGTTCGGTACTCGTATCAATTGCACCAAAGGCGCTAGTGACGCGAGTCCCCACACAAGTTACCTATTCGAATTTTTAAAGAATATCCCGCGACGACAAAGGTCCGGGGAAAGACTTTCAAGTATAGCTCGTATTCGAACCCCGTCAATGGCGGGAAAGTCTCGAAATACGCCTTTCACTCGGAAGGGCGCGCAGTATAGCCTTGGGTTTCGCGCTGTCAATCGATTGCCACGATTGTTTATGCGCGCCTGCGCCAATCCGCGTTTCAGAGGCCCGTCATGCCCTAAAGACCAGCTTGATTTTTGCGAATTGGCGCTTGCCGACCGACACGATGTAACCGTTGCCCGCGGGCAACTCGTGGCGATGGCTCGTGATCTTCTCGCCGTTGACGCGCACCGCGCCCGCCTCGATCTTGCGCGACGCCTCCGATGTGCTCGCGACGAAGCCCAACTCTTTCAATAGGCCGGACAGCCGCGCCACCGGGCCGGCGATCTGCAGCACCCGCTCCTCGAGATTCTCGGGCACCGCACCTTGTTGAAAGCGCGCCAGAAAGTCGCGCTGCGCGCGCTGCGCCTCCGCGTGCGTGTGAAACCGAGCGACGATCTCGCACGCCAGTTCGAATTTGGCGTCTCGCGGGTTCTTACCGTCTGCTATGCTCTGCTGCAGTGCCGCAATTGCAGGAATCGGCTGAAAGCTCAGCAACTCGAAATAGCGCCACATCAACACGTCTGATATCGACATCAGCTTGCCGAACATTTCGTCGGGCGCATCGTGAATCCCCACGTAGTTGCCCAGCGACTTCGACATTTTCTGCACTCCGTCCAAGCCTTCGAGCAGCGGCATCGTCAAGACGATCTGCGGCTCCTGTCCATAGGCCTCCTGCAATTGCCGGCCGACCAGCAAATTGAACTTCTGATCGGTGCCACCAAGTTCGACGTCGGCGCGCAACGCGACCGAATCGTAGCCCTGCACCAACGGGTACAGGAACTCATGCACCGCGATCGGCTGGCCGCCCCGGTAGCGCTTGTGAAAATCGTCGCGCTCGAGCATGCGCGCGACCGTGTGCTTAGCCGCGAGCTCGATCAGTCCGGCCGCGCTCATCGGCCCCATCCAGCGCGAATTGAAATCGATGACCGTGCGTTCGGCATCGAGGATCTTGAAGATCTGTTGCTGATAGGTGTGGGCATTCTCGGCGATTTCGTTCGGCGTCAGCCGCGGCCGCGTCGCGCTCTTGCCGGACGGGTCGCCGATCAAGCCGGTAAAGTCCCCGATCAGGAAAATGACCGTGTGGCCGAACTGCTGGAACTGGCGCAGCTTGTTGATCAGCACGGTGTGGCCGAGATGCAAGTCCGGTGCCGTCGGATCGAATCCCGCCTTGACGCGCAAGGGCGCGCCGCGTGCGATTCTCTTGCGCAGATCAGCCTCTTGGATCAAATCGACCGCGCCGCGCTTCAATTCGATCAGTTGTTCGTCGATGTCGCTCACGGATGCCTGATTCCTCTGTGACTCGATCAATCTCGCGCAGCGGGCCGCCCGCCCGCCGTGCCGCGGCACTTTACTGGGCGTCTCGCTCCGCGGCTACTCGCCCGCGGATCTGCCGCGGCAACGGTTTTACGGCGAATACGCCACATTTCCCTGACGACGACCCACGCTGCGGCATTGACCGAGCTGCACTTGACCGTTACCTTAAGGAGCTATTTTACTCAATGGATTGACCGGTGCCCCGCGAATACCCCAATGCGCGCACGATGATTCGGCGGGTCAATGAAGTCATGACGCGGCTGACGCCGCCGCGCATGGCGCAGACGCTGCACGGCCCCGGCCGGGGCACCGCCGCCGCACCAAAATTCCGAGTCAATTGATACGGCGCCGGACACGCGGCGTGGGCTTATATATAGGCTTGATTTCGGGGACCAGCATGGACGCGATCGACGCCGCGCTGGTCGATTTCGACGCGGCGCCGCTGCGGATCCTGACAACGAGCGCCACCAGCTTCGACGCGGACTTGAAGCGGCGCATCACGCGCCTGCTGGAATCTCCGGCTGCGGTCGCGCTTGACGAGATCGGCGCCGTCGACATCGAATTGGGCCGCGCGTTCGCGGGTGCGGCGCTCGGCCTGCTGTGCCAAGCCGGCATCCGCCCGGAGCACATCGACGCGATCGGCAGCCACGGGCAGACCTTGCGTCATCGCGTCGACGCCGATCCCCCCTTCACATGGCAAATCGGCGATCCGAACACGATCGCGGAGTTGACCGGCATCACCGTGGTCAGCGATTTACGGCGTCGCGACGTCGCCGCCGGCGGCCAAGGAGCGCCGCTCGTGCCCTTGTTTCATGAACACGTGTTTCGCAGCGCCGATGAGGATCGAATCATCGTCAACATCGGCGGGATCGCCAATATCACGGTACTCGCGCGCGGCGCAGCGTTATTGGGCTTCGATACCGGCCCTGGAAACCGCCTGTTGGACGCGTGGACCCTGCGCCACCGGCAGCTGGAATTCGACCGCGACGGCGCGTTTGCGGGCGCCGGCCACTGCGACGATACGCTGCTCGCGCATTTGCTCGACGAGCCGTTTCTGCGAAGGCCCGCGCCGAAGAGCACGGGCCGCGAGCTGTTCAATTTGGCGTGGCTGGACGCGAAATTGGCCGCCGTGCGCGCCGCGCGGCCGGACGCAGTGCGCGCGGCGGACATCCAGGCGACGCTGCAAGAACTCACGGCGGCGACGATCGCGGCGGCCGCGTTGGAAAACGCCCCGGCTGCGGCGATCTACGTATGCGGCGGCGGCGCCCACAATCCGGGCCTGCTGGCCGCGCTCGCCCGGCGAGTTGCGCCGAACCCGGTCGCAAGCAGCGCGGCACTCGGTTTGGACCCCGACTACGTCGAAGCCGCGGCGTTCGCGTATTTCGCCCGCCGGACGCTGGCGGGACTGCCGTCGAGCAGCCCGACGGTGACCGGCGCGCGCGGCGCGCGTATCTTGGGCGGCATCTACCGCTCCATCCCGCGCAGCACCGATGAACGACACTGACCTGCAAACCGCCGACCTCTACATCAATCGCGAACTCTCGTTTCTGCAGTTCAACCGGCGCGTCCTGGAGCAGGCCAAGGACCCGCGGATACCGTTGTTGGAACGAGTGAAATTTCTGTGCATTTCTTGCGCCAATCTGGATGAATTCTTCGAGATTCGTGTGGCAAGCCTCAAGGAACTCGTCGAAGCCGGCGCGAAACAGGCAGGCCCGGACGGCCTCTCGGCGCCGGAACAATTGAAAGCGATCAGCGCCGGCGCAGCGCAGATCGTCGCGGAACAGTACGAGCTCCTCAATGAGGTACTGATGCCGGAAATGGCGCGGCGCGGGGTCGTCTTCGTCACGCCCGAGAGCTGGTCCAAGCGGCAAGCCGAGTGGGTCGAGGATTATTTCAAGCGCGAAGTCGAGCCGGTGCTGAGTCCGCTCGCCCTGGATCCGGCGCGGCCGTTCCCGAAGATTCTGAACAAGAGTCTGAATTTCGCGATCGTCGTCGAGGGCGAGGATGGATTCGGCCGCAACAGCGGGCTTGCCGTCGTGCAAGCGCCACGGTCGCTGCCGCGGCTGATCCGGCTGCCAGATGAGTTCGGCGGCGGCCATTTCGTCTTCCTCGGCACGATCGTCGAGGCCTTCGTGTCGAAGCTGTTCGCCGGCATGCGCGTTCGCGGCTGCTACCAATTTCGGGTCACCCGTAACAGCGACCTTTTCGTCGAGCAGGAAGAAGTCGATGACCTGCTGCGCGCGGTCGAAGGCGAACTCGCCTCGCGCCGTTACGGCGATGCGGTGCGCTTGGAAGCCGCGCACGACTGCCCGGAGGAAATCCTCGCCTATTTGCTCAATCAATTCGCACTGACGGCCGACGACCTCTATCGGGTGCCGGGACCGGTGAACCTGAACCGGCTGATGGCCCTGTACGACGTGGTCGACCGCACCGAATTGAAGTACCCGCCGTTCGCGCCGAGCATCCCCGAGCGGCTGCGGGGCGGCAACGATCTGTTCGCCGCGCTGCGCGCCGGCGATGTGCTGTTGCACCATCCGTTTCAGGGGTTCTCGCCGGTCGCCGACTTCATCAAACAGGCCGCCGCGGATCCGCAGGTGCTCGCGATCAAGCAAACCTTGTATCGCGCCGGTAGCGATTCAAGCATCGTCGATGCGCTGTCGGAGGCCGCACTCGCCGGCAAGGATGTCACCGTGATCATCGAGCTGCGTGCACGCTTCGATGAGGAGGCGAACATCGACATCGCGACCAAGCTGCAGGAAGCAGGCGCTCACGTCATGTACGGGGTGTTCGGCTTCAAGACTCACGCAAAGCTCGTCATGGTCGTGCGCCGCGAGGAACGCCGATTGCGTCGCTACTGCCACCTCGGCACCGGCAATTATCATGCGAAGACGGCGCGTCTATATACCGATTACGGCCTGCTGACGGCCGACGAATCGATCGGCGAGGACATACACCAGATTTTTCTGCAGCTCACCGGCCTGACGCGCGTGCCGCAGCTGCGCAAGCTGCTGCAGGCGCCGTTCAGCCTGCACCGCACCGTGCTGGCGAAAATCGAGCGCGAGATCGCTCATGCGAACAGCGGCATGCCGGCGCGGATCATCGCCAAGATCAATGCGCTGACGGAACCGACCGTGATACATGCACTGTACCGCGCCTCACGCGCCGGCGTCGACGTCGATTTGATCGTGCGCGGCATCTGCTGTCTGCGGCCCGGCATCCCGGGTGTTTCGGGGCGCATCACGGTCCGTTCGATCGTCGGGCGTTTCCTCGAGCACTCGCGGATCTATTGCTTCGAGAACGCCGGCAAGCGCGAAATCTTCTGCGCCAGCGCCGACTGGATGGACCGCAATTTATTGCGCCGTATCGAGGTCGCCTTCCCGGTCGAATCGGCGGAATTCAAGCTGCGCGTCTTCGACGAGCTGCTGTTGTACTTGGCCGATGACACCCAGGCGTGGCGCCTGATGCCGGACGGTCATTACGCGCGCGTGCGCAGCGAAGCGGGCGTTTGCGCGCAGACGCGCCTGCTCGGCCTGTACGATGACCGCGTCGCACTCGTAGAAACCGAAGCTCACGCGTAGTTGAGGCGAAACCCGGCGTCCCGCAGATATTGGCGCTCCTGCTCCAGGTCCTCGAGCGTGAGCGGATGTTCCTTCATCCAGCGCGGCGGTAATTCCAACGCGAGTACGCGGCCTTTGACGCGCAACTTGACCTCCGGTAACGGCTGCGGACTGCGGCCGCGGTGCAACAGCACCGCCAGGCGCAGCAGCACTGTGAGAAATTCCGCCTGGCGATCCCACGGCGGCAGCAGATCCTCGAGCGCATCGAGTGCGAGCTGGCGACGGTGGCCGCCGATCAGCGCGGCGAGCAGCAGTTGCTCTTCGCGCGGGAAGCCCGGCAGGTCCGCATGTTCGAGCAGATAGGCGCTGTGCCGGTGATATTTCGAATGCGCGATGTCCAGACCGGTCTCGTGCAAGCGTGCGGCCCAGCGCAGCGCCAATTCCGCGAGCGGATCCTCGAGTCCCCATTCCGGCTCCACCTGTTCGAGCAAGGCGACGGCCGTCGCCTCGACGCGATCGGCCTGCGCGCTGTCGACGTGATAGCGCCGTTCCATCGCCCGCACGCTGCGCACGCGCGCGTCCTCGTCGGTAAACCGGCCCATCAAGTCGTAGAGCAAGCCTTCGCGCATCGCGCCTTCGGCGACGCGCAGGCGTTCCACTCCCAGATTTTCGACGACCTCCAACAAAATCGCCAGTCCGCTTGGGAAAACCGGGGCGCGCTCCGCGTCGACGTCCTGCAACTCGAGCTCATCGACGTGGCCGGCCGCGACGACCCGGTCCGCGAGCTTCTGCAGATTCGCCGGCGTGACGCGCGATTCGGCGGGATCCAGCCGCCGCAGCACGTCGGCGATCACGCGCACGGTGCCGGAGCTGCCGAAAGCCTCCAACCAGCCAAGTTTGCGGTACGCCGCCTGCACCGGCTCCAATTCGAGACGGACCGCGGTGCGGGCCCGATCGAACCGCTTCGCCGAGATCCTGCCGTCCTCGAAGTACAGCGTACTCAAGCCGACGCAGCCGACTGACAAGCTCTCGAGCAGTATCGGATTGAATCCTTCGCCGATCACGAGTTCCGTGGACCCGCCACCGATGTCGATGACCAAACGTTTGTCGGGGCTCTTCGGACTCGTGTGCGCGACGCCCGAGTAGATCAGGCGCGCCTCCTCCAAACCAGAGATGATCTCGATCGGATGGCCGAGCGCCGCGCGTGCGCGCTCCAGGAACCAGCGCTTACGACGCGCGCGCCGCAAGGCACTCGTAGCGACGACACGCACGCTGTCGGCATGCATCGCTCGCAAGCGTTGCCCGAATCGCTCCAGGCAGCGCAGCGCCCGCTCCGTGGCATCCTCATCCAGGCGGCCGCTGTCGCCGAGGCCCGCGGCAAGCCGCACCATTTCACGTAAACGGTCGAGAATGACCAATTGGCCGTGCGAGTGGCGCGCCACGACCATATGAAAACTGTTGGAGCCGAGATCGACGGCCGCGAGCACGTCGGGCACGACACGACCGCCGCCCATCTACTCGGCCGGCATGATTTAAGCCGAGAACGAAGACCCGCAGCCGCAGGTGGTTTTGGCGTTCGGGTTGCGAATCACGAATTGAGCGCCTTGCAGATCGTCTTTGTAGTCGATCTCGGCACCCATCAAGTATTGAGCGCTCATCGGATCGACGAGCAGCCGAACGCCATGATTCTCGACACAAAAATCGCCGTCTTCGATGTTTTCGTCGAAGGTGAATCCATACTGGAAACCCGAACAGCCGCCACCCGAGACGAAGACCCGCAGCTTCAAATTCGGGTTGGCTTCCTCGCGGATCAGCTCGCCGACCTTGCCGGCGGCGGCATCGGTAAATACCAGCACGTTCGGCGGAGGGGCGGGATCGGGCTGAAGCGTGGATTCTGCAGCTTGGCTCATGTCCCTAGTCTACCCGGCAGAGGCCGTGAATCATAGCGGCGGCTGGTCCGCCGGCCCAATTGCCGCGTCCGTCCCCGGGATCGCGCCGGCTTTGAGCCGGTGGATCAGTTTACCGGTGATTTGCGCGCCGATAGCCGTCTCGATGATTTGGTAGTGCACATTGCCGAGCACGCGCGCCTTGGGACCAAGTTCAACGCGATCGCTGGCCTCGATATCGCCCTTGACGATGCCGTTGAGCACGATGCTCGGGACCGCGACCGAACCCTCTATACAGCCCTGTTCGCTGACCAGCAGCACGGTGCCTTCGGTGGCTTCGTCCGCCGTGACGTTGCCGTTGATGTGGCCGTCGAGGTGCAAACCGCCGCAGAAGACGACGTCGCCGTTGATGCGCGTCTTTGCGCCGATCAACGTCTGAATCTTCGGCTGCTTATTTTCCTTGCGCCGGAACATCTAGGAACCTTTTGGACTGCGCCGCATTTGGTGTCTCCGTTTCGACCGACATCCCCTGGGCCTTCCAGAGAAACGCTTGTCGATAGCCATGACCGGTATCTCGGCCGATGCGCAGTTCGACGCCGACGCGCGCCGGCTGGAACCCGGCCGGCAGCTGCAGCGGCTCGTCGTAATCTTGAAAGTACCGGAACGAGTATGACAGGCTCGGATGACCCCCGGGCGAGACTTGCGCGAAGCTCAAACTCCGCGGCTTGCCCTGCTGCAACCCGTCGATCGTGACCAGCGCGTGACCGGCCACTGTGCCGCTCGATTTGCCCGCCTGCATCAGCACGAATTTCAGGTGAAATTGACCGGGGCCCGCGCCCGGCACGATCTGCATTTGCTGCACCTTCACGCGGACGATCGAATCCGGTTGGACAAGGCCCCGGTAAAAGGCGAGATCTTGACTCATGTGCGCGATCTGGCCCTGCATGTCGCCGAGGCTGCGTGTGACTTGGGCGTATGCCACGCGGTCGACGCGCCGTGCGACTTCCGCCGCCGCGAGCTGCGTGCGCAGCTGCGAGTTCTGCGTCTCCAGGTTGCGGATGCGCGCGTGCGCCTGCAGCGCGCTGCGCGCCGAATCGACGACGCGGTAACCAGCGTCGTAGCGCCCGGATTCGAACGCGCCGTACAGGATGAGGATACCGGCGAGAACCGCGAACGCGGCGAGCGACGCGCGAAATCTCGGCGCATAGGTGCGAACGACCAGTTTGCGGAACGATGCCGCCATAGCGCTTGAGCCCTTTGGTACCACCTAGCGGCTGATCGGATCATTATACGAAGCGGCGGCGTGCGAGTCAGACTATCGAGCCGGACCCGCCACGGCTGACGCGAATCGGCGACATCGCGCCGCACTGCGGGAGACGCGCACGGTATGATGCCGTGCCATGGACGAAGCTAGGATGGCCCCATGCTCTGGCTGAAAGCCTGCCACGTGATCGCAATGGTGACTTGGTTCGCCGGCCTGTTCTATTTGCCGCGGCTGTTCGTTTATCACGCCGACGCCGCGGACACGGGCAGCGTCGAGCGCTTCGAACTCATGGAGCGCCGCCTGTTCGTGCTGATGAGCATCGGCGCCGCGGCAACCGTAGCGCTAGGGTTGGCCATGGTGATCGCCGCGCCGACGTATTTGCGGATGGGTTGGATGCACGCCAAACTGCTGCTAGTCGCGCTGTTGGTCGCGTATCACGCCTACTGCTACAGGCTGATGCGCGATTTCGTCGGCCGTCGCAATACACATAGCGCGAAGTGGTACCGCGCTTTCAACGAGGTTCCCTCGCTGCTGCTGATCGGCATCGTCATCCTAGCGGTCGTCAAGCCGTTTTAGGGGTCCGCGCGAATTTCCGGCCACCAGTCGGGATATGGCGGCAACCCGTCCGGAAACAGCAGCTTGCCGAGTTCGTGCAAGGCGCGCACATAGACGCGCCGCTTGAAGTAGACGACCTCGCGCACCGGCGTCCAGTACTCGGCCCAGCGCCAGCGGTCGAATTCCGGCTGCATCGTCGTATCGAACCGCAGCCGGGATTCGTCGGTGATCAATTGCAGCAGGTACCAACGCTGTTTCTGGCCGATGCAGCGGTCGCGCACATATTGCCGCGGCAAGCGATAGCGCAGCCAAGCGCGCGTCGAGCCGAGCACCTTCACGTCGGTACGTTCGAGGCCAATTTCCTCCCACAGCTCTCGGAACAGAGCATCGTCGATGCGCTCGCCGCGGTTGACGCCGCCCTGCGGAAATTGCCAGCCGCGGCCGCCAATGCGGCCGCCGAGAAAAACCGCACCCGAGGCTGCTGGCGTGAGGACAATGCCGACATTGGCGCGAAAACCGTCCCTATCGATGTAATCGACCGCTGGATCTACCGCCATGGGCGCCATTGTTCCACATCGAGCGCCGCTTGTGCTCTGCGCGTTCGGGACGCAGCCGGCGTCTCAGCCCGCGCCCATCTGAATGCGATTGCGGCCGAGCGCCTTGGCGCGATACAGCGCCGCATCGGCATCGGCGATCAGTCGATCGGCGAGCGCCTTCAGATCTAAATCATCCCGCGCGGGTGAGACCGCGGCGACGCCGACCGATACGGTCAAGGCGTGCTGCACATGTTCAGTCAGCGCGAACGGCTCCGCGGCGATCGCCTCGCGAATGCGCTCGGCGAGCCTCGCGGCCTCGGCCGCGCCGGCGTCCGGCAGCAGTATGGCCAATTCGTCGCCGCCGAAGCGGGCTGCCGTATCCATGCTGCGAATTTGCGTCTCGACCCGATGCGCGATCTCTCTCAGCGCGTTGTCCCCGGCGAGATGGCCGTAGGCATCGTTGATGCCTTTGAAGCGGTCAATATCGATCATCAGGCAGGCGATCGTTCCGCCGCCTCTGCGCGCGCGCGCCAATTCCTCTTTCAAGCGCTGCTGCAAGTAGCGCCGGTTGTGCCAGCCGGTCAGGAAGTCCGTGATGCCCGCGCGCAGCAGCCGTGCGCGGTTGACGGCGTTTTCGAGGCATACGCCGGCGACCGCGCCCAAGTGCGCGAGGAAATCCGTGCCGTGATGACGCGTGAAGCGAGCCGCGTCGCGGCTGCCGAAGCACAGCGCGCCGATCGCGCGGTCCTTGCGCGGCAGGGGCACCAGCGCCGTGCTTTTCAAATCAACCGCACCGGGAAACAGCAGGTGATGGTCCGCCCCGACGAACGGGCCTAGCCACGGCTTGTGCAAATTCGTCAGTTGCGGCGCGAGACCAACCAGCGTGTCGACGAAGAAGATCTGCCGGAACTCATCCGGCTGCTCTCCGCCCACCGTCAGCAGATGGCGAATCTCGTGCTCCGGGTCGAGCAGCACGACGTTGACGGCATCGAGACCGTACGACTCGCGCAGGCCGCCGACCATCGCACGCAGCAGCTGCGGCAAGCTGTCGGCGCGCAGCAGCGTCAGCTCGCGCGCCTGCGTACGCTTCAAAATGGCCTCGTTCTGCGCCGCCTCCGCCGTCTGCTCTGCAAGACGCTTCTTCAGCTCCTCGGTCTCGCCGCTCGGCGGTGAGCCGGTCATGCGGCTCACGGCCTGCGCGCGGCGGCGCGCACGTCGAGATAGGCGCGGCCGCGGCTCATCATCGCACTGAACGCGCCGGCGTTTTTGCTTCTTACTGCGGACACGACCCGTTCCACGGCATGCTGCAAAGCGCGCAGCGATTCGCCGCCGTATTCGTTCAGGCTCTGAATCTCGAAGTACAGATCGGGGCTTTCAGCGGCGACCCGGCTCGCCACGTCGAGCTGTGCGTCGAACGTCGTACTCGACAAGCGCGCCAAGCGCGGTGCAGCCTCGCCGCTTTCGGCGAGGGCAGTGAAAAAAGCGATGTTCAGGGCGTGTGAAAGTCCCAACACGAAGGCGATCAGCCGGTCGTGCTCATCGAGCCCCATGACGATGCGCTCGGCCATCGTCGGCGCGAACAGCGCCTGCGCCTCGGTCAGCGCCTCAGCGTGGCCCAGATCGATGAAAATCACGTGCCGGCCGGAGAGCAATTCCGTGTCCGGCCCGAACATCGGATGCAACGAGGTTACCCGGCAACCGGCGGCCGCCAACGCGGCGAGACCCGAGCGCAGCGGCGTCTTCAACGAGCCCAAATCGAAGATCAAGCCGCGCGGCACGCGTTCCGCCAAGGCATGGAGGAGCTCGGCGGTCGCGCCGAGCGGCGTCGCCAGCACGAGCACATCTTCATCGAGCGGATCGCGTTGCCAGTCGGCGATGTGTTCGAAACCCGGCAACGCGCCCGCCGGGTCCGCGATGCGCACGCGAAAGCCCTGCGAGGCCAGGAATTCCGCGAACCAGCCTCCCATCTTGCCGTGCCCGCCGATCACGAGCGCCACTTTTCCCGTCCCATGCGCCTGCGCGGCCACGCGCGCCTGCTCCTGAGTCGCGAGCGAAGACTGGATCAGTTGGCGCAGCAGCGACTCGGCGAGGTCCGCCGAGACGTTCATCTTGGCGGCCGTGGTGCGCGCCCGCAAGATCACTTCGCGCTCCCGCGCAAAATCGCGCGTCGGACGGCCGGTCGCGCGTTTAACCGCAGCGACTTGCTCGCTCAATGCCTGGCGCCGTGCCACCAAGTCGATCAGCTGGCCGTCGAGTTCGGTCAGGGCGTTGCGCAATTCGTCCAAGGTCATGTCGAGTGAGGTTCCGCGAGATTGACTGCCCCCCGTTTTACTGGCCGCGCGCGTCAGCCGCAAGCGCCGACGCGCCGCCGGATGACGCGCGCCGGCCACACAGCTAACATCCCGGCGTGGAAACCTTACCAGACCCTCTGCCGGAGAATCCGCTGTGGCTCGTCGCTGCGTGGCTCGCGCAGGCGCAAGTCGACGCCGCACAACCGAACCCGAACGCAATGGTCCTCGCGACCGTCAGCGCCGCCGGACAGCCGTCGGCGCGAGTCGTACTGTGCAAGGGAATCGACGCGGCAGCCGGTTCGATCCGGTTTTACACGAATTACCTGTCGCGCAAGGGACGCGAGTTGCAGGCCAATCCGCGCGCCGCGGCGGTGTTTCATTGGGACCACCGGCACCGCCAGGTGCGCGCCGAGGGACAGGTCGTCGCGCTATCGGACGACGCCAACGATGCCTATTTCCGCACGCGCTCATGGCAGAGCCGTCTTTCGGCCTGGGCCAGCCGGCAAAGCGAACCAGTCGCATCACGCGGCATGCTGATCGCGGCCATGGCGGCGGCGGCACACCGTTTCGGGATACCCTATCAAGGACCCGGGGCGCCGGAGCCCGTGAGTCTGGCCGCGGACGTGCCGCGGCCGTCGCATTGGGGCGGCTATCGGCTCCAAGTCGACGCGCTCGAGTTGTGGGTCGAAGGCGAGTTCCGTATCCACGACCGGGCTCGTTGGACGCGTACCGCGTCCACGGCGCAGAGCGGCGGCGGCTGGGCAGTCGTACGCTTGCAACCTTGACGGGCACGCCGCGGCTTGACGACGGCGCCGGAGGTTAGGGTACCGACATCGGCGGTGCGCGGCCACGTTATGGCGTTGCGGCACCGCCGATCGTGACCAGTGCGAGCCCGTGAGCCGGAATCGTCAGATCCAGTGCGCCGTCTTGCAGCGACACGGCGGCGGGCGGCGGCAGCGCCGCCGCCGCGCGCAGCGCTCGGTACTGCGCCTGCGTCGGGTAGCGCGGTGAGCCCATTCGCCGGTACGCACCATTGACGTCGCCATGGCTACGATCGAGCAACGCCACGGTCGCGCGCTGTGTCCCTCCGCCCTGCAGGCGCAGCCGCACCTGCCGTGGCGCTCCGGCCGCATCCGGGGCGGCGTAGTTCCACAGTGCGAGCACGAGCGCACCGTCGCGGCGGCGCGTCAGCAGCGTCTCGGGCGACGGCAGATCGATTCTGGTGTGGGCAAGCCGATGCAACAGCACGAAAGCATTGAACGCCGGCTTGGCAATACCACCTTCGGCGAGTAGTCCGAATCCGCCGTAAAAGGGCGTTTTGATGACGCCTTGCTCCTCAAAGACGTCGCTGAAGGTCCAGTAGGACATGGCATCGACGAGCCCATCGCAACGGCTCGCGGTCTCTCCGAGCCACGCCGCCATGTACAGCGCGTCCGTCACCGCCGGCTCATTGGCATAGCTCGCGTTGAACTCGCTCCAGATCAGCGGCAGCGCGGGCAGCGCCGAAGCGCGGATTTCGTCATGCACCTTGCGCACCGCGCGGCAGACCATGCGGTTGCGCGGAATCCGTTCGTGCGAGCCAAACACGTCCTCGGCCTTGTCGTTGCCGTAGACATGACTGGAGACGAAGTCGACCGGGATGTGCCTGGTCGCGGCATGTTTGATGAAGGCGCTCACCCAAGCCGCCTGCGCTGTTGCGGGGCCGCCGACGCGCAAGCGCGCATCGACGCTCTTCAGCGCCAGCGCCGTTTGGTCGTACAACTGCCAATAACTCGACTGCTTCGGCGTGCCTGCCCAGAAATCCAGGTTCGGCTCGTTCCAGACCTCGAAATACCATTGCGACACCTCGGCGATACCGTACCGATCGACGAGGTGCCGGGCGAATGCGCGGATCAGCGCATCCCAGCGGGAATAATCCTTCGGTGGCGAGACGATCGGCGCATACCAAAAGCTCTGCCGCACCGGTGCCGCGGCGAGCTTGCGCGGCATGAAGCTCAATTCGACGAACGGACGTACGCCGGCGGCCAATAGGCCGTCGTAAATCTGATCGACATAGGAAAAATTGTATTCGGCGCGCCCCTTGGCGTCCTCGTCGTAAACGCCGACCTCATCGAGCAGGATGCCGTGAAAGCGCACATAGCGCACTTCGGTTGCCGCTTTGACCGTGCGCAAGTCGCGCCGGTAGTCGTCGCGCAAGCTCAGCACCGCGCGGCCGGAGCCGAACATCTGTTCCCAGAAATGCGGGAACGCGTGCGCGGGTGCGGCCGGATCGATCATGATGATCTGCGGCGCGCCAACGTGCGCGACCGCACCGTGTTGCGCCGCTGAGGGCGCTACACCGGCTTGGGTACTTGCAGGCGCGACGCCGGCGGCGGCCAGCATGAATAAGACGGCGAGCGGCGGCGGCGAGCGGCGCGGCGCCGAGGGGTTGATGTTGAGCACACTAGTCCAGCCGTTCACGTCGACCCCCCTGTTGCGCGACGACGCCCCGGATCGCCGGGTCGAGTGCGGTGGCGGGTGCGGTGGCGGGTGCGCCGAGGGCGCATCATCGCCGATGCCGGTGAACGCCGCAATTGCCGCCGCGTCGGGCCGGGATCGCTAGATCGCCGAAACAGATTTGTGCCATAATTGCAACAAGCGGCGGGGAATCGGGATTGGGTAACGTTGACTGAACCGCGCCATGCTCCATAGAATCTGGGCGTGGGGCCGTTGCGGCGAACGCAAACATGGCGACTGGGCCGCGCGTGCGCCAGCGCAACGCGAGGCGGCGGAATTGAAGAAAAATCGGCGGGTACGACGCCGGTATGTGGCTGAAACTAAGGGGATCGGACAATGAACAAACGCATCAGGAGCAATCACCAGCGCCAGTTGTCGCTAGTCGCCGCTGCGGTGGCAGCCGCGCTCGCGCAGCCGACGATCACCTGGGCGCAGAGCGCGGATGCCACGCTGCAGGGCAGCGCCGCAGCAAACAGCGTGGTCACGGCCGTGAACACCGCCACCGGAGTCACACGCCACACGACCGCGGATTCGCAGGGCAACTATACCCTCGTCGGTCTGCCCGCCGGCACGTACCGCGTCGATGCCGGCCCCGGCACCGCGACGACGGTCACGCTGACGGTCGCCTCGACTGCCAGACTCGACCTTGCGGCCACAGGAGCGGCGGCTGCGGCGGCGCCCTCGACTGCGCTGCAGGAAGTTACGGTCAGCGCGCGCCGCCTCGTCGACGTGCGCACGTCCGAAGTCGGCGAAACGGTCTCGCAGGAGCAAATCGCGACGGTGCCGCAGATCACCCGCAATTTCCTGGAGTTTGCCGACACCGTGCCCGGCGTCGTTTTCAGCGTCGATCACAACGGCAATACTTCGCTGACCGGCGGCGCGGAGAACGCGAGCTCCGTCAACGTCTACATCGACGGCGTCGGGCAGAAGCAATACGTCAAGGAAGGCGGCGTCAGCGGTCAGTT
>JAYTQR010000224.1:0-2236 GCA_043746615.1 Gammaproteobacteria bacterium | reverse complement strand
AGGCTATAGCATTGAACTGCCGCGCAATTCCGGCCACGCTAGACGCAAATACAAAATCATCGACCACAGTGTCAACACCGCCGCGATGGCGGTCAGGATCAAGCCCAGCGTGTAGATCGGCACGAACAGCAAGTCGCGGCGGTACAGCAGCATCGATAGCCCGACGATCTGCACGATCGTTTTGTACTTTCCCCAGATCGACACGGCGATCCGGCCGCGCGCGCCGATTTCGGCCATCCATTCGCGCAGCGCCGAGACCGCGATCTCGCGTCCGATGATCACGATCGCGATGATCACCAAATACCAGCGCGGGTCCCTGCTGACGATCAGCACCAACGCACAGGCAACGATCAGTTTGTCGGCGACCGGGTCGAGAAATGCGCCGAGCCGCGAGGTCAAGCCCAGCTTGCGCGCGTAGTAACCGTCCAGCGTATCGGTGATGCCCGCGAATGCGAAACCGGCGCACGCGGCCGGCTGCGCCCACCAATAAGGCAGGTAAAACAGGACGACGATCGCCGGAATCATCGAGATCCGCAGCCACGTCAGCGCATTCGGTAAATTCATTGCCGACTTGCGCTCAACTACCGGGGTGGAGGTGTTCATAGATCACTTCGGCCAAGCTGCGCCCGAGACCGCGAATTCGCACGAAATCGTCGATGCCGGCACGCATGACCCCTTGCATTCCGCCGAACTGCTGCAGCAGTTCGCGGCGCTTCACGGGCCCGAGCCCCGGTATGGTTTCGAGGATCGATCTGCTATGACGCTTGGCCCGCTTGCGGCGGTGTCCCGCGACCGCAAATCGGTGTGCTTCGTCGCGCACGCGCTGGATCAAATGCAGCGCGCTTGAATCCGGCGGCAGTATAGTCGGGGTGTCGCGGCCCAACAAGAACAGCCGTTCCTGCCCCGCGCGCCGGTCGGCGCCTTTTGCGACGCCGATCAGCGTGATTCCCGTCAGGCCAAGTTCCTCCAGGACGCGCTTGGCCTCCGCCAATTGTCCCTTGCCGCCATCGATCAATAGCACGTCCGGTGCCGGCACTTCGCCGTCCCGCACGCGCTTGTAGCGGCGCAGCAGTGCTTGGCGCATCGCCGCGTAGTCATCGCCTGGCCGGGTACCGGCAATATTGAAGCGGCGGTATTCGCTCTTTACCGGTCCCTCGACGCCGAACACGACGCAGGAGGCGATCGTATCGGTGCCGCCGGTGTGGCTGATGTCGAAACACTCGAGGCGCGCCGGTATTTCGTCGAGATCGAACACGTCGCGCAGTTCCTCGAGCTTGGCCTCGATACTCGCCCGCGCTAGGCCGCGCATCTGCAGCGCGTGCGCGGCGTTCTGCTGCATCATCTCGAGCCAGCGCGCGCGAATGCCGCGCACCGATGCGGCGATGCGCACACGGCGCCCGGCGCGCGCGCTCAAAGCCGTCTCGAGCAGCGGTATTTCCTCGAAGTCGTGATCGACGATGATTTCCGGCGGCGCCTCGCGCTCGGCATAGTATTGCGCGACGAACGCCGCGAGCACTTCCGGGTTCTCCGCGAACGGCGCCCTCGGGAAAAATGTCGTGCTTCCCAAGCTGCGGCCGGCGCGCACGAACATCAAAGCGACGCAATAATCGCCGCCGCCGGCCGCCACCGCGATGACGTCGGCGTCGTGGCGCTGCTCGGCGGTCACGATCTGCTGCGCCTGCACGGTCTTCAGATGGGCCAATTGGTCGCGCAGCTTCCCGGCTTCTTCGAATTCCAGCCGTTCGGCGGCGCTGTCCATGCGCCGCGCGAGATCCAGATTGACTTCGTCGTTGCGCCCCTCGAGCACCTTGATCGCCGCACCGACGTCCTGCGCGTAGCGGACCGACGAAATCAATCCGACGCACGGCCCCGTGCAGCGCTGAATCTGGTATTGCAGGCAGGGGCGCGAGCGATTCGCATAATAGCTGTCCTCGCAATTGCGCAAACGAAACAGCTTCTGTAGCTGCTGCAGTGTCTCGCGGACCGCGCCGGCGGACGGATACGGACCGAAAAAGCGCCCCGGCTCGCGGCGCGAACCGCGGTACAGGCTCAGGCGCGGAAATTCGTGAGCCGTCGAAAAATGCAGAAAAGGGAAGCTTTTGTCGTCGCGCAGGATGATGTTGAAGCGCGGCTTGTGCTTCTTGATCAAATTCAGTTCCAGCAACAGGGCTTCCGTGTCCGAGTTCGTGATCGTCACTTCCATGCGCGCGGTCTTTGCAATCAGCGCCTGCACCTT
>JAYTQR010000223.1:0-6297 GCA_043746615.1 Gammaproteobacteria bacterium | reverse complement strand
CATGGTCAAGGCGCTGCATGCGGCGCGCATCGAAGTGATCCTCGACGTCGTCTTCAATCATACGGCCGAGGGCAACGAGACCGGGCCGATGTTGAGCTGGCGCGGCATCGACAACCCGGTCTACTACCGGCTGATCCGTGAGGATCCGCGCTATTACGAGAATCTAACCGGCTGCGGCAACACGGTCAATTGCGAACATGCGGTCGTGCGCACGATGATCGTCGATTGCCTGAAATATTGGGCCGAGGAGATGCACGTCGACGGATTCCGCTTCGATCTGGCCACCGTGCTCGGGCGTGAGGCCGACGGCTTCAACGAGAATTCGCCGCTGTTCAAGACCTTGCGCGCCGAACCCGCGCTCCAGCACGTCAAACTGATCGCCGAACCGTGGGACGTGGGCTTGGGCGGTTATCAGCTCGGCCGCTTTCCCGCCGACTGGTCCGAATGGAACGATCGCTATCGGGATACGGTGCGAGCGTTTTGGCGCGGCGACGGCGGCAAGGCCGGCGAGTTCGCTGAGCGCTTCGCGGGCTCGAGCGATCTATTTCGGCACAAGGCGCGCAAACCCACGGCCAGCATCAATTTCGTGACTGCTCACGACGGCTTCACGCTCTGCGACTTGGTTTCCTACAACGAGCGGCGGAACGAGGCGAATCTCGAGAATAATGCGGACGGCGCCGGCCATAACCTCAGTTGGAATTGCGGCGCCGAGGGTCCGACCGGCGATGCCGCCGTGAACGCGTTGCGGCGCCGCCAAACGCGTAATTTCCTCGCGACGCTACTGCTGTCGCAGGGCGTGCCCATGCTGCAGGGCGGCGACGAGTTCGCGCGCACGCAGGGCGGCAACAACAACGCGTACTGTCAGGACAATGCGCTATCCTGGGTGGACTGGCGTCTTCGCGACGCGAACGCCGAGCTCGTGCGCTTCGTTCGAGTGCTCGCCGGATTGCGGCAGCGGTATGCGGAATTCCGCCGTGACACGTTTTTGCGGGGCACGCTGTTGCGCGGCGGCGCCAAGGATGTTGCGTGGCTGCACGAGGCTGGGTTGCAAATGACGCACACGGATTGGCTGAACGACGAGTTGCGCACGTTCGGCTGCTGGCTCGGCAGGAACACCGGTCCGGTGGGGCGCCTGCTGCTGCTGTTCAATGCGAGTCACGATGCGCAGGTATTCAAGCTGCCGGCGCTGCCGCCAGCGGCCGCCTGGTTACGGCTCTTCGATACCGCGCTCGAACCGTTCGACTGCGCTGCGCCGCCAGCGGCGGATCATTATCCGCTGCAGGAGCGCAGCGTCGTGCTGTTGACGTGGTGAAGCCGTGGCCGACGAATTGATCGAGCGCTTGGCGCGCTTGCGTGGCATCGGCGATGCCTACAACGATTATCGCGGCCAACTGCAGCCTTTCGGCGTTGATGCGCAAGCCGGGATCCTGCGCGCGATGGGCGTCGCCGTCGATGACCACGGCGCGTTGGCGGCGGCAATCACCCGCCTCGAAATCGCGAAGTCGCGGGCGCTGCTGCCGCGCGTCGCCGCCGCCCAGGGCGTGCGCATCGGCGTCGACATCAATGTCACGGCGGTCGACTATGGGGCCAATCTCAAGTGGTCGCTCGCTCTGGAGGACGGCGGCCGGCATGAAGGCGTACTGTCCACGAACGATTGTCCCGAGCTGTGGCGGGGCGAGGTGGCCGGGTGCTGGATCACGCGCCGCCGCTTTGAATTGCCGCCGGAGTTGCCGCCGGGCTACCACATGCTGGAGGCATCGCTCGCCGGCAGGGCGCCGCACCGCTGCCTGATCGTCACGTCGCCGCGGTTTTGCCACGAGCCGGCGGCGGTCGCCGCCGGCCGGCGGATTTGGGGCGTCGCCGTACAGTTATACGCGCTGCGTTCCGCCGCAAACTGGGGCATTGGCGATTTCAGCGATCTGCAAGCGCTGGTCCGCTGGCTGGGGCCTCGCGGCGCGGGCTACATCGGCCTGAACCCTCTGCATGCGCTCGCCCCGGCCGATCCCGGTCGCGCAAGTCCGTACAGCGCATCGGACCGGCATTTCTTGAACGTCCTGTACATTGCGGTTCCCGCCGTTGCCGAATATGCCGAATGCGCAGCGGCGCAACGGCGCCTCCGCGACCCGGCAGTGCAGGCGCGGATCGCGGCGCTGCGCGCCGCCGTGCTAGTCGATTATCCAGGCGTCGCACGATTGAAGTTCGAGGTGCTCGAACTTCTGCATCAGGAGTTTCGGCGGCGGCATTTGGCCGGCGGCACCGAGCGGGCGGCGAAGTACCGGGGGTTTGCCGCGTCCGGCGGGCCTGCGCTGCAGCGCTACGCGTGCTTCGATGCACTCGACCGGTATTTTCGCGCGACGCGCGACAGCGCATCCGGCTGGCTCAACTGGCCAGAGGAATTCCGTGACTCCGACGGTCCGGCGGTCGCGCGCTTCGCCGCTGCGCACGCCGAGGACATCGAATTCTTCGTTTATCTGCAGTGGCTCGCGCACGAACAACTAAGCGACGCACAAACCCTGGCGCGAACGGTCGGCATGCCGATCGGGTTGTACGGCGATTATGCGGTCGGTGCGCATCCGTCAGGCGCAGAGACCTGGGCCGACCCCGCGAGCTACCGCTTAGGCGCCGAAATCGGCGCGCCGCCGGACCCGCTCGCGCTGAAAGGCCAAGGCTGGGGCATTGCGCCGCAGGATCCGCTCGCCATCGAGGAGCAGCGTCTGCAGGGTTTCGTGCACCTGATTCGCGACAACATGCGCCATTACGGCGCCTTGCGCCTCGATCACGTCATGTCGCTGTTCCGCTTGTGGTGGGTTCCGGCCGGCGCATCGCCGAGCCAAGGCGCGTACGTCCACTACCCGCTGCATTGGCTGCTGACCGTGCTCACGCTGGAAAGCGCGCGCGCCGAATGCCTCGTCGTCGGCGAGGATTTGGGCGTCGTGCCCGACGAAATGCGCGCTGCGATGGGCCAATACGGTCTATACCAGTACAAGGTCATGCTGTTCGAAAAGCGCGGCGGCCGCTTTCGCGGGCCCGACGAATATCCCCGGCGCGCACTCGCGACGGCGACGACGCACGACATGCCGACCTTGCGCAGCTACTGGGACGGCCGCGACATCGTGTTGCGCGAACGCCTGAATCTGTATCCGAACGCGGCCGTACGAGCGGATGTACTGCGGGAACGCGAGCACGACCGCACGGCCCTGCTCGAGGCGCTCGCCGCACAGGGCCTCGCCCCCGTGAGCCCGCGCGGCGCCGCCGACCCGTTCACGCCGGCGCTTGCCGATGCGCTGCACCTGTATCTGGCGCGCTCGAACGCCGTGCTCGTCGCGGTGCAGCTCGAGGATTTGGTGGGCAGCGTCGATCCGGTCAACCTGCCGGGCACGAATCACGAATACCCGAACTGGCAGCGCAAGATCGATGCCGACATCGAGGACATCGCCGCCCGCGCCGACGTGGCGCAATCGCTCGCCGCGATCGCCCAGGCGCGGGCCTGAGGCGCTCGGTCAGCCGACGAACCGCTGCATCAGCACGAGATCGAGCCATCGATCGAATTTGCGGCCGACCTCGCGCAAATGCGCGACGCGCGTGAACCCCAAATGTTCGTGCATCGCGAGCGATACGGCATTGTCGGCATCGATCAAGCCGATTATCACGTGCTTGCCGAGCAGCGCTGCGCGCGCCAGCAGCGCCGTCACCAAGGCTTTGCCGACGCCGCGGCCGCGGTACAACGCATGCACGTGCACCGTCAGCTCGACCGTGTGCCGGTAACCCGAAGATGAATGGAAATTGCCGAAACTCGCGAACCCCATGATCGTGGCCCGATCGGCCGCGACCAGCACCGGACAGCGTTGTTCAAGGCGGCTTTGCCGCCACGCCCGGCGATCCTCGAGCGTGGCGGGCGATTCGCTGTAGACCGCGGTCGTGTTCGCGATCACCTCGTTGTAGATCTCGAGTATTCCCGGCAGATCGGCGTCGGCCGCATCGCGGATCAGCATGCCGTGCGTCCGTGCGCGCGTGCCGCCCAGCACCACAGCGCACCTGCAACGACGACGGCTGCCGGCACGATCTTGACCGCCTGGGCCAGCGACGAGGCGTCGGAGACGGTGCCGATCAGCAACGGCGATATCGCGTCGCCGAACATGTGAATGCTGAATACCGACAGTGCGATGGCCGAGGCGCGCTCGAGCGGCGAGACCAGATTGACGATGGCCGCGTTGACCGGTCCGGTCGACAAAAACAGCAACAGCAGCGCGACGACCATGCTCAGCAAATACAGCGGCGGCGATGGTGTCGTCAGCGCGAGCCACACGAACGGCGCCGCAAGCAGCGTCGATAGCGCACACAGCCACAGAAACGCCGCGCGCGAGTAAGCGGTGCAATAGTCGCCGAGCCAGCCGCCGGCGAACGTGCCGACGAAGCCCGTGATCACGACGATTGCGCCGAAGCTGACCGTGGCCTCGGCGCGCGGCATGCCGCGCACCCGCTCGAGAAACGCCGGCATCCAGGCGGCGAGGCCGCCGACCGCAAACGTGTAGCCTGCGTAGCCCAGCACCGTCAGCCGGTACGGAGCGTTGCGCAGCAGTCGGCGATAGGTCATGCGGGTGTCCGCGCCGATCGAGCGCACCGGTGCGTGCGGCGCGACGGGCGGCGCGTCAACCTGGGCCGCCGCCTTAGGGTCGTCCGCGGCGCCGCGGGGTGGATCGCGCAGCAGCAGACACAGCGCGGCCAGGACGATGCCGGGCACGCCCGCGACGAAGAAAGCCGCGCGCCAGCCGTAATGTTTGTCGATCAGCCCGCCGACGACATAGCCTAGCGCGGACCCGACCGGTATCGCGCAGAAAAATATCGCCATCACGCGGCCACGGCGCCGGGCCGGAAAATAGTCGGCCAGCAGACTCGGCGCAATGGTGCCGTAGGCCGCCTCGCCGACGCCGACCGACGCGCGTGCGGCCAACAACGGCAAGTAGCCGCCGACGAGACCGGAAAGCGCTGTCGCAATGCTCCACAACGCGACGCCCGCAGCGATCAGCCGTGGCCTGGCGCGGCGGTCGCCCAACGCGCCGAAGACCGGCGCCGCCAGCGTGTAGACGATCAAAAAGCCGCTCATCAGGGATCCCAACTGTTGGTCCGACAGGGCGAGTTCCGAGTGCTTCAAACTCTCGAACAACGCCGGGACGAGATAGCGGTCCAGATAGTTGAACAGATTGATGAACGACAGCACGGCGAGCCCGAGACCCGCCGACACGCCCAAGGATCGTTTCGCTGCGCGCTTCATGGCCGCCGGTATAGTAGCAACGCGACATTGCGCTCGGGTTTAAAGTTGCCGGCCGAGCTGATCGTCAAGCGGCTCAGCCGGCGCGGGATGGGCGGCACCGCCAAGATGGGCCGCATCGGAAAGACGAGCGGTATCGCTAAGAGGTACGCGTTTGGGCGCAGTCCGGGTAAGATCAGCGGTCGTCCCGCCGTTCCAGGAGACCCAGTTGGCCAAGCCGAATTACCGTCACGCAAAGAAACAGAAGGAAGCCGCCAGAAAAGCGCGGCAAGACGCCAAGCAGCAACGCCGGTCCCAAGCGCCCGGAGCAGCCGAAGCGCCGGCGGGGCCCGCGGCGCCGGGAGCGCCTGGAGCGCCGGGAGCGCCGGCCGGACCCGCCGCCGCGGCACCGTTCAAGGCCGAGTGAATCGCGAAATCCGCCGGCCTACGCGCTCTGCGGCGTCAGCCGGTTATCGCGGCGGGGGCATGCGCGAGTAGGTAGGCGAGGCGCTGCTGCGCGAACTGCACGACTTGCGCGGCAAGGATTGACAACTGTTGCCGCGTCGCCGGATTCACCGGCACGTTATCCTCGCCGATGTGCGCTTCGGTCGTATTGATCGCGACGCCGAGCGGCGTCGGCCAGCCGCGCAGCGCGTGTACGATCGAGCGCAGCGCATTCAACGTGGCGCCGGTCGCCTGCCAACCGTTCGCGCACGCAATCAGACCGACGGCGCGGCTCTCGAAATACGGCAAGCCGTCGTTGCGCATGTCCTCGGCGTAATCCAACGCGTTCTTGATCAGTCCGGACAGGGAGCCGTGATACCCCGGGGAGGCGACGATGATCCCGCTCGCGCGGCGCAAAACGGCCACCAGATGCCGGGCGGTGTCGTTGCGCTCGAGTACTTCGGGCACGTAAATCGGCAGCAGAATATCCTCGCCGACCAGCAGCTCCGTATCCGCCCCGAGTTTGCGCGCCTCGGCGAGCGCGAATAGCAAAGCGCGTTCCGACGTGGATCCCGGCCGGGTCGTACCGCCGATGCCGACGATCA
>JAYTQR010000222.1:0-1908 GCA_043746615.1 Gammaproteobacteria bacterium | reverse complement strand
GGCGCATTGGCCGTCATTGCTGCTTTGTCCGGCAACAGGTACTCATCGAAAATTCGGCGTGCGATCGGTCCATCGGTCGAACCTCCATGCCCGCCGTTTTCGACCAGCACGGCCACCGCAAGTTTCGGCTCATCGGCCGGAGCGAAAGCGATGAACACCGCGTGATCGCGCAACCGTTCAGCGACCTGCTTAACATTGTATTTCTGATTTTTCCCCAACGAGAAGACCTGCGCTGTGCCGGTCTTGGCCGCAAGCTTGTACGGAGCGCCGGCTTGAACGCGCACCGCGGTGCCGCCGGGTTGCGTCGCTTCCTCCATGCCGTCGAAAATCACGTTCCATTGATCGGGCGTCACGCCGGTGATTCCGCGTTGCCGCTTGACGGGCAACATCGTCACTTTCGAAGTGCCCGGCGCGCGCTCGCCGATGACCAGACGAGGGGCAAATTCCCGTCCCCGTGCGGCGATGCCCGCGACCGCGTGCGCGAGTTGCAAGGGCGTGACCAGCATATAGCCTTGGCCGATGCCGACGATCAGCGTCTCGCCGGGGAACCAGATTTGATCCGCCGCATGTTTGTAGGCGCGGCGTTTCCATGCGGGCGACGGCATCAATCCGGACTTTTCACCGGCAATGTCGATGCCGGTCGGACGCCCAAAGCCGAAAACACCCATGAATTCGTCCATGCGGTCGATGCCGAGCTTTTCCGCCACTTGATAAAAATAAACGTCGCAGGATTGAGCAATTGCCCGGCGCATCGCGATCGTCCCGTGGCCGGCGGGCTTCCAGTCGTGATATACGTGACGGCTTCCCGGCAGGTTGTAGTGCCCCGGGCAAAAAATCGTCTGGTCCGGCGTCATGACGCCGAAGTGCAGGGCGGCGAGCGCATAAAACGGCTTGACGGTCGAACCCGGCGGGTAAGTGCCGCGCAACGCGCGATCGATCAGCGGCTTGTCGATGTCTTGCTGCAATTCATTGTATTGTTTGTTCGTGAGCCCGCGGGCGAACTCGTTCGGGTCGAATCCAGGCGTGCTCGCGAGCGCAAGGATGTCGCCGTTATTGGGATTGATCGCGACGACCGCGCCGCGCAGACCTTGGAGTCCTTGTTCCGCTGCGCGCTGCAAACGCACGTCCAAACTGAGGATCAGGTCGGAGCCCGCGATCGGCGGCCGCATTTTGAGTATTGGCCGGAACACGCCCTGCTTTTCCACAGGCCGGCCGGCGGCGTTGACCAGCACCTCGCGGAATCCGGGAGTGCCATGCAGCACGTTCTCGTACGCGCGCTCGACGCCGAGCTTGCCGATCAGCGTCGTGCCGGCGTACGCCGCGGCATCGATGTGCTGGACGTCTTGCGCGCTGATCGCCGCGACATAGCCGAGCGCATGCACGGCAAGCGGCCCGAACGGGTAGTGGCGCGACAGGCGCGTGCGGATGTCGATGCCGGTGAATTCGAAGCGATGCACGGCGAAAACGGCCATTTCCTCGTCGCTCAGCTGCAGCTTGATCGGCACGCTTTCGTAGACATGGTGCGAGAGAATCGTGCGTTTGATGCTGGGGACGTCGTCTTTATCCAGCAAACCGATGGCCACCAACCGCGCCAAACTCGCGTCCAACTGTGCCGGTGTGCCGACTTGTTCGCGTACCAGTTCGAGTTGAAAGGCCGGCAGATTTTCGGCGAGTATGACGCCGTGCCGGTCAAGTATCAGTCCGCGGCTCGGCGGGATCGGCTCGATGCGCACGCGGTTGCCTTGCGAGAGTTCCGAATAATAATCGTAGCGCAGCACCTGCAAATAAAATAAGCGCGCGGCGACGCTCAGCAACAATGTGGCGACGACGACGCCCGCGACGATGCTGCGGACGGTGAATATGCGTTTTTCGCCCCAATGATCCTTGATGCGCACGCGGCGGACCAAG
>JAYTQR010000221.1:0-5425 GCA_043746615.1 Gammaproteobacteria bacterium | reverse complement strand
ACCATGCGTACGAGTTCGGTGCCCTGCATTTCCGCGCGGAACGAGCAACCGACGCCGCAATAGGCGCAGGTCGTCACGACGCTATGCTCGGCCTGGCCTTTTTCGATCAAACTGTTTTCCGACAGCGTCGCGGTCGGACAGGCCTGCACGCAGGCGCCACAGGACACGCACTCGGAGGCGAGAAACGGTTCATCCTGGCTGGCGGCAACCTTGGAGTCGAAGCCGCGGCCCTGGATCGTCAGCGCGAAGGTGCCTTGCTGCTCGTCGCAGGCGCGTACGCAGCGCGAACAGACGATGCATTTGCTCGGATCGAACGTGAAGTACGGAGTGCTCGCATCCTTCTTGGCATCCAGATGATTGGCGCCGGCATAGCCGTAGCGCACTTCGCGCAAGCCAACGGCGCCGGCCATGTCCTGCAGTTCGCAATGCCCGTTCGCGGGGCACGTCAGGCAATCGAGCGGATGGTCGGATATATAGAGTTCCATCACGCCGCGGCGCACATCGGCGAGTTGCCGGCTTTGTGTCGTGACTTTCATGCCGGCGGACACCGGGGTCGTGCACGAGGCGGGCAGTCCCTTCATGCCGTCGATCTGCACGAGACACAGTCGGCACGAACCGAACGCTTCGAGTTGCTCCGTCGCGCACAGCTTCGGTATCGACAAACCCGCGAGCGCCGCGGCGCGCATCACCGATGTGTTTTCCGGCACGCTCACTTTCTGGCCGTCGATCGTCAGCGTGACCGACTTCGCGCTGTGGCGTCCCGGCGTCCCGTAATCCTCTTCGACAATCGATAACATCAGGCAATCCTCTCTCTCGTCTATCCCGGCGCGCGCGCCGCGCTCCGCCGATGAAAATCCTCCGGAAAGTGATTCAGGGCGGACCGCACCGGATAGGGGGTCAGCCCACCCAGCGCGCAGAGTGAACCATAGGTCATCGTCTCGCACAAATCGCGCAACAGCACTTCCTGCTGCGCGGGATTCTCGCCGGCGAGCAGGCGGTCGATCACCTCGACGCCGCGGGTCGAGCCAATTCGGCACGGCGTGCATTTGCCGCAGGATTCGATCGCGCAGAATTCCATCGCGTAGCGCGCCTGGGCGGCCATGTCGACGCTGTCATCGAACACGACGAGGCCGCCGTGACCGAGCATACCCTGAATGTCCGTGAATGCCTCGTAGTCCACTTTGACGTCGAATTGACTCTCCGGCAGGTAGGCGCCGAGCGGGCCGCCGACCTGCACGGCTCGGATCGGCCTGCCGCTCAAGCTGCCGCCACCGTAGTCGTACAACAATTCGCGCAAACTGAGGCCGAAGGCCTTCTCCACGAGACCGCCGTATTTGATGTTGCCGGTCAGTTGCATCGGCAGCGTGCCGCGCGAGCGGCCCATGCCGAAGTTGCGGTAGTAGTCGGCGCCGCGATCCAGAATGACGGGTACCGAAGCCAGCGTAATCACGTTGTTGATGACGGTCGGTTTGCCGAACAGGCCTTCGACCGCCGGCAGCGGCGGTTTGAACCGCACTTGGCCGCGTTTGCCTTCGAGAGACTCGAGCAGAGAGGTTTCCTCACCGCAAATATAGGCACCCGCGCCCATGCGCACTTCCAAATCAAAGCGCTTGCCGCTGCCGCGCACGTCGGCACCGAGGTAGCTCTGGGCGTAGGCGGTTGCAATCGCCCGCTCGAGGGCGCGCTGCGCATGCGGGTATTCGCAGCGCAAATAAATATATCCCTGCGCCGCGCCGGTCGCGAGGCCGGCAATCGTCATCCCCTCGATCAGCACGAACGGATCGCCTTCCATCAACATGCGGTCCGAGAAAGTACCGGAATCGCCCTCATCGGCGTTGCATACGATATATTTTTCCGACCCCGGCGCGCCCAAAGCCGTTTTCCATTTGATGCCGGCGGGAAATGCGGCGCCGCCGCGGCCGCGCAGGCCCGACCCGGTGACGCAGTCGACGATCGCGGCCGGCGCCATTTGCAGGGCGTTGGCGAGGCCGCGGTAGCCACCGTGCTGCCGATATTCGTCGAGATTCTGCGGGTCGGTCAGACCCACGCGTGCAAAAGTCAGACGCTCTTGGTTCTTGAGGTAGGGGATCTCCGCCGTCGGCCCCTGGCATAGCGGATGTCGGCCGCCGCTCGTGAAGCGGGCATCGAACAAGCCGGCGACGGCGGCCGCGTCGACGGGTCCATAGGCGATGCGGCCGCCGGACGTCTCGACCTCGACGAGAGGTTCCAGCCACAGCAGGCCGCGAGAGCCGTTGCGCACAATGCGCACATCAGTGCCGCGCCGGGCTGCCTCGGCGGCGATAGCGCCGGCGGTGGCGTCCGCGCCGACCGCGCAGGCGGCTGCATCGCCGGGTACGTAAACCGTCACGCCGCTCATGTCGAGTTCCTCGCCTCGGCCAGAAGTTCGTCCAAGCGGTGGCAGCTGACGCGGCCGACCAACCGATCGTCCAGCATCGCGGAAGGCCCCAATGCACAGTTGCCCAGACAATAAACCGCTTCGAGCGTGATCGCGCCGTCCGCGGTCGTGCCGTGAAAATCGACACCCAAACTGCGTCGCGCGTGGTCGGCCAACGACACGGCGCCGACGGCCTGGCACGCCTCGGCGCGGCACAGCTGCAACACATGACGTCCGGGCTTCGCGGTGCGGAAGTAGTGATAGAAGCTGATGACCCCGTGCACGTCGGCGCGCGATAAGTTCAATTCCTCGGCGATCAGCGGCACCGCGTCCTTGGGGATATATCCCAATTCTTGCTGCACCGCATGCAGTATCGGCAACAAAGCGCCCTTTGAAGTTTTCAGGCGAGCGCAGGCTTGCAGGGTCGAATCGCGCTCATCTGGGCTCAGCGACGAGATCCGTTCGGCTTTGATCGGAATCACACGTCTGGGCAAGGGACTCATCATGGGGGGGGCTCGCGCGGGTGCATGGGAAAGCTGATCGATGATGTGATTATAACTCGCAATTACGAGTCCGGAGCCCGCCGCCGGCGACGGCGGCTCGGGATCCGGACTGCGCTTGGGTCGTTGCTGCGGGCGGTGCTATGCTCGCTCGGTCGACCGTTGATTTACCCGCACGGTCTCGGGCGGAGGCTGCCGAGACCCGGAGTTTCATGTTCGGCGAGCGCCAACGCGGGGACGTCAGCGGGAACTGCCGCCGGGGCGTACTGTGCGTGCTCGGTGTCCTCGCGATTATGCCGATTGCGAAGGGCGCGACCGAGGCGCCGGTCGCCGCAACTGCCCGCGAATTGATCGATCCGACCGATCAGCTGAGCGAAATCGTCGTCGAAGGTGCGGGGCCGCGTTTCGTCGCACCGACCAGGCGTGACAGCATCGGGCGTATCTGGGCGCCGGTCTACATCAACGGCAAGGGACCCTTCCGCTTGGTCCTCGACACCGGCGCGACCGAATCCGGCCTGACCGAAGAGGTGGCTTCAATCCTCGGCCTCCGGCTCGACCAATCGCCGCCGGTCTTGTTGCGCGGCGTCACCGGCACGGCAACGGTACCGACCGTGCGGGTCGATTATTTTACCGTCGGCGATTTGATCATGCGCGCGCCGCTGATGCCGATCATTCCGGATGCGATGGGCGGAGCGGACGGCATTCTCGGCACGGCAGGTCTCGACGACAAGCGCATATTCATCGACTTCATGCATGACCGGATTACGATTTCCTATTCGCGCGGTCAAGGTCCGGGCCGGGGATTCGAGCGCATCCGCTTCGAGCGTACACCGGGGACGCTGATCATCGTCGATGCCTATGTCGGCGGCGTGCCCACCAAAGCGATCATCGATACCGGCGGTCAATTGACGATCGCGAATCTCGCGCTGCGCGATGCATTGAGGCGGCGCGACGAAGCCTACCGCGGTAAGCCGGACCAAATCATCGGCGCAACCAAGGCCATTCAAGACGGCGAAATCATTGCCACGCCGGCGATCCAACTCGGCTCCGTGCAGATTCGCGATCCCGGCGTCACCTACTCGAATCTGCAGATCTTTTCACACTGGCACCTCACCGATCGGCCGGCGATCTTGATCGGCATGGACGCGCTCGGCACGCTCGACACCTTGGTCATCGATTATAAAATGCATGAACTGGATCTGCGGGTTGGCGGCCGAGGCTAGCGCGTGGGCGACGTTGGTGAGCGCACCTTGCCGGAGCGCACCAAACCATCGAGCGCCGACAGAGCCGCTTCCTAAAGACGTCAGGTACTATCGGCGCCCGCATCAGATTCCGGCAAGGCCGTCATGAACAAACCGATCATCGCCATGGTCGCCGTGGTAATCGCCGCCGGTCTCGGCGTTTGGTACTACTTAGAACAACCCAAGATGCCGCCGGCCGCGTCCGCATCCGCGAAACTGCAGCCGCCCGCGGCGGCGCCGGCTCCGCCACCGATCAAGTACCCGCTCCCGCAGAGCGCGACGCCGTCGGCGCAGACCGCGTCATTGCCGGCGTTGAACCACAGCGATGCGGAGCTTGGCGGGGCGCTCGGCGAGCTGATCGGCGCCGCTGCGGTCCGGAATTATTTGGTGCCGGAGGATCTGATTCGGCACATCGTCGCGACCATAGACAACTTGCCTCGGCGTCACCTGCCTGTGCAAAAGCGGCCCGTCGCCGCCGCTCCGGGCACGTTCATGGCACAAGGCGATAACGAACACGCGAGGCTCGATCCGCAGAACTACGCTCGCTACGTGCCGATGGTGGAGGTGATCCGCAATCTTGACATGCAAAAATTGGCGGGTCTGTATTTTCGCTTCTATCCGCTGTTTCAAAGCGCCTACCAGCATCTGGGCTATCCGGACGGTTACTTCAACGATCGGTTGATCGCCGTCATCGACGTGCTGCTCGCGGCGCCCCAACCGGCCGCGCCGATCACTTTGGTGCGTCCCAACGTGTTGTATCAATTCGCCGATCCGCAGCTCGAAGCGCGCCCCGCAGGGCAGAAATTGCTGATCCGCATCGGGCCGGACAATGCCGCGGTCGTCAAGGCGAAACTGACGGAGTTGCGCGCGGCACTGACGGCGGCGCCGATCCGGCACTGAGCGGGCCGTCCAGCACCGGTCCGTTACATTTGCGTCACAGTGCCGGCCGCCCGCAGACCTGTAACGTTATTAATTCCATACAGGCGCTGCGACCGCGCATAATTTGGACCATCGCTATCAAAAGGACGTTCTCCATGTCGACAATCAATGAGCCGATTCGAGTCGCGAGTCCCAGCGGCAAACTCGTCTTTCTGTCGGCGGCGGCCCTGCTGCTTGGCGCTTGCGTGCTGCAGGAACCGACGCCTTATTCACAGGCGCCCTATGCACAGGCGCCGCAGCAATACTCGGATTCCGGCTATGGCCAGCCGCAGTCCCAATACGGCGACGCCAACGCGCAAATCGAGTTGCAAGCGAACGAAGCGCCGCCTCCGTTGCCGGTCTATGAGCAA
>JAYTQR010000220.1:0-2007 GCA_043746615.1 Gammaproteobacteria bacterium | reverse complement strand
CTGCAGCGCAAGGTCGACGACTTCAATGAGCTGTACGGCATCGCGGTCAAAATCGCGAAGCCGCAGCACGTCTTTCACGTCGATGCGTCGGGCAGGTCGTTCACCGGATTGGTATTGCCGCCGCGCAATCAGCGCTCGATGGGTGCAACCCAACTGCAGCGATTGTTGCAGCAGAAGGTCGGCGCGGTCGCCGGACAGCGCATCGTAGCCTTCCAATTCCCGTCTTTACCCGGCGCCTTCGGTTTGCCGGTGCAATTCGTCATCAAGACGACCGACCCGCCGCTGCGTCTGAACGAGGTGTCGACGGCGTTCCTGCAGGATGCGCAGAAGAGCGGCAAATTCATGTTTCTCGATACCGATCTGAAATACGACCTGCCGCAGTCGATCATCGAGATCGATCGCGACAAGGCCGCGCAGCTCGGCCTGACGATGAGTCAAGTCGGCTCGGCGCTCAGCAGCCTGCTCGGCGGCGGCTACGTCAATTATTTCAGCATGGACACCCGCTCGTACAAGGTGATCCCGCAAGTTGCGCGCCGGTCGCGGCTGAACGTCGATCAGCTGCTGAATTACCCGATCGCGACGATCGGCGGCGTGTCGATCCCGTTATCGACGATTGCATCGATCCGCACTGAAACGATTCCCGAGACCCTCAATCATTTCCAGCAGCAGAATTCCGCGACGCTCGCCGGCGTGATGTCGCCCGGCGTCTCGCTCGACGATGCGTTGGTCTATTTGCGGGGGCTCGCGGCGCGCGATTTGCCGCAGGGTTATTCGGTCGATTATGCCGGGCAAGCGCGGCAATTCGTCCAGGAATCCAGCGGCATGCTGGCGACGTTCGGATTCGCGATCATCATCGTGTTCCTGGCGCTCGCGGCGTTGTTCGAGAGCTTCCGCGATCCGTTGGTCATTTTGATCTCGGTGCCGTTGTCGATCGCCGGCGCGTTGCTGTTCATCGCGCTCGGCGTCGGCGGCGCGAGCATGAACATCTACACGGAAGTCGGACTGGTGACGCTGATGGGTTTGATCAGCAAGCACGGCATCCTGATCGTCGAGGTCGCGAACGCCGAGCAGGAACGGGGCCGCTCGAAATACGATGCGATCCTCATCGCCGCGGCGACACGCTTCCGCCCGATCTTGATGACCACCGCGGCGATGGTGCTCGGCGTCGTGCCGCTGATATTCGCGAGCGGCGCGGGTGCCGCATCGCGCTATGCAATCGGTCTCGTGATCGGGACGGGGCTCGCCATCGGCACGCTGTTCACCTTGTTCGTCGTCCCGGGTGTTTACATAATGATCGGCGCCGATCATTTCTCGGTCGCTGCCGCGACGCCTGCCGCATCGTCACGGCCTGCAGACGTAGCCACGTGATCGGCCTTGCAATATCGTTTCTATTGATTTCAATTGGATATCACCCATAACGCATTCTTTTTCTAGTCACAGGGCGCTGTCGCGGTAATCGCCTCATCGCGCATCGACTGGTGCCGGCACGGCAAAAGCCGCGCGGCACCGACGTCCGTCGCACCGGCCGGCGTCGGTGCCACGGTCGAACCTGCCGCTGAAACGGCTGAAAATCTGTGTTGCGTTTTTATCATTGTCTTGTATATTCCAGCCATAGCATCTTGATTTGTCACGGCTCTTAAGGGAAAAGGCAACCTAGAAACTACATTAAGGTTTCAGTTTTGCGAAAATAACGAGGCACGCATGGCCACTGCATGGGAAAACTTTCATTTTGCGATCGCCGAACTGGTTAGCTCCGCGCCGATCAAACAGCGCTTGATCTGCGCCTACCGTCGTCATCTCGCCGCTATCCGCGAAGAACAATTACCGGTCGAAATCCGCGCACCGTTCGGCGCAATCCTGCGCAGCTTGAGCGGCGTGGCGCCGCTGCGCGGCGAGGACGCGGTCGCCGCGTCGGTGCGTAAAATGTCGAACCACGACGCCGACGAATGCGCCGCGCTGATCGTCGAGACCTTTGGATTGATGTGCCGTGCGCAAGCGCCGATGATT